>NZ_JBHMIO010000006.1:0-242263 GCF_048060275.1 Micromonospora sp. LOL_015
GCCACGACCGGCCAGCGACCATCCACATCTACCGGGTCCAGCCACCACCAAGATCAACTTAAGCTACGTGGCATTGGGGCGCCAGGGACGTTCCGCGAGTGGTGCGAACGCAGCGCAGACGCATTGCGCTGATGCAAGACCCAGTGCGACCGGGCTCCCGGACACCACTCAGCATTCTTCCCGACGCCACCAGGCCCGCAGGAACGTCTCCTGCACCGTGTCCGTGTCCTCGGCGTCCTCGAACGGCCCGAGCATCCGGTCGGCTTGCTGCCATCAGCCGCGTCTCCACACCTATCAGGTCGTCGTTCCGCTCGTCGTGGCCGTCGCAGGTATGACGGGGGTACGGACACGAAAACTCATCATTAGAGAGCCGACCGCAGCCGCAAGATCAGCTGACGAGAATGCGGGAGTTCCTCGGCGTGTCACCCGAGTTTACGTCATCTGATCCTGGCGGTCCGCTGGCACCGGCACCGGAGCAACCGTGTGCGCGTACCGCTTACCCGGCCAGCGCGACGGGCGGTCAGATCGGTTTCTGCGGACAGGCGGCGGTGCCCCGGCGAGACTGGGGCGTCTGATAGTCCCGGCAGGCGCGCTGGCGGCTTCGTCCTGACCTGCGACGGCGACGTCGTCGGTCTGTCCAACCTGTTCGCCGCTGACAGCGGCGAACAGTCCGATGTCCGGGCGACCGCCATCACCGAGGCAGCCGTCCACATTCCAGGGCTGCCGCTGGTCAGCTACGAGCAGGGCGACGACCTCGCGCGCGCCCGAGCACACGGCTTCGCCCCGATCGGCGCCCTGCGGGTCTGGCTGCACCAGCCCGGCCAACCATGATCACTTGACGAAAAACCGGCCGACACGCCGACACGATCCCAGCAGAGCATCAAGTGATCATGGTTGTGCCTGACCTCGGCCGATTGCCTGACTGGTCCGGTGCCGGTCCCGCTCTGGCGAAACCGTGACTTCCTCCTACTGTGGAGCGGCCAGGTCGTATCGACGCTCGACACCCGGATCAGCGGCCTCGCGTACCCGCTGCTCATGCTGGCCGTCACCGGCTCACCGGCGCAGGCCGGTCTGGTGGCGGCCGCACAGGCCACCCCGTTCCTGATCTGGTTCCTGCCGGCGGGTGCCCTGGTCGACCGGTGGCCCCGCAAGCGGATCATGCTCGTCGCCGACGCAGGTCGAGCGGTGGCCCTGGCATCGGTCGCGGTGGCCGTCGCGCTCGGACGGATCACGATCGGACACCTCATGGTCGTGGCCTTCGTCGAGGGGACGCTGTACGTCTTCTTCCTGCTCGCCGAGACCGCCGCCCTGCCACACGTGGTGCCGAAACCCCAACTGCCGACGGCGATCACCCAGAACCAGGCCCGCGACCAGGGTGCCGACCTGGCCGGCCAGCCGTTGGGCGGCCTGCTGTTCGGGCTGGGCCACGCGGTGCCGTTCGCCGCCGACGCCGTGTCGTACGTGGTGGGCGTCGCCCTGGTCGCCCCGATCCGGCGGGACCTGGAGGAGAAGCGGGTGGCGCAGCGTCGCCCCCTGCTGGCAGAGATCGCCGAGGGTGTCCGCTGGCTGTGGCGTAAGCATCTCCTGCGCGCCCTCGTGGCGATCGCGTCGGCTGGCAACCTGGCCTTCAGCACCCTCAGCCTGGCCGTCATCGTGCGCGCCACTGACCTCGGCGCGTCCCCGACCGGCGTTGGTCTGCTGCTCGGGCTCTTCGGCGTGGGCGCGATCGCCGGTGCCCTGGTGGCCCGGCCGGTACAACGCCTCGTTTCCCCGAACGTGATCCTGATCGGCGCGCTCTGGTGGTGGGTCGCGCAGATGGCGGCGTTGGCCCTGGCCCCGACCGTGTTCACGCTGGGGGCGGTCTACACGGTCGGCGCACTGGTGGGCCCGATCTTCAACACCACCACCGCCGCCTACCGGTACGCCCTGACCCCCGACCGCCTCCAGGGCCGGGTCAACGGCGCCTCCCGGATGATCGGCTGGGGTGCCCGCCCCGTGGGCGCCCTCCTCGGCGGCACAGCGCTGGAGACCCTGGGCGCGGTGCCGACCTTCGCCGCCCTGGCGGCGTGGCTGGCCGTCGTCACGGCGGCATCGACGACGAGCCGCCAGATCAGGTGCGCCCCGAGGCTGGAAACGCTGGGCGAACGAACCGGATCCTGAGTTCGTGCGGTGGACCGTGCTGCCCTGTTCAGGGTGCCGGCTCCCGGCGGGCGCGTTGTTGGTGGCGGCGCGCCTTCAGCCGGTTGCCGCAGGTCTTCATCGAGCACCAGCGGGCGGTGTTGGCGCGGCTGCGGTCCAGGTGGAACAGGCGACACTCGGTGTTGTCGCAGGGCCGCAGTCGGCCGGGTAGCCGGGCCTGTACGTCGAACCAGGCGAGCACCAGTTGGGCGGCGAGCATCCGGTCGGGGGGCCCACACAGCCGCCAGCGCAGGCCCGACGCGTCGACCTCGGGCAGCTGCTGGACACCGGCGAGGATCCGTCGCAGGTCCGCTTCGGGCACGGCACCGCGGGTGGCGGTCTGCAGCGCATCTCTGGCGGTCCGCAGCCAGGTGGCCGCTGCCGGGTCGCCGCAGCCGCCGTGGCGGTGCGCCCACCGCCGCAGCGCGGCGTCGTCGGCCCACTGATCCTGCGGTCGGCCGTCCACCACGGGTGTGCTGTTCAGCGCCTCGATCAGCGCCTGCTCGTCGATCACGGTGATCTCACCCACCCTCGCCACTAACCCTCTCACCGCGCTTGACAGGTTATCGCAGATCGGCTCCACTTGAATCCAGATAACCACCACGAAGTTCTGAGAGGGTTAGAGATGGTCGAAGTTCACCACCGGTACGCCACCGTGCGAGGGCACCGCGTCTTCTACCGACAGGCCGGCCCCCACGACGCGCCGACGCTGCTGCTCCTGCACGGATACCCCACCAGCTCACGTATGTTCCGCCGGCTGATCCCGCGACTCGCCGACCGGTTCCACGTCATCGCCCCCGACCACATCGGCTTCGGCCACTCCGACGCCCCGCCCGCCGACGCGTTCCCGTACACGTTCGACGCACTCACCGACGTCACCGAAGCGTTCCTGGCCGAGCTCGGCGTCACCCGCTGCGCCATCTACGTGCAGGACTACGGCGCTCCGATCGGATGGCGACTCGCCCTCCGCGCCCCCGAGATGATCACCGCGGTCATCAGCCAGAACGGCAACGGGTACGACGACGGCTTCGTCCCCGACTTCTGGACACCCGTGTGGGCGTACGCCGACGATCCGGGACCGGACACGGAGCCGGCGGTGCGCACCGCCCTCGGTCTGGACGCCATCCGCTGGCAGTACCTGCACGGCGTGGACCGCCCCGACCTGGTCGACCCCGACACCTGGACGTACGACCACCGCGACATCAGCCGCCCCGGCAACGACCTGGCACAGCTGGCACTCTTCCGCGACTACGCCACCAACCCTCCGCTGTACCCGAAGCTGCACGCGTATTTTCGGCGCAGTCAGGTGCCGCTACTGGCCGTTTGGGGGGCCGAGGATCTGATCTTCGGGCCGGACGGGGCGCGTGCCTTCGCGCGGGACCTCCCGGACGCCGAGATCCACCTGGTGCCCGGCGGCGGTCACTTCCTGCTGGAAAGTCACCTGGACACCGTGGTCGGCCACATCCGGGACTTCCTGTCCCGCGCGCTGCCGACAACCCGGCCGGCGACAGCCCGCGACGCGCGGACCACCCACCTGTGAAACGGCCGCCGCCCGGGTCGGCGGTCAGCCGAACCAGGTCATCCCCTGGCCGTGTGGTCGGGTCCAGGCCAGCGGCAGGCCGCGTACCAGGTCGACGAAGACCGACCGGCGCGACGCCGGCACGTGGTAGAGCACGGCAGTGTGGAACACCACCAGCGTCGCCTCCGGCGGCGCCGACCGGTCCGGGTAGAGACACAGGCCCGCCGACGCGCCGACTTCGAGAAGCGCAAGCGGCTGCGGCAACGCCGCCAGCACCGGCAGCAGTACGGCGCACCGCCCGGCCTCGTTGGTCTGGGTGAGGCGGCGACGCAGCTGCGCCTCGACCGCCGGCCAGCGCGCCACCGTGAAGTCGTGGAACGCGGCCGGCTCGTCGACCGGCCCGCCGAGCAGCCGGACCACGCCGAACAGCAGGTCCGGCTGCCGGGTCGGCGGCGGCAACGAGTCCAGCAAAGCGAGGAGATCGTCGTCGCGGGCGACCGCGTACGCCAGCCGCTGGTAGCTGGGCGACACCCCGGACGCCTGCCGGCGGGCGAAGTCGGCGTACACCTCAGCGGTGGTCATCGCTAGATGATCACCCTGCCCGGGAGGTGCCGTCGTCAGCTGAACCGCGAACGGGGAGCCGGATCACATCCGGCTCCCCGTGACACGTGTTCGATCAGCTGCAGCCGGAGGTGGAACCGCAGCCCTCACAGACGTAGCAGCTACCGGCCGGGCGCATCTTCGTGCCGCAGGTGAAGCAGAGCGGCGCGTCGGCCGCCTTGCCGATCACCGCCTCCAACAGCTCCGTCGACGAGTGCACCGACGAAGGGGCCGGCGTACTCGCGGCGGCCGGCTCGGTCGCCGTACCGCTGCCGGAGTCGGCCGACGACGGTGCCGACGCCTCCGGATGCTTCGGCTCGACCGGCGCGGACACCGCCATCTCCGACAGCTCCGACGCCGCGTTCTCCGCCTCCGCCTCGGCCCGCATCTGCGCGGTCCGCTCGGCGGCGGTAAAGATGCCCAGCTCGGCCCGGCGGTCGTACGGCAGGAAGTCCAACGCCAGGCGACGGAAGATGTAGTCCATCACCGACGCCGCCATCCGCACGTCCGGGTCGTCGGTCATGCCGGCCGGCTCGAAGCGCATGTTGGTGAACTTCGCGACGAACGTCTCCAGCGGTACGCCGTACTGCAGGCCGATCGAGATCGCCACCGAGAAGGCATCCATCACCCCGGCCAACGTCGAACCCTGCTTCGACATCTTGAGGAAGACCTCGCCGAGGCCGTCGTCCGGGTACGACGAGGCGGTCAGGTAGCCCTCGGCACCGCCGACCGAGAACGACACCGTTTCCGACGGGCGCTTCTTCGGCAGCCGCTTACGCACCGGGCGGTACTCGACGACCTTTTCGACGACCTTCTCGATCACCTTGGCCTGCTCGGCGGCGGCGGTCTCCTTGTCCTTGTCCGACTTGGCCGCCGACAGCGGCTGGCCCACCTTGCAGTTGTCCCGGTAGATCGCCAGCGCCTTGAGGCCCAGTTTCCAGCCCTCGAAGTAGATCCGCTCGACGTCGGCGACGGTCGCCGCCTCCGGCATGTTGACCGTCTTGGAGATCGCCCCGGAGATGAACGGCTGCACCGCCGCCATCATCCGCACGTGCCCCATCGGCGCGATCGACCGCTCCCCCATCGCGCAGTCGAACACCGGGTAGTGCTCAGTGCGCAGGCTCGGCGCGTCGACCACGTGCCCATGGTCGGCGATGTGCTCGACGATCGCCTCGACCTGCTCCTCCGGGTAGCCGAGGCTGCGCAGCGCGCGCGGCACCGTCTGGTTGACGATCTGCATCGAGCCACCGCCGACCAGTTTCTTGAATTTGACCAGCGCCAGATCGGGCTCCACCCCGGTGGTGTCGCAGTCCATCATCAGACCGATGGTGTTGTGACTGACGAACCCGCCGGCGACGTAGGTGACGTTGGCCGGCACCGACAGGTCGTACGTCGGCTGCACGCCACCGTCCTCGTTCGCCGCCACTGTCTCGTAGAGGTAGCCGAGCGCGTGCCCGAGGCGGTCGTCCAGCACCTCGCCGTAGATCTCGCCGGCCAGCGTCCGCGACACGCCGCCGGTCTTCGCCAGCGACTGCACGACCGCACCGCGCATCGGGTGTCCGGCCGGCACCAGCAGATCCCACAGCTCACGCGGCAGGTGGATTCGGTCCCGGTTGCCGGTCTGCTGCGGCGCGGCGACGATCTGCTCCGCCTTGCGGGCGCCGATGAAGCCGATCGTCTCCTCGTACCGGATCGCGTGGTCGGTATTGCGCAGCCGCACCTGCCAGATGTCGCTGCCCATGCCGCTGCGGGTCCGCCGGGTGGTGGTCGCCATCCCGAGGGTCAGCAGCAGGGTACGGATCTCCGCGGCGAACGACTCGGTGGACGTCGACACGGACGGCACTCCCTCGATCACCGTCCCGTCGGCCTCGAACAGGCCGCGCAGGAACGCGACGTAGACGGTGACGTCGTTGGTCTCCAGGATCGCCGACGGCACCCGGGGCGACCAGCCCTTGCCGGTGTGTTCCGGGTGCGGCAGAGTCTTGGCGAACCCGGCTGCCTGCCACCAGCGGGCCAGCCGCACCGAGGAGAAGACGACCTCCTGGTAGCCGGTGCGCGCCGCGACCTCCGGTTCCAGCCCGAACAGGCCCTTGCCGAGCACCCGCAACCGTTCCACCACGTCGAGGTCGGTGTCGGCTACGGCGAACCGCAGCCCCTTGGCGTGCAGGCTGCCGTCACCCATGAAGTAGCCGACCAGTTCGGCCAGCTCGGCGTCGACCGCGTCCGGCACGTACAGTCGCCGGTCGCCGGCGTAGTATGCCTGGTCGAGCACCGGCAGCGGCACCCTACGTGGCTCGCCGACCAGGGTGCCGAGCTGCACCGGTACCAGGTCGCCGGGGGCAACCTCGGCCATCCGCTTCCAGACCCATTCGCCGGTCGCCGGTTCCACCACCTTGACCCGGTGGGCCAGGGTGCCCTGGATCTGGTAGCCGCCGTTGGTGACCACCCGGCGAGTGGGCTCCTCACCGTTGACGAAAAACTTCGTCGCCTGGCGGGCTCCCTCGTCGGTCGACACCATCATGTCGAGGTCCTGCCAGCGGTCGCCGTAGACGTCGCCGATCTCACCGAGTCGCATCAGCCCGCGGTCGGTGGTCACCATTGTGTCCGCGGTGAGGCAACCAGTGGGCGCGAGTACACTTGCCTGGGAATTGCGCCAGCCGTTTTTTTCGCCGATCTTGTTGCCGATTTCCCATTGCCGGGCGGCTTCCCGGGCCAGGGCGGTGGCGGTCGGGCCGGTCGGGCGGATCTCATCGCTGGCAGCGGCGTGCTTACGCATCACCCGCTTGTGGCCCTCGGCGTTGCGGGCGTAGCCGTCGTAGGCGCCGACCACGCCGGCCAGTTCCGCCGAGCGGCGGTACGCCGTACCGGTCATTACCGAGGTGATGGCGGCGGCGTAGGACCGGCCGGCTTCCGAGTCGTACGGCAGGCCGGACGCCATCAGCAGCGCACCGAGGTTGGCGTAGCCGATGCCGAGCTGCCGGTACGCCCTAGTGGTCTCGCCGATCTTCTGGGTCGGGAAGTCGGCGAAGCAGATAGAGATGTCCATCGCGGTGATAATGAACTCGACGGAGTGGACGAACTTTTCCAGCTCGAAGCCGCCGTCGGCCCGCAGGAATTTCATCAGATTGAGCGACGCAAGATTGCACGACGAATTATCTAAATGGACATATTCACTGCATGGGTTAGATGCGGTGATACGTCCGGTTTCCGGGCAGGTGTGCCAGTCGTTGATTGTGTCGTCGTACTGCAGACCCGGGTCGGCGCATTCCCAGGCGGCCTGTGCGATGGTGCCGAACAGCTTCTTGGCGTCGACGGTGTCGATCACCGAGCCGTCGAGCCGGGCCCGCAGGTCGAAGTTGCCCCCGTCCTCGTACGCTCGCATGAACTCGTCGGAGACCCGGACCGAGTTGTTGGCGTTCTGGTACTGGACGCTGACGATGTCGGCACCGCCGAGGTCCATGTCGAACCCGGCGTCGCGCAGCGCCCGGATCTTGTCCTCCTCGCGGGCCTTGGTCTGCACGAACTCCTCGATGTCGGGGTGGTCCACGTCGAGGATGACCATCTTGGCGGCCCGGCGGGTGGCGCCGCCGGACTTGATGGTGCCGGCCGAGGCGTCGGCGCCGCGCATGAAGCTGACCGGGCCGGAGGCGGTGCCACCGCTGGACAGCAACTCCTTGGAGGAGCGGATCCGGGACAGGTTCACCCCGGACCCGGAGCCGCCCTTGAAGATCAGCCCTTCCTCTTTGTACCAATCGAGGATGGAATCCATCGAGTCGTCAACGGCGAGGATGAAACAGTTGTGCACTCGCAGGTTGTCGGCGAGGTACTCCCCCGACTCGGTCTGGATGTCGTAGACCTCCATCGCCCCGAGCGGTTCGACCCGGTCGATGACGAGGCGTTTCGTCGCCTTGGCGGACCGGCCCACCTTGGCAAAGCTCTCCTCCAGCTTGCCGGACTTGCGGGCGTCGACGAACCCGATCTCTGCGGCGAAGGTGTCCCGGTCGCCGTGGTTCTGGATGCGCAACGACCAGGTGCCGTGCCGGTTCGGTCGCGGGTCGGCCTTGAAACCGACCCGGGCGAAGATCCCGAAGCGCAGCAGCAGCCGCTGCAGCCCGCGAATCAACCGCTCGCCGACCATGTCCACGCCGACCAAGGTGGACGCCTCACGCGCCGAGACATAGCCCTCTGCCTGGAAGATGCTCTTCAGATAGGCGGCGACGACCGGCAGCGGCGCGGTGAACAGCGTTGCCGGCACCTCCATCTCGGTGCCCCGGGCAAGCAGGCCCCACTTGTCGATGAACGGGCGCAGATTCTCCCCGGACAACCGGGTCCGCCGGCAGTCGAGGGTGACGTCCTGGGCGACGACGCGGCGTTCATGGCGGTGTGCGCCAGGGAAGACCTGGTCGATCGCGGCGACGACCCAGCTGAGTTCGTCGTCGTTGACGGTCATCGCCTCGATCGTCAACGACCGGTTGGTGCCCTGATCGCACTGGCCGACGAAGCCGTCTGACTGCAGCCAACCGGCCAGCGCGGCCTCGTGGACGTCGCCGGGGTGGAACTCCGCCTCGCCGTCGCTGCCCCGCCGGTGCCATTCGAGAGTGTCGCCAGCGACCAGGGTGCCGGCTTCGACGAACCGACCGGTGCCCTCGCCGGTCGATTTCCAGACCAGGTGGTCTGCGGTGACGTCCAGGGTGTAGCCGGCTTTGGTGTGCAGGCGCAATACGTCCTTGATGCCGTTGGCCTGGACCGCGAGAATTCGGGTCAGCCCGTGTGCGTCGTAGACCTTGGCTCCGACGGCGTTCTCCTCGACCAGCTTGCCGATCGGGACGAGGCCGGCCGGCGTGCTCACGAGCGAGTGGTACGGCTGGCACGCTGATACCTGCTGCGGGGAGGCGGTGCCGACGTTGAACCAGACCGGCGAGTTGAAGCTGAACACCTGGTGCAGCAGCATCCAGGTCAGCTCGTGCTCGAAGATCTCGGCGTCGGCGCCGGTGGCGAAGTAGCCGTGCTGCTCCCCCGCTGCCCGGTAGGTCTTCACCACCCGGTCGATCAGCTGCTTGAGCGACCATTCCCGCTGCGGGGTCCCCACCGCTCCACGGAAGTACTTGGTGGTGACGATGTTGGCCGCGTTGACGCTCCACGACTCCGGGAACTCCACGCCGCGCTGCTCGAAGTTGACCGTGCCGTCGCGCCAGTTGGTCATCACCACGTCGCGGCGCTGCCAGGTCACCTCGTCGTACGGGTGCACACCCTCGGAGGTCCACACCCGCTCGACGGTCAGGCCGCCCGCGCCGGCCTTGGCCCGTACCCGCGCGTTGGAGCCCGCGGCCGATCCGGCCTTGCCGTTGGTCGACCCGGCCTTGCCGTTGGCCTTCGCCGTGCCGCCGCTACCGCTACCGCCTGTCTTCGCGGTCACACCTTCCCCCGCCATCTGATCGCCCCCTCAGGCTCTCGCGCAGCGTCGTGCCACGCGGTCGTTTCCGTCTTGCCGTCAGCTTTTTTTCTCGGCCGTACCCGCCCCACCGGGACCGGCGGTCGGCCGTACGCCCTGCTGTTCCAGGTTTGCCGCGGGGCCGGTCAGCCGGGCCCGGGCCCGGCCGCCACCGGGGTCGTCGCGGCCTGCCGCGCCCCGGCGGCGGCCCGCAGCGTCTCGATCTCGCGCTCGAAGTCGTCCAGCGAGTCGAAGGACCGGTAGACGCTGGCGAACCGCAGGTACGCCACCTCGTCCAGCTCGCGCAGCGGCCCGAGGATCGCCAGCCCGACATCGTGGCTGGGGATCTCGGCCGCACCCTTGGCCCGTACGGTCTCCTCGACCTTCTGGGCCAGCAGGGCAATGGCATCGTCGTCCACCGGTCGGCCCTGGCATGCCTTGCGCACCCCGCCCATGATCTTGGATCGGCTGAACGGCTCGGTGACGCCGCTGCGTTTGACCACGGCGAGCACCGCCTCCTCGACGGTGGTGAACCGCTTGCCGCACTCCGGGCAGGACCGGCGGCGGCGGATGAGCTGGCCGTCGTCGGCTTCCCGCGAGTCGACCACGCGCGAGTCGGCGTGCCGGCAGTACGGGCAGCGCATGCCGATGTCCCTTCCGTCGAGCCGCGGGGTCGAACGGGCGCACAGCGGTCACCGCGGGTTACCACGGTGTGCGGGGCCAACCTGCTGGAGACGTTACTCTCAGTCAGGAGACCCAACCTGTGGACAACTTACGCCCTTGTAACTACTAGATGTTGGGGTCGACGTTAGGCCGCAACCGGGGTCCGGTCAAGTTGACCGACACCCTTCGGCGCGTCGTCACTCTGCCAACACCGATCCCTGCCCGAGGGTTACCGCCCATGCCACCACCGAAATAAGTCGAACATGCGTACGATAAACTACTGCCAGGACGACACGCACCGACATCTCGTACAGATGTTTGAACCTGACCGAAACTCTGGTTACCGTCTTGGTCGATACCAATGGTGCCGATCAGGACGCGATCTGACGGCCGGGGAGAGGACGGATGTGTCGAGCGACGACAGGGCGGGCCCGCCCCAGCAGGGTAGCGGCAGCAGCGGCGCGACGACGGTCAACGCCGGTGCGTCGGTTCGTGGACGGCGGGGCAGCCGCTCCGGCGAGTCCCGGTTGCGCGCCGTGACACCGGTGGTGAGCGCCTTCCCCGAGCCGGTCAGCGGCGAGCTGACCGCCCGGCAGCGCCGGATCCTGGAGTTCATCCGCAGTTGGGTGGACCGGCACGGTTACCCGCCCAGCGTGCGGGAGATCGGCGAGGCGGTCGGCCTGGTTTCCCCGTCCAGCGTCGCCTACCAGCTCAAGGAGCTGGAGCGGAAAGGCTTCCTGCGCCGGGATCCGAACCGCCCCCGGGCGGTCGACGTGCGTCCGCCGCACGACGCCGCCGACGACGAGGCCGAACGGGCGCTGCGGCCAGCTCCGGCGTACGTGCCGATGCTGGGCCGGATCGCCGCCGGTGGGCCGATCCTGGCCGAGCAGGCGGTGGAGGACGTCTTCCCGCTGCCCCGCGAGCTGGTCGGCGAGGGTGAGGTGTTCATGCTGCAGGTCAAGGGCGATTCGATGATCGACGCGGCGATCTGCGACGGCGACTGGGTGGTGGTACGCCAGCAGCCGACCGCCGATTCCGGGGAGATCGTCGCCGCGATGATCGACGGCGAGGCCACGGTGAAGACCTACCGGCGGCGCGACGGGCACGTCTGGTTGATGCCGCACAACGCCGCCTTCGACCCGATCCCCGGTGACGAGGCCACCATCATGGGGCGGGTGGTGGCGGTGCTACGCCGGGTCTGACCGGCGGGCACCAGAGCTCGGCGGGGTGTCAGCAGCGGGAGCGGTGCGTCAGCCGTGCCACTCGTCCGGATCCTCAGGCACGGGCCGGCCGTAGACGCCGGGTTCCCGCTCGCCACGCCCGGCTGGTGGGCGCGGCGAGCCAGCCCGTGGCTGGTCGTAGCGGTCGGCCGGGTAGCCGTCGCCCGGGTAGTCGCCGCCGAGGTCCCAGGATCCGCCTGACTCGCGAGCGTCCCTGCGGTCGCCTGATCGGCCGGAGTGCCCGGTGCCGCCGTAGACGCCGGCCGCGCCGGGCCGGGCCGGTGGCGCCGGTTTGGCCGCCCCGTACACCGCCCCGGAGTCGACCCCGCCAGCCGGGCGGTAGCCGCCAGTGTCCGGCGGCGGTGCCGCCGCGGCCCCGTAGACGCCGGCCCGGCCACCGGTGGCGGGCTTGGTTGCGCCGTAGGTCCCGCCGCCGGCGGGCGGTCTTGCCGCCGCCCCGCCGTAGACGCCGCCCGGGGCGGCCGACCCGGCGGCGGGTTTCGCCGCGCCGTAGACACCGCCGGATTTGCGGCCGGCCGGGGCCGGTCCGCCACCGGGCAGCGCGCCGCTGCCCAATGCCCCGCTGGCGTAGGCACCGCTGCCCAGCGAATCGCTGGCGTAGGCCGCAGCGCGGTCGCGGTCCCCCGGGTCGCGGTCGGACCGGTCCGGGTCGCGGTCGGCGCGGCCTCCGCCGCGTAAACCGGTCGCCGCCGACCGTGCCGTCCGTCGGGCCCGGACAATGCCGAAGATGCCGAGCCCAACCAGCAGTGCGCCGAGCACGCCGACCGCCGCGATCAGCAGATTGATCTCCTGCAGGCTGATCTGGTTGAGCCAGGACGGTCCGTCCCGGTCGCTGCCGCCGCCGGTGTCGTCGACCTCGGCCGCGACCTCGGTGCTCGGGGTGTAACGCAGGATCTCCACCGGGGTTTCCTCGTCGAGGGTGGCGACGTCGGAGACGGTGAGGAAGGTGGTCCCGTCCGTGGAGTAGGCGATCGATTCGCCGAACGGGTCGGTGAGCGGGGTGGCCCGGGGGCGTTCGGTGGTGAGCGTCGTGACGATGTCGCCGTCGGCCGGCAGGTCCCACTCGAAGGCGTCGGCGTAGGTGCGCAGGGCGATCCGGCTGCCGTCCAGGGCCCGGGCCGCGCCGGTGACGGTGAGCCGGCCGGCGGCGGCGAACAGGTTCGGGGTGCTGGTGGTGGGCAGTTCGAGTTCGCCGACCCGCTCCATCGGCACCGGGTCGTCGTTGTCGCTGCGGAGTTGTTCGACCGGGCGGTACAGGCCGGACGGGCCGGTCTCCTTGGTGATGATCAGCGGGGTGCCGTCGTTGGCGATCAGCAACGCCTCGGCGTCGTGCGGGCCGTCCGGGTAGCTCACCCGGTGGATGACCGGTTGGGCGGAGCCGTCAACTGGCAGGGACCACAGCGCGATTCGTTCGCGACGCTCGTCGGCGGTCGGGTTGTCCCCGACGTCGGCGATCCAGAGGGTCTGCCCGTCCGGGGAGATCGCCAGGTCCTCCGGGTCCAGTGGCGGAGTCGGGTACTGGATGGCGTTGGCGACGTCGCAGGACGAGTCGAGGAAGAACACCCGCTCGTTGCTGTCGATCTCGGTGCTGTCGTTGACCACGACGTAGCCGCCGGCGGTGGCGACGAGACCGGAAATCTCCCGCAGCCGCTCGTCGGTGATCTCGCAGACCGGCTCGCCCGGTGTCACCTGCTGGGCAGCGGGCGGGGAGGGGTCCTGGGCGGGCAGGGCCATGGCCGGGCCGGCCGGAGCCAGGAAGTGAATCGTGAGTAGTCCGACGGCGATCGCGGCCGGGGTCAGGAGCCGACGCATCCGACGAGTGTCGCACGCCGGCCTGAGCCCAACTGTTACACCGTGATCCATCACGTGAAGTCTTCGGCGGACCACTGGGTTTGCTGAAAAAATGTCACTCGCCCGGGGTGAGGAACGGTTGGAGTTCGGCGGCCAGTGCCTCGTCTACGCGCGCCTGCAGCAGTGTACCGGCGGCGGTGTGCCGGGTACCGAGGACCTCACCCCGGTGGTGCACCCGGGACACCAGGTCACCCCGGTGGTACGGCAGCATCACGCTGACCTGGATGGCCGGTCGTGGCAGGCGTTGCTCGATCGCGGCGCGCAGGCTGTCGATGCCCCGGGCCTGCCGGGCGGAGACGAAGACCGCGTCGGGCCAGAGCCGCTTGAGCCGCAGCAGCTCCTCCTCGCTGGCCGCGTCGATCTTGTTGACGACCAGCAACTCGGGGCGACGGTCGGCACCCACCTCGGCGAGCACCTCACGGACCGCGCGAACCTGTTCCTCCGGATCAGGATGGGCACCGTCGACCACATGCACCACCAGGTCGGCCTCGGCGACCTCCTCCAGGGTGGAGCGGAACGCTTCGACGATCTGGTGCGGCAGGTGCCGAACGAAACCGACGGTGTCCGACAGGGTGTAGACCCGGCCGTCGGCGGCGTGCGCCCGGCGGGTGGTCGGGTCGAGGGTGGCGAACAACGCGTCCTCGACCAGCACCCCGGCACCGGTGATCCGGTTCAGCAGGCTGGACTTGCCGGCGTTGGTGTAGCCGGCGATCGCCACCGCCGGCACCGCGTTGCGAGTACGGCGGGCGCGTTTGGTCTCGCGTACCGTCCGCATACCTTTGATCTCCCGCCGCAGGCGGGCGATCCGGGTACGGATCCGGCGCCGGTCCGTTTCAAGTTTGGTCTCACCGGGGCCGCGCAGACCAACGCCGCCGCCGGCACCGCCGCCACGGCCACTGCCGCCGGTCTGCCGGGACAGCGTCTCGCCCCAGCCGCGCAGCCGGGGCAGCAGGTACTCCAGCTGGGCCAGCTCGACCTGGGCCTTGCCCTCTTTGCTCTTGGCGTGCTGGGCGAAGATGTCCAGGATCAGCGCGGTCCGGTCGATGACCTTGACCTTGACTTTCTGCTCCAGGTTGCGCAGCTGTGACGGGGAGAGTTCGCCGTCGCAGATCACCGTGTCCGCGCCCGAGGCAAGCACCACGTCGCTGAGTTCGCCGACCTTGCCCCGGCCGACGTAGGTGGCCGGGTCAGGCCGGTCGCGGCGCTGGATCAGGCCCTCCAACACCTGGGACCCGGCGGTCTCGGCGAGCGCGGCGAGCTCGGTGAGCGAGTTCTCCGCGTCGGTCACCGTCCCGCTCTCCCACACTCCAACCAGCACCACGCGCTCCAGCCGCAGCTGGCGGTACTCGACCTCGGTGATGTCGGCGAGTTCGGTGGAGAGCCCGGCGACGCGGCGCAGCGCGTGCCGGTCAGCCAGCTCAAGGTCGCCGACGGTGGTGTCGTCGTCCGTCGGCTTGATCGGACCGTCCGGCCCGGTTTGACCATCGGGCCCGGTTGGGCCGTCCAGGTCGGCGGCGGTCGACAGGTGGAACGGCGGGTGAACCGTCTCCTCGGCACGATATGTACGCAAAAGCTGCCTCCTCAGGATTCGATCGTGACACGCCGACGGCCGCGCCGCACCTACATATCAGGACGAGGGCTGCCCGCACGGCCGGTACCTGGTCGGGTCGCGGCCGCGCGCCGGTCCGTTCGCAGCCGACGCCGGGCCGGGTGGTCGCGCCGCGACCTGCGGCTGAACGGCTACGGCACGCCGTACGCGGGGCGGAGCGGGCCTGGTGCGGATCACGCGCAAGAATGGTGCAGCGGCCCGGTCCGGCCGCCCCCACCAACGACGGAGGGATCCCGTGGCGACCACCCGCCTGCCCAGTGCCGGCTTCTCCATCACCATCCGGATCAGCATCCCCGCCGACGCGTCCGCGATCGGCCGGTTGACCACCTGTGTCGGCGATGCTGGTGCCATCGTCACCGCTCTCGACGTGGTCGACTCCGACCCGGTCAGCGTGGTGGTCGACCTGACCTGCGACACGGCCGACGCGGCGCACGCCGACGACGTGGTCAAGGAGCTCGAGGCGCTCGACGGCGTCGAGGTCCGCAAGGTGTCGGACCGGACGTTCCTGCTGCATCTGGGCGGCAAGATCGAAGTGGCCCCGAAGGTGTCGCTACGGAACCGGGACGAGCTGTCCCGGGCGTACACGCCGGGGGTGGCTCGGGTGTGCCTGGCGATCGCCGACAATCCGGCCGACGCGCGCCGGCTGACCATAAAGCGCAACACCGTGGCGGTGGTGACCGACGGCTCGGCAGTGCTCGGGCTGGGCAATCTCGGCCCAGCGGCCGCGCTGCCGGTGATGGAGGGCAAGGCGGCGCTGTTCAAGCGGTTCGGCGGCGTCGACGCCTGGCCGGTGGTGCTGGACACCCAGGATCCGGACGAGATCGTGTCGATCGTACGGGCGATCGCCCCGGGCTACGGTGGGATCAACCTGGAGGACATCGCCGCGCCCCGCTGCTTCGAGATCGAGTCGAAGCTGCGGGAACTGCTCGACATCCCGGTGTTCCACGACGACCAGCACGGCACGGCGATCTGCGTGCTGGCCGCACTGACCAACGCGCTGCGGGTGGTGGGCAAGCAGCTCGGCGACGTACGGGTGGTGGTTTCCGGAGCGGGCGCAGCCGGCACCGCCATCATCAAGCTGCTGCTGCGCCAGGGCGTCGGCGACGTCATCGCCTACGACCGGCCGGGGGCGCTGCACCGAGGGCTGAGTGGGCTCAACCCCACCTGGCAGTGGCTGGCCGAGCACACCAACTCAACCGGGTACGCCGGAGATCTGCCCGGCGCGTTGCGCGGCGCGGACGTGTTCATCGGGGTAAGCGCGCCAAATCTGCTGACCGGCGACGACATCGCGACGATGGCCCCGGACTCGATCGTGTTCGCGCTGGCGAACCCGGATCCCGAGGTGGACCCGCGCGAGGCCCGCCGGCACGCGTCCGTCGTCGCGACGGGGCGGTCCGACCAGCCGAACCAGATCAACAACGTGCTCGCCTTCCCCGGGGTTTTCCGGGGGATGCTGGACGCGCACGCCGAGACATTCACCGACGACATGGCGTTGGCGGCGGCACGGGCCATCGCGGACGTGGTGGGTGAGGACCGAATCAACCCGACGGTGATCGTGCCGAGCGTGTTCGATCCCCGGGTGGCGCCGGCGGTGGCCGCTGCGGTCCGAGCCGCGGCGCTGGCCCCGGACCTGGCCGCACAGACGGACGTGGCCGCACCCACACAGACGGCCTTGGCCACCGCTCCGGTCAGTATGCCCACCATCCAGCAACGGTCGGCGGCGGCCGACAACTGACTCTGGGCGGCTGGCGGCGGCCGGACCGGGTTGGCTGAGCCGGCTACGATCAGCTGCCCGGAGCGCGCAACGCGGCATGCGCCGCCCGGACCAGGTCGGGGTCTGCGCCGTCGAGCCAGCACACCCGGGCGTCGCGGCGGAACCAGGAACGTTGCCGGCGGACGAACCGGCGGGTCGCCCGTACCGTGTCCGCCCGGGCCTGTTCCTCGTCGTACTCACCGTCGAGCATCCGGAGCACCTGCTGGTAGCCGAGCGCCCGGCTCGCCGTACGGCCGTCCCGTAGGCCCCGCTCGAGCAACGCGCGGACCTCGTCGACCAGGCCCTGCTGCCACATCCGGTCCACCCGACGGGCGATCCGCTCGCCGAGTGGACCGGTGGGCAGGTCCACACCGAGTTGTACGGCGTCGTAGTAAGGCACCGGTTCCGGCAGAGCGGCGGTGAACGGCCGCCCGGTCAGCTCGATCACCTCCAGCGCCCGGACAATCCGCCGCCCGTTGCCGGGCAGAATCGCGGCTGCGGCCGCCGGGTCGGCCGCAGCCAGCCGGGCGTGCAGCGCAGCCGGGCCGGTTTCGGCGAGTTCGGCTTCGAGCCGGTCGCGCAGTGCCGGGTCGGTGCCGGGGAAGTCGAACTTCTCCAGTACCGCCCGGACGTACAGGCCGGAGCCGCCAACCAGCAGCGGCAGCCGTCCCCGGCGCAGGATGTCGTCGATGGCGGTGCGGGCCAACCGCTGGTATTCGGCGACGCTGGCCGGCGCAGTGACCGGCCAGATGTCGAGCAGGTGGTGCGGAATGCCGGACCGTTCGTCGACAGTGAGCTTGGCGGTGCCGATGTCCAGCCCCTGGTACAGCTGCATCGAGTCGGCGTTGACCACCTCGGCGTCGAGTTGCTCGGCGAGGGCGATGCTCAGCGCGGACTTGCCGGCGGCGGTCGGGCCGATCACCGCCACCACCCGGTCCGGGCGGATCGTCGGTGGTCGGCGCGGCCCGGTGCCGCGGCCCTTGGTCAGTTCCGGTCCCACGAGGCGACAAAGTACGCCACGCCGTACGGTGCGGCGTAGTAGGTGAGCCGACCGGTCCAGTCGGCCATGTCGCCGGCCACCGCGCCGGTGTTCGGGGCACCGGCGGCTTCAGCGCCAGCAGTCGCCGCACCGGCGGCCACCTGCCAGGCGGCCCGGCCGGCGACCCGCAGCGCACCGGCCAGGGCCGGGTCCAGGCGGGCGAGTCTCCGGGGGTCGGCGGCGGCGAGGGCGGCGGCGACCTCGTCGTCGAAGGGTTCTGCCCGGTCGTCCTGGTAGCCGGGTGAGGCGAGGCCCCGGCAGGCGGAGCCGTCCCCCATCACCAGGGCCGCCCACGGTCGGTCGGCGCTCCGGGGTCCCGCCGCTGCGGACCCGGCGAGCAGCCGCCCGCGCCGTCGGCACTGTTCGGGTGGCGTACCAGCGGGGACCGCGACCATTTCGACCGCCGTGCGGGCGGGGTCGACGTCGGCGCGGGCGAGCAGCCACGCCGCGACGGTCAGGCTCAGCGGCAGGCGGCGGCTGGCACCGGTCGACGTCGCGTCGGGGGCGGGTACGGCATCGACGACGGCGGCCGCGGGGTTCGGGGACGTGCCCAGGGGTACGTCGACCGCCGCCCCCCAGGGTCGGAAGCTGGCGGACAACGGTGGCCGCCAGACCCGCTCCGCCGAATCGAGATCGGTCGCCGGATCGTCGGTGCCGATGACCACGATCCGCTCGGCGGGGCAGTCGGCCAGGGACCGGACGGCGTCGGTCGCGGCGCGCCGCAGCTCGTCGAGCTCGGCGGCGGCCCCACCGGCCAGTTCGGGAGCGATCACCGGCGGGTGTGGGCAGAAGGCGACGCGCAGCGGGGGCACGGCTTCCACGGTAACCCGTAGTCCTGTTGCTCCACGCAGTCGACCAATCACCTTCAGTGTCGAAATTTGGCCCCTTTGACACCGACTCGTGGGCCAACCACCGACAAGGACACCGTATGGTCACGGTCGGCGACAGGCGCTCGACGCCGGCAGGGTTGGACCTGTGACAATGCGCAGGGGAAACTTACCCGCAACCTAACTGCGCCGTGGCGGCGTCCATCGGGACATCTCGATCCTGCGACGCCGGGAGAACGAGGATGGGCACATGAGCGACTGGACTTCCTTCGGACGGGTTGATGCGGACGGCACGGTCTACGTCAAGACTGCCGAAGGGGAGCGCGCGGTCGGGTCCTGGCAGGCTGGAGCGCCGGAGGAAGGCCTGGCACACTTCGCCCGCCGGTTCGCCGACCTGGTGACCGAGGTCGACTTGACGGAGGCCCGGTTGCAATCCGGCGCCGCCGACGCGACACATTCGCTCAGCACGATCCGACGACTGCGCGGGTCACTGGCCGAGGCCCATGTGGTCGGCGATCTCGATTCGCTGGCCGACCGGCTGGACAAGCTGGCGACCCTCGCAGAGGAGAAGGCGGCGCAGGCCAGAGCGGCGCGCGACGCCGCCCGCGCCGCCGCGCTGGCCCGCAAGACCGAGCTGGTGGTCGAGGCCGAGCAGCTCGCGGCCGAGTCCACCGGGTGGAAGAGCACCGGCGACCGGTTCCGGGAGATTCTCGACGAGTGGAAGACGATCCGCGGCGTCGACAAGAAGGCCGACGGGGAGCTGTGGAAGCGGTTCGCTGCCGCCCGGGACGGCTTCACCCGCCGACGGGGCGCGCACTTCGCCACCCTCGACGCGCAGCGCAAGCAGGCCCAGTCGGCCAAGAACGAGTTGGTCGCCGAGGCCGAGGCGCTGGCCGAGTCGACCGACTGGGCCAGCACCGCGAGCCGGCTCAAGGAGCTGATGGCCGAGTGGAAGGCCGCCCCACGCGCCTCGAAGGAGGCGGAGCAGAAGCTGTGGGAACGGTTCCGTTCGGCGCAGGACACCTTCTTCACCCGTCGCAGCGAGGTCTTCTCGGCCCGCGACGCCGAGCAGCGCGCCAATCTGGAGCGCAAGCAGGCGCTGCTGACCGAACTGGAGGCCGTCGACATCGACGCGGATCCGCGTACCGCGCAGGCGAAGCTGCGTGAGGTGCAGGGCCAGTGGCATGACATCGGCCGGGTGCCGCGCGAGTCGGCGTCGGGGCTGGACCGTCGACTGCGAGCGGTCGAGGACCGGGTACGGGAAACGATGGACTCGGCGTGGCGGCGTACCGAGCCGTCGGCCAATCCCCTGTTGACCCAGATGCGCGAGCAGGTTGCCGAGGCCGAGCAGCGGCTTGAGCGGGCGCGGGCGGCTGGTGACGCCAGGCGGATCCGCGAAGCGGAGAAGGCACTCGCCGGCAAGCGGCAGTTCCTGGCACTCGCGGAGCAGGCCAAATGACATCCTCGCCGCCCTAAACGGCGGCGGTTCCAGCCACGCCGCGCGTGACACGCGCAGCGTTCTGGCAGGTCACCATTTCACCACGCGGTGCCGGGACGGGTCGCCGGTCCTACCCGCGCTCCACGGTCCCTTCGTACCGTCCGACACGACCGCGAAACGCGTCAGCCCCAGACGACCGTCGTCCAGCACCGTGAACCGGGAATCGCGGGTGAAACGGATGGCCTGCCGGTCGTCCTTACGGGACCGGAACCCCGGCGGCGCCACCATCGCACCCTCGCGCCTGCCCGACACGGAGTGGCAGAAGTCGCGGTACGCGGCGTTCAGGTCCGCGAGGGCCTGCCACGACACCACCGCCGACACCTCGCCCAGCCACGCCCGCTCCGGAATCGCCCTGGCCCACGTGATGACCCACTTCGACAACTCGGCGTCCCGACACGTACGGCAGGCCCTGCCCGCGGGCGGTCTGCCGGACGCGCAGCCCGTAGTTGAACACCACCCGGGCACATCCGAACACCTTCGCCAGCGCGACCCGCTGGCCGGGCGCCGGACAGCCCCGGAACCGGTACCGGAGCCGCACGAAACACACGACACCAAGTTGCCTATGCCAGAACTCGACGGTATCCGCACCGGTAGACACCGTGTTCCCGCGACGCATGTTCATCTGGTTCTCGTGACAACGTTCCGGCACCCGGTGTTCGCCGACCGCCACCTGACCCGGATGGAACAGATCACGCGTGTGACGTGTGCCGCGACTCCGAGGCCGAACTGGTCGCTCAAGGGCGTCTCCTCGCGCCGCCCGCAGCAGGAATCTCCCGACCTGGTGCGCCACTACCACCGGGCCAACAAGCTCTGGTCAGACTCGTACTTCGCCGGCTCCGTCGGCCGCCGCCACCGGGCATCGTGAAGCAGTACATCGAGCAGCAAAACCGGCCAGGTCAGAGCACTGCTGGGCCCCGGCGGCCCGCCCAGCGCGGGCCTTCACCCCCGGCCCGAAGGCCGGAGCACCGGACCGCATTCCGGTAGCCGGGCCCTTGTGGAGGCCACGTCGCCCTACCGCCTCCTCATGACACGACCCTTTGACATCGCCACACTTCTATGTTTCGCTAAGGAAAGCGCTTCCCCACACGTCCAGCGGGAGCCGTCCTGTCATACCTGCGGCGTGGTGCACCGCCAGCACCCCGCACCTGCGAGCCAACCCGGGCTGGCTCCTCGCACCGGCGACGCACCTCGCCATGCCGTAAGGAGATCTCAATGCACGCAGCACGGCGCCGCACGGCGCTGGCCACCACTGCGGTCGCTGCCGTCGCCCTGACCGGGGCCACGGTCGTCAGCGCAAGCACCGCCCACGCCGCTACCGGCTGCCGAGTCAGCTACTCGGTCGCCTCCCAGTGGCCGGGCGGCTTCACCGGCAACGTCGTCCTCACCAACCTCGGCGACGCGATGTCGTCCTGGTCCCTGCAGTGGACCTTTGGCGCCGGCCAACAGGTCGTTCAGGCGTGGAACGCCGAGATCTCGCAGAGCGGGAGCTCCGTCACCGCTCGCAATGCGAGCTACAACGGCGATCTCGGTTCGAACGCGAGCGTCTCGTTCGGCTTCAACGGGTCGTGGAACAACTCGTCCAACCCGGCACCGAGCAGCTTCAGCCTCAACGGCGTGGCCTGCACCGGTGGCACCAACCCGACCACACCGCCGCCCAACCCGACCACACCGCCACCGAACCCGACCACACCGCCACCCGGCCAGACGCCGACCGGCCTGGTCGGCTGGGCCACCCAGAACGGCGGCACGACCGGCGGCGGCAACGCCTCCCCGACCACCGTCACCAACTCCTCGGCGCTGTCCTCGGCGATCAGCGGATCCGGCTCGGCCGTCGTTCGGGTGTCCGGCACCATCTCCTGCTCCGGCATGCTGAAGGTCGGCAGCAACAAGACGATCGTCGGCATCGGCTCCTCAGCCACGATCTCCGGCTGCGGCTTCAACATCAGCGATCAGCGAAACGTGATCATCCGCAACATCAACTTCCGCAACTGGAACGATGACGCCATCAACGTCCAGACCGAGTCCCGAAACGTCTGGGTCGACCACAACAGCTTCTCCAACGGGTACGACGGCGCCGTGGACATCAAGCGCGGTTCCGACTACATCACGGTGTCGTGGAACCGAGTGTTCAACCACAGCAAGTCGATGCTCCTTGGCCACTCGGACAACAACGGCAGCCAGGACCGCGGTCACCTGCGGGTCACCTACCACCACAACTGGTTTGATGGCTCCGGATCCCGGCATCCGCGAGTCCGGTTCGGCAACCCGGTGCACGTGTTCAACAACTACTACTACGACAATGACTACGGCGTCGCCTCCACCGAGGACGCTGGGGTACTCGTCGAGGGCAACTACTTCGAAGACGTCGACGACCCGACGCACGTCGGCTACGCCGCGTCGGACCCGGGCACCCTCGTCGCCCGCAACAACCACTTCGTGAACTCCGGCACCCCGGAAACCGCCGGTGGAGTCGCGAGCATCCCGTACTCCTACTCGTTGACCTCCGCCAGCCAGGTCAAATCCGTCGTCACGAACGGCGCCGGCGCTGGAAAGATCGGCCTCTGACCCAATGACGTCCGTCTCCCGGCCGCGATGCGCGGCCGGGAGACGGCGCGGCCGGCATCAGCAGCTGGCGGGCGCCGGCGCAGCCGGCGGCTGACAGACTCAGCGGTCGCAGGCCGAGGCGGCCAGTGGCGCCGAGGGTGGCGCACCCACCGTCGGCAGCCCCAGCAGCACCGCACCGGTACGCGCCGTCTGCCCCGCCTCGTACGCGTCGCCGGCCCGGGTCCGACGGTGGGCGACCGGCTCGCCGTCGGCGTTGAGGTGGTGCGGTGCCGCGTAGCTGACGACCACCTCGACGAGGTCACCGGGACGAATGCGCCCGGCGAGCCGACCGGCGTCGAAGTGCACCAACCGGCCGTCCCGGGCCCGGCCGGACAACCGCCCGGTCCGCCCGTCCTTGCGGCCCTCGCCGACCGCGACCAGCACCTCGACGGTCCGACCGAGCAGCTGACGGTTCTCCGCCCAGGTGATCTCCTCCAGACAGGCGATCAGCCGGTCGTAGCGCTCCTGCACCACCGGCTTCGGCAACTGACCGGGCATGTCAGCGGCCGGCGTACCGGGGCGTTTCGAGTACTGGAAGGTGAACGCCGAGGAGAACCGGGCGGCCCGTACCACGTCGAGGGTGCGCTCGAAGTCGGCGTCGGTCTCACCGGGGAAGCCGACGATGATGTCGGTGGTGATCGCCGCATCGGGCATCGCCGCCCGTACCTTGTCGATGATGCCGAGATAGCGGTCGGCGCGGTAGGAACGGCGCATCGCCCGCAGCACCGGGTCCGAACCGGACTGCAGCGGCATGTGCAGCGAGTGGCAGACGTTGTCGGTCTCGGCCATCGCGGCGATCACGTCGTCGGTGAAGTCCTTCGGGTGCGGGCTGGTGAACCGGACCCGTTCCAGCCCGTCGATCCCACCGCAGGCGCGCAGCAGTTTGCCGAACGCGAACCGGTCGCCGAACTCGACGCCGTAGGAGTTGACGTTCTGGCCGAGCAGGGTCACCTCCAGCACACCCTCGTCGACCAGGGCCCGCACCTCGGCGAGGACGTCGCCGGGCCGGCGGTCCTTCTCCCGGCCGCGCAGCGACGGCACGATGCAGAAGGTGCAGGTGTTGTTGCAGCCGACGGAGATCGACACCCAGCCGGCGTAGGTCGACTCCCGCCGGGTCGGCAGGGTGGAGGGGAAGACCTCCAGCGACTCGAGGATCTCCACCTCGGCGGCAGAGTTGTGCCGGGCCCGGTCCAGCAGGGTCGGCAGCGCACCGATGTTGTGCGTGCCGAAGACGACGTCGACCCAGGGGGCCCGGCGGACAATCTCGCCCCGGTCCTTCTGGGCCAGGCAGCCGCCGACCGCGATCTGCATCTGTGGCCGCTTCTCCTTGACCGGTCGCAGGTGACCGAGGTTGCCGTACAGCCGGTTGTCGGCGTTCTCCCGCACCGCGCAGGTGTTGAAGACGACGACGTCCGGATCGTCGGACTCCCCCGCCCGGACGTAGCCGGCCGATTCCAGCAGGCCGGAGATCCGTTCGGAGTCGTGCACGTTCATCTGGCAGCCGTAGGTGCGCACCTGGTAGGTACGTGGGTGGCGGGCGTGTGCTGCGCTGGTAGTCATGACATCAGATAGCGTAGCTGGCCGCCCGCCGCCGGGATCACGCGGCGAGTGTCGGAGCCACCGAGTCGGGCCCCCACCGCGAGCCGCCGCAGAACAGCCCGGCCTGGCAGCCGGGGTCGGTCAGGCTGCACAGCCGCAGGTTGGTGCGGCGGTCACCGACGCTGGTCGGTTCGATGTCCAGGTGCACCGGGCGGACCGTGCCGTCCGGGGACACCAGCAGGTGGCGGGTCGCGTCGAGCGTGTCGTCAGCGAGTACGCAGCGACGTCCGGTCCGGCGGGCGAACGCGGCGAGCACCCGGTGCTCGGGCGGGTCGACCGGCGCGGCGTAGCAGTCGACGTTCACCGGGAAGTCCCCGGCCCCGTCCCAGACGTCGCAGAGCACCACGCCGTCGGGGAACCGCTCCGTCGAAGCCCCACCCAGCGACTCCACCGGACGACCGATGATCGCCGCGAGGGTGGCTCGGATCTGACCTGGGGCGAGCGGTCCGTCGACGGACCAGTTCCACAGCGTGGTGCAGAACGGTGCAATCGCCATACGATCATGTTGCCCGGACAGCAGCCGGCACGTGGGCTGTGTTACCGCTCCGTGACCATTTGAGTTGCCCACCGACACATCACGCCGCCTAAAGTGGCGGGACCACGTGAGGTGACCTCGACCGATCGTGACGACGAGGACGGTGCATGGACAGGGACGGTGCATGACGGTGACAACCAGAGAGCCGCTGATCGTGCTCAGCGGAGTCAACAAGTGGTTCGGTCCACTGCACGTGCTCCAGGACGTCGACCTCTCGGTCGACCGTGGTGAAGTGGTGGTGGTGATCGGGCCGTCCGGCTCCGGCAAGTCCACTCTGTGCCGCGCGATCAACCGTCTGGAGCCGATCAGCTCCGGGACCATCCTGTTCGACGGCCGACCGCTGCCGGCGGAGGGCCGGGCCCTGGCCCGGCTGCGCAGCGAGGTCGGCATGGTGTTCCAGTCGTTCAACCTGTTCGCGCACCGGACGATCCTGGACAACGTCACGCTCGGCCCGATGAAGGTACGCCGGGAGAAGGCGTCGGTGGTCCGCGAGCGGGCACTGCAGCTGCTCGATCGGGTTGGCATCGCCAACCAGGCGGACAAGTTCCCGGCCCAGCTCTCCGGCGGTCAGCAGCAGCGGGCGGCGATCGCCCGGGCGTTGGCGATGCAGCCCAAGGCGATGCTGTTCGACGAGCCGACCAGCGCGCTCGACCCGGAGATGGTCGGCGAGGTGCTGGACGTGATGACCTCGCTGGCCGCCGAGGGGATGACGATGGTCGTCGTCACCCATGAGATGGGCTTCGCCCGGCACGCCGCGAACCGGGTCATCTTCATGGCCGACGGGCAGTTGGTCGAGGACGCCCCGCCAACCGAGTTCTTCACCAACCCACGTAGCGACCGGGCGAAGGACTTCCTGTCCAAGATCCTCACCCACTGACATCCCCGCTCGAGGACGATTGCATCCAACGTGGAGGCGCCGCGACCCGGCGGGCTTCCCATCGTGAAGGAGAAAACTGAGCAATGCGTATGTCACGTATCGCGGCGGTAGCCGCATCGGCCGCGTTAGCGGTGTCCATGGCGGCCTGTGGCGACAGCGGCGGGGACGACACCGGCGGTGAGAACCCCGACGTGGCGACGCCGAGCTTCGAGGCCGGCACCACGATGGCCGAGCTGAGCGAGGCCGGCACGATGACCGTCGGCACCAAGTTCGACCAGCCCGGCTTCGGTAAGCTGGGCCTCGACGGTGAGCCGGCCGGCTTCGACGTCGAGATCGCCAAGCTGATCGCGGCCGAGCTGGGCATCGCCGCCGACGACATCGAGTACGTCGAGGCGCCGTCCGCAGTCCGCGAGGAGCTGCTGGAGCAGGACCGGGTCGACATCGTGGTGGCCACCTACACGATCAACCCCACCCGCAAGGAGCGGATCGACTTCGCCGGCCCGTACTACGTCGCCGGCCAACACATCATGGTCCGCGCCGATGACGACTCGATCACCGGGCCGGAATCGTTCGAGGCCGGGGACAAGAAGATCTGCTCGGTGCAGGGTTCGACGCCGGCGGAGAACATCCAGGAGTACCTGGCGGATGTCGGCGAGCAGCTGGTGCTCTTCGACATCTACGAGAAGTGCGTGGACGCGCTGCGCGGCGGTCAGGTCGACGCGGTCACTACCGACAACGTGATCCTGCTCGGCTTCATCGCCGACAACGAGGGCGACTTCAAGCTGGCCGGTGAGCAGTTCACCGAGGAGCCGTACGGCATCGGGGTGAAGAAGGGCGACGACGCGTTCCGCGACTTCATCAACGACACCCTGGAGAAGATCTACGACGACGGCTCGTACGCGCAGGCGTGGGAGTCCACCGCTGGCGAGTTCGACGACAACACCCCGACCGGTCCGGCGGTCGACCGCTACTGACCGTCGACGGTCGCACCTGATCGATCCCGGCCGGCCCGGCGGCGTCAACTCCGGGCCGGCCGGTAGCCCAGGTGGACGGTTCGCAGAAGGGTCTTTCGTGTGAGAGTGCTCGTCGACCACTTCGACGTCTTCGTCGGAGGTTTCTGGCTCACGCTGCAGCTGTGCCTGCTGTCCGCGACCGGCGCCCTGCTGATCGGCACGCTCGTCGCGATCCTGCGGATCTCACCGGTGCCGCCGCTGCGCTGGCTCGGTGGGGCGTACGTGACGGTGCTGCGCAACGTGCCGCTGACCGTCGTGATGTTCTTCTCGGCCTTCGGGTTGCCGGCGCTCGGGTCGAACGCCGACTTCCTGCGGATCCCCGGGCTGAGCACCGTGTTCAGCCGGCTCGGCATCGACCTGCCGTACTTTCGGTTCGCGATCATCGCGCTGAGCGTCTACACCGGCGCGTTCGTCTGTGAGGCGATCCGCAGCGGGATCAACGCGGTGCCACCTGGTCAGGCGGAGGCCGCCCGCGCGATCGGCCTGACCTTCACCCAGAACCTGCGGTACGTGGTACTCCCCCAGGCGTGGAAGGCCGCGGTCGTTCCGCTGGGCAGCGTCATCATCGCCATGATCAAGAATTCGGCGCTGGCCGGCTTCTTCGGGGTGGTCGGTGACCTGTCCAACTCGGCGCAGAACCTGACCAGCGCCCTCGGCGAGCCGATCATCCCGGTCTTCGTCGGCATCTCGATCGGCTTCCTGATCATGACCGTGCCGCTCGGGCTGCTGCTCGACCGGGTCGAGGCCCGCCGGGCGGTGGCCAGATGACCGCCCGGATCCCCGTTAGCGCTGCAGCCGTCACCGGAGGAACCGCACCATGAGCCAGCAGCAGAGCGTGCTGTACGACGCCCCCGGGCCTCGGGCCAGGCGGGTCACGCTGATCGTCAGCGTGCTGTCGGCTGTCGCCGCCGTCACCGCCGGCTACTTCCTGGTCTACCGGCCGCTGGCCGAACGCGAGCAGTTCACTATGGAGAAGTGGGGTCCACTGATCGATCCCGGCAACGAGGTGTTCGGTCAGGTCTGGACACTGCTCGGCGAGGGGGTCACCGCCACGCTGACCGCCGCCGGCCTGGCGATCGTGCTGTCGTTGCTGTTCGGCACCGCGCTGGCGGTGCTACGGATCCAGCTGAAGGCGCTGCTGCGCCGCCGGTTCACCGGGCTCGCCACCTCGTTCGCGCTGGCGCTGCGGGCGTTGAGCTGGCTGCTGAACCTGGTGACCCGGTTCTGCGTCGAGGTGTTCCGCGGCCTGCCGGTGGTCATCACCATCTTCTTCGTCGCCCGGGGCCTGCCGGACCTCGGCCTGGAGATCGTCCTCCCGTTCGGCCACGAGATGCTGCCGTACCTGGTGCTGGGTCTGACCATCTACAACGGCGTGGTGATCGCCGAGATCCTGCGCTCCGGGATGGAGGGTCTGCCGTCGGGGCAGCGCGAGTCGGCCGCCGCGATCGGGCTGACGTCGTTCCAGACCACCCGGATGATCCTGCTGCCGCAGGCGTTCCGGATCATGCTGCCGGCTCTGATCAGCCAGCTGATCGTGGTGCTCAAGGACACCTCGTTGGGCTTCATCATCGGCTACCAGGAGACGCTGCTGGTCGGCCGGACGATCATCCAGAACCTGCGTAACCCGATCCAGGTGTATCTGGTGATCGGGGTGCTGTTCATCGCGGTCAACTACGCGCTGTCCAAGCTCGCCGAGTCGGTGCAGCGGCGGCTGGCTCAGGGCCGGCGGACCAGCGCCACACCCCAGCCACCGGCGGCACCGGCGTCGACGGTGGCCGGCCAACAGACCGCGGCCGGCACCGGCGGCAGCGCCACCGGCGGCACGGCTACGTCGGACAGCAGCTGACCGGACGGGCCCGCCCGTTGACCGGCGTCCGGCCGGTCAGCGGGCGATTTCGGTGACCCGGGACTCGCGGACCACGGTCACCCGGATCTGCCCCGGGTAGGTCAGCTCCTCCTCGATTTGCTTGGCCACGTCACGGGCCAGCACCGCGGCACCGATGTCGTCCACGTCGTCCGGCTTGACCATCACCCGGATCTCCCGGCCGGCCTGCATGGCGAAGACCTTCTCCACCCCGATCTTGCCGGCGGCGATCTCCTCGATACGTTCCAGCCGTTTGACGTACGCCTCCAGACTTTCCCGCCGGGCACCGGGACGACCACCGGAGCACGCGTCGGAGGCCTGGGTGAGCACCGCCTCGACGGTCTGCGGCGGCACCTCGTTGTGATGCGCCTCGATGGCGTGCACCACCTCTTCGGACTCACCGTACTTGCGGGCCAGGTCGGCGCCGATCAGCGCATGACTGCCCTCGACCTCGTGGGTGAGCGCCTTGCCGATGTCGTGCAGGAACGCGCACCGCTTGATCAGCGGGACGTCCAGACGCAGCTCGGCGGCCATCACCCCGGCGATGTGCGCGGTCTCCACCAGATGCTTGAGCACGTTCTGGCCGTACGAGGTCCGGTAGCGCAGCCGGCCCAGCAGGGTGGCCAGCTCAGGGTGGATCTCGGTGATGCCGACGTCGACGAGCGCCTCCTCGGCAGCCCGGTGGCACAGCTGCTCCACCTCCTGCCGGGCGGTCTCGAAGACCTCCTCGATCCGGTGCGGATGGATCCGGCCGTCGAGCACCAGCTTCTCCAGGGTGAGCCGGCCGGTCTCCCGGCGTACCGGGTCGAAGCAGGACAGCAGGACCGCCTCGGGTGTGTCGTCGATGATCAGGTTGACCCCGGTGACGGATTCGAACGCCCGGATGTTGCGGCCTTCCCGCCCGATGATCCGGCCCTTCATCTCGTCGCCGGGCAGATGCAGGACGCTGACCACGCTTTCGGCGGTCTGTTCGCTGGCGACCCGCTGGATGGCGTCCACCACGATGTGCCGGGCCCGCTGGTCGGCGGTGTTGCGGGCGTCGGCCTCGATGTCGCGGACCAGGATCGCCGCCTCCCGTTTGGCCTGGCCCTCGATCGCTTCGACCAGCTCGCCGCGGGCCGCCTCGGCGGTCAGCCCGGCGACCCGTTCCAGCTCGCGCTGCCATCGCTCCTCGGCGGCCGCCAGGTCCGCTTCCCGGGCGGCCAGGGCTGCCTTGCGCTCGGCGAGTTCGGCGGCGGTGGCGGTCAACCGGCGGTCCCGCTCGGCGACCCGGTCGGCTTCCTCGGCGTGCTGACGTTCCCGTTCGTCCATCCGCTGGCCGCGCCGGTCCAGCTCGGCGGACTGCTCCTTGACCGTCCGGGAGAGCATCGCGATCTCCCGTTCGCCGCTGCGCCGGGCCGCTGCCCGGACCTGCTCGGCCTCGGTCTCGGCCTGCCGGTGGGCCCGATCCAGGATGGTGTCCGCCTCGGCCCGGGCGGCGTCGAGCACCCGACGGGCCTCGGCCCGGGCGGCGGTCGCTTCGGCCTTGGCGGCGGCGGCGTCGGTACGGGCCGCAGCGGCGGCGGCCTTGGCCTGCTCGACGGCGGAGGACGCCTCGTCGGCCGCGGTACGCAGCGCGGCGAGGGAGCGTTCCTGCTGGTCGCGGGCGGCGATGAAGGCCGGGTCCTCCTCGACCGGCGGCGCGGCCGCCGGTGTGGTGAGCCGACGCAGCGCGCGGGCACCGAGCGCGAGGCCGGCGAGCACCAGGCCGGCCAGCCCGACGACCGCGGCGAAGAGCATCCACTCCAGCCCGGTCATGCCGACCCTCCGGGCCTACCGACACTCGCGTGTCCCGCCGGCTTCCTGCGCTGCGCCACGACCGCCTCCAGTCCGCCGTCGGCCTTACCGGAAGCTTCTCGCTCCGGCCGGCCACGGCTATGGGAACGCCCGACCGTGGCGGCTGACCAACGACCAGACAGCACCGACGTGGGTGCGGGCACGACCACGGCGAAACGGCCGTTGTGCGTGCTGTCGCAGCCGGACCGGCCTGTCCGGTTGCGGCATGTCTGGCTACTGAGCTGCTGCTGCGAAGTGATGCCGTACTGTTATGCGATCTATGTTGTGCGGTTAGCCTGCGACGGGTCGGTTGTTCGTCTGTAACGCGAGGCTAGGTCGCGAGGGGCCGTTCGGTCAAGAAGTCATGATCAGACCGACAACGGAACGTAGGGCATCGGCGCGCTCACAGGCAGCATGTCGCGCTCAGGACGCGTCGGGATGAGTCGGAAATTTGGCACACCCCGCAGGGGGATGGCGTCCCGTCAGGTGGACCAGGGCTGCTCAGCATCCGGGTCGGGAACCTCGCCGGTCAGTGCCTCGGCATCCACCGTGTCGGTGAACTCGGCCGCCTCGGCGGACCGGGCGACCAACGCCTCCCGGACCACCGGCACAGCCACCCCCGCCGAGTAACCCTTGCGGGCGAGCATCGCGACCAACCGCCGGAACACCACGTCCGGAGCACCCCGGGCGGTACGCAGCTTGCGCTCGACGAGCTCCGCCGCGGTGGCCCGCTCGGTCGACTCGTCCAGCCCGTCCAGCGCGTCCCGGGCAATCTGCGGATCCACGCCGCGCTGACGCAACTCGGCGGCGAGGTTGCGCCGGGCCAGCCCTCGACCGTGATGCCGGCTGGTCACCCAGGCTTGGGCGAACGCCGCGTCGTCGATCATCCCAACCTCGTCGTACCGGTCGAGGACCGACCTGGCCGTGGCCTCGGAAATGCCGCGTCGCCGCAGTACGGCGGCGAGCTCCGCCCGGGTCCGGGGGCGGACGGCGAGCTGCCGCAGACAGATGTCGCGGGCCTGCTGCGCCTCGTCCACCGGCTGCCGGCCGGTAGCGGTGGACCCGGTGGCATGGTCGGCGGACCCGGCCGCCTCGGCGGAGCGGCCGGCACGGGAGGCGCGAGGACGGGGCGGAGCCGCATCCCAGCCCCTGCCCGTCCGTGCACCGCGTCGTCGACCAGCCATCCGGATCAGAAGTCGACCGGCGGCAACTCAGGCCCGCCGGCCTCGTCGGCACCGAGCGCACCGACGCCGAGCTTCTCCAGGATCTTCTTCTCGATCTCAGCCGCCACGTCCGGGTTCTCCCGGAGGAACTCCCGAGCTTTCTCCTTGCCCTGACCGAGCTGGTCGCCCTCGTAGGTGTACCAGGCGCCGGACTTGCGGATGATCGACTGCTCGACACCGACGTCGATCAGCGACCCCTCCCGGGAGATGCCCTTGCCGTACATGATGTCGAACTCGGCCTGCTTGAACGGTGCGGAGACCTTGTTCTTGACGACCTTGACCCGGGTCCGGTTGCCGACCACGTCGGTGCCGTCCTTGAGGCTCTCGATCCGTCGCACGTCGAGCCGCACCGAGGCGTAGAACTTCAGCGCTCGGCCACCGGTGGTGGTCTCCGGCGAGCCGAACATCACGCCGATCTTCTCCCGCAGCTGGTTGATGAAGATCGCGGTGGTGCCGGTGCTGTTCAGCACACCGGTGATCTTGCGCAGCGCCTGGCTCATCAGCCGGGCCTGCAGACCGACGTGGCTGTCCCCCATCTCGCCCTCGATCTCGGCGCGGGGCACCAGGGCCGCGACCGAGTCGATCACGATGATGTCCAGCGCGCCGGAGCGGATCAGCATGTCGGCGATCTCCAGCGCCTGCTCGCCTGTGTCCGGTTGGGAGACCAGCATGGCGTCGGTGTCCACGCCGAGCGCCCTGGCGTAGTCCGGGTCGAGCGCGTGCTCGGCGTCGATGAACGCCGCGATGCCGCCGGAACGCTGGGCGTTGGCCACCGCGTGCAGGGCGACCGTGGTCTTACCGCTGCTCTCCGGGCCGTAGACCTCGACCACCCGACCCCGGGGCAGGCCGCCGACGCCGAGTGCCACGTCGAGCGCGATGGAGCCGGTGGGGATCACTGCGGTCTGGATCACCGGCCGCTCGCCCAGCCGCATCACCGAGCCCTTGCCGAACTGTTTGTCGATCTGAGCCAGCGCCAGATCGAGCGCCTTTTCCTTATCTGGCACTGCCGCCATTGCTGCCACCCCTACGTTCGCCGACTTCCCAGGCGTCCTGGCCGAGCTTCTCGTCACCCGGGTCACGCTAGGCGCTGGGTCCGACAGAAAACAGCCGACGGGCCGCAACCTGTGGATGAGCACCTAGCTGTGGACAATAGCCGAACAGATGTACGAGTGGAAAACCAGACACGCCCACGAATCTCACCACCCAAAGCAGCCATTCGACCGCAAAGAGTGAATGCAGCTACGCGAACGCGCGCCCGTCAAGCAGAGGTACCTACCCGTCAAGCAAAGGCACGACCAGCCGACAGAGGTACGACCGGCCGGCAAGCGACGTGCTACACACACAGGCCGGCTCCCGGATACCCCGAGACTCGTGAATCCCAGTTCGACCGGCACTCGCCGTTCAGCGCAACCGGCCGGGAACCCGGTCGGGGTACGCGGCGCAGACCGCCCGCCAGACCACCGCCGTCTCCTCACCCGCCGCCAGCGCCTGGGCGATGGTGCGCCCACCCAGCTGGGCCAGCACCTGATCGGTGGCGATGCTGCGGGCGTACGCCGGCCCGAACGCCTCGTCCAACCGGCCCCAGAAGTCCGTCAACCGCATCCCTACCTCCTTACTGCTTCGACGGAGCCGACACCGGGCGCAGCACCAACCCCAGCAACGGCACCGTGGCCAGCGCCGACAGCAACGTCAGGACGCCGTAACCGGACAGCCCGACGATGATTCCGCTGACCGCGCCGGCGGATGCGCCGGCCAGGCCCATCACCAGGTCCGACAGGCCTTGCACCGACGGACGGACGTCGACCGGCACCGACTCCGACAGCAGGGTCGAGCCCGCGACCATGGTGCCCGACCAGCCGAGCCCGAGCAGCACCAGCCCGATCACCAGGCGTACCGGGTCGTGACCGGCGGTGCCCGCCACAGCGCACGCGGCCAGTAGCAGCCCGGCCCCACCGACGATCACCGGCCGGCGACCGGACCGGTCGGTGAGCCAACCTACCACCGGCGACAGCGCGTACATCCCGGCAATGTGCAGGCTCAGCACCAGCCCGACGGTGCGCAGCAGGTCACCACCGGAATGCCCCATCCCGATGTGGACCGGAGTCATCGCCATCACCCCCACCATCACCAGGTGGCCGACAGCGACAGCGCAGACTCCGAGCCGCGCGGCTGGCCGGGCCATGACCACCGCGAACGCCGCCCGCATGCCTCGGCCGGACCCGGCCCGCAGACCCCGACCGGACCGCACCGGGGCGGTCGCCGACGCGGGGTCGGCGATCCGCCGGGCGGTCAGCAGCGGATCCGGTCGCAGCAACATCAGCACCAACAGCGCGGCCAGCAGGAACGCCAGCGTGCTGACGGCGAACGGACCGGCCAGCGGCGGCAGCCCGACCCCACTGGCCGACCGGTCGGCCAGCCCGGCCAGGTTGGGGGCGGTCACCGCGCCGACCGTGGTCGCCCAGACCACCAGCGACAGTTGCCGGCCCCGACGACGCGGCTCGGCGAGGTCGACCGCCGCGTACCGGGCCTGGAGCCCGGCGGTCGTCGCACCGCCGAACAGGACCATGCCGACGAACAGCAGCGGCACCCAGCGCACCGCCGCGGCGGCCACCACCAGCACCGCCCCGGTCGCACCCGTCAGGTACGCGAAGACCAGGCCGGGACGGCGGCCGTGCCCGTTCATGAGCCGGACCACGGGTACGGCGAGCAGCGCCCCGCCGACCACCGCGGCGCTCTGCGCCAGGCCGGAGACGGTCACCCCGCCAAGCTCGGCGGCGAGCAGGCCACCGACCGAGATCCCGATGGTGACGCCTACGCCGCCGATCATCTGGGTACCGGCGAGCAGCCGCAGCGTACGGCGTTGGATGCGGGTGACGTCACCGGGTGGCGGCGGATCGGTCACCGACGGCGGTGCGGTGAGTGCGGTCATCGGCGTACCGCCGGGGTCGGGTTGCCCAGACCGGCGAGCAGTCCGCGGACGACGCCGAGGTCGGTGACCAGCCCTCGGTAGGCAATCTGCTGGTCGTCGGCGCGCAGCACCGCCGAGGGATGGATGGTGGCCACCAGCTGAGCCGGGCCCACCGGGAACTCCTCGGGCCGCTCGGCCGAGGCCGGCCACGGCAGCGGTACGCCACGCGAGCGGGTCACCCGGAACGCCGGACCGAGCAGCGCCCGGGCCGCAGTCGCGCCGAGCACCACGACGACGGCCGGGCGCAGCATCGCGAACTCGGCGACCAGCCAGGGCCGGCAGGCCACAATGTGCACCCGGTCCGGGGTCTGGTGGATCCGTCGACCGCCGCGCGACACGAAGCGGAAGTGCTTCACCGCGTTGGTCAGATAGATCTGGTCGACCGGGATCCCGGCGTCGTCCACCGCCCGGCGCAGCAGCCGGCCGGCCGGGCCGACGAACGGCAGACCCTGGCGGTCCTCGACGTCCCCGGGCTGCTCGCCGACCATCACCACCCGGGCATCGGGGTTGCCCCGACCGAAGACCACCTGGCTGGCGGGCTGGTGCAGTTCGCATCCCAGGCAGCCGGGGGCGGCAGCGCGCAGGTCGGCGAGGCTACGGGCACCGGCGGGGACGTACCCATCGGCTCCGACGGTGGATTCGTGCACGGTCACGGGTCCTTCCTACCCGGTTGCGGATCGCCCGGTGCGCCTGGGTTGACGGGTCCGGGCGCGGCCCGCGTACCTCACCTGCCGACCCCGGTGCGTCCTGCTGGGCGCAGCGCGTCGTGCACCGCCGCGGCGAGCTCGCCGGCCCGGTGCTCGTCGAGCCCGCTGACGGTGATCCTGATCCCCGGCGCGCCGCGTAGCCGGTAGCGGGCTCCGGCGGAGACGGTGAATCCGGCTGTCTGCAGCGCGGTCACCACGTGGGTCTCGTCCGTCACCGGCACCCAGACGTTGATCCCGCTGCCGCCGTGGCTGGCCACGCCGTGGGCGGCGAGCGCGGCCCGCAGCGCCTCCCGACGGCGCTGGTAGACCCGGCCGGCCCCGGCCACCGAGGCGGTGACCGAGGGGTCGCGCCACAACTGTCCGAGCAGCCGCTGCAGGACCGTGGAGACCCAGCCGGAACCGGTACGCATCCGACCGGCAACCCGGCTCAGTGTGGTCTCGTCGCCGGTCAACAGGGCGATCCGCAGGTCCGGGCCGTACGGCTTGCTGGCGGAGCGGACGAACGCCCATCGGGATGTCGCGCCGGCCAGCACGTGCGGCGGACCGTCGGAGAGCTCGGCGGCGTGGTCGTCCTCGATGAGCAGCACGTCGTCGGTCTCGCGCAGCAGCCGTCGCAGCCGGTCGGCCCGGTCGCCGTCCAGGGCGGCACCGGTAGGGTTCTGCGCCCGGGTGGTGACCACGATGGCGGACACACCGGCGGACAGCGCCGCCCGCAGGCCCGGTTCGGTAGGGCCACGGTCGTCCACCGTCATCGGCACCGGGGTGAGGCCCAGTGCCGCGATCAGATCCAGCAGGTTGGCCCAGCCGGGGTCCTCCACCGCGACCCGGTCGCCAGCGCGCAGATTGCTGGTGAGCAGGCGTTCGATCCCGTCCAGCGCGCCACTGGTGACGGTCAGACCGGCAGCCGGTAGGCCGTCGTCGGCCAACCGGACCGCAGCGAGCGCGGCGAGGTCGGGCAGCAGGCCGGCGTCGGCGTAGCCCTGCCCGGACGAGGTGTCGGCCAGCTGCCGGGCGACCGCAGCGAGATGTGTCGCCAGCGGCGGCAACAGCCGTGGATCCGGCTCGCCGGTGGACAGGTCCAGGGTGCCCGGCGGGGCCGGCGCGGACGGACCGGGCCGGGTCACGGCGACCGGTGGGCGGGCGCGGACCCGGGTGCCGCGTCGGCCGTCGGTGTCGACGATCCCCCGTTGGCGCAGCGCCTGGTACGCCTTGGCGACGGTGGCCGGGCTGACCTCGAGTGCGTCGGCGAGCGTACGCACCGCCGGCAGCAGGGCACCAGGTGCCAACGCACCCGTACGGACACCGGCCTCGACGCTGGCCGAGATCTCGGTCGCGGTCGCACCGGTCGGCTGATATTGTTCTGACACAAATATCATATTGTACTAGCACAATCTCAGGAGACCAAGTGTACCCCGCCACCGCCCGCACCACCGCCACGCGACACCTCAGCCGGGTGACCTACCAGCGCACCGAGGCACACCGCATCCTCGACGAGGCGTACCACTGCTGCCTGGCGTTCGTCGCCGACAACGCGCCCCGGGCACTGCCCACTCTGCACGTACGCATCGACGAGACCCTGTACCTGCACGGCTCCACCGCGAGCACCCCCCTGCTGGCCGCCCGGGACCCACAAGGGCTCGCCGTCTGTGTGGCCGTCACCCTGCTCGACGGCCTGGTCTATGCCCGCGCCCAGGCGCACCACAGTGCCAACTACCGGTCAGTCGTCGTGCACGGCACCGCCCGGCTGGTCAGCGACCCGGCCGACAAGCGGCGGGCACTCGACGCCCTGATCGACAAGGCAGCACCGGGCCGGGCCGCGGACAGCCGGCCACCGACCAGCCGGGAACTCGCGCAGACAGCGGTGCTCGCCGTCGCTCTCGACGAGGTATCGGTCAAGGCCCGCGCCGGTGACCCCGTCGACGAACAGGCCGACCTCGCGCTGCCGTACTGGGCCGGGGTGGTGCCAATGCGCACCGTCGCCGACCCGCCGCAATCCGCCGCCGGAGTCACCCGGGCGGTGCCGACCTACTTCACCACCAGCGAGATTTCTCTCGCCAACGGACCGGCGGACAGGTGAGGATGCCCCCATGCTGGGCACCACCGACATCTGGACGTACGTCCTGGGCACCGTGGCGATCGTCCTGCTGCCCGGGCCGAACTCGTTGTTCGTCCTGTCCACCGCCGTTGCTCTCCGCACTGACGATGCAGTTCCGGCAGCGGCGACGGCTCGCCGCGACGGTCACCAGCGGGGTGGGCGCTCTGTTCCTCGGCTTCGGGGTCAAGCTCGCCACCGCCAGCGCCGGAGCAGCCTGACCGCCGGAGCATGGCCGCCGGAACAGCCCGACCCGTAGGAACAGACTGACCGCTGAGCGGCCAACCGCCACCGTCGGCACGCAGCTCAGCGCATCCGCCGTCCCCTCGGTACGGTGTCCGTCTCGTCGTCGAACTCGCCGATGACCTCCTCCAGCAGGTCCTCCAACGCCACGAAACCGATCGGCCGGTCGGCACCGGCACCGTTGGTGACCAGCGCTAGCTGGACCTGGTCGGCGCGCATCGCCGCCACCGCCTCGGTGACGGTTGCCGTCGCCGGCAGCAGGAACGGCCGGCTCATCAGCGATTCTGCGGTCGGCGCGCCGTCACAGGTGTTCGCCCGTACCGCGTCGCGTACGTGCACGATGCCGATCAGATCGCCGGCCTCCCCGCAGACCACCAGGCGGGACCGGCCGCTGCCCAGGGACAGCTCCTCCACCCGCTCGGCGGTGTCCGTCCGGGCCACCGCGACAACCTGGTCCACCGGCTGCATCACGTCCCGGACAGTGGTGCGCTCCAGCTGGAGCATCTTGGCCAGCAGCTCGTGCTGGTCCGGCGGCAGCAGCCCGTGCTCCCGCGACTGTTCCAGCAGGATGCGCAGCTCGTCCGGGCCGTGCACCTGGGCGAGCTGGTCCTGCGGTTCGACCCGGAACGCCCGCAGCACGGCATTGGCGATCGCGTTCAACCCGGACAGGACCGGCCGGGACACCCGGGCGAACGCCCGGAACGGCAGCGCCAGCAGCAGCGCCGACCGCTCCGGGTGGGTGATCGCCCACGACTTCGGTGCCATCTCGCCGACCACCAGGTGCAGGAAGACCACCAGGGCGAGGGCGAACAGGAACGCGACCAGGTGACTGGCCGCGTACGGCAGACCGGCCCGTTCCAACAGCGGCGCCATCAGCCGCTCCACCGCCGGCTCGGCCAACGCGCCCAGGCCGAGGGTGCAGACGGTGATGCCCAACTGCGCCCCGGCGAGCATCAGCGACAGCTCGCGGGAACCGTCCAGCGCCGCCCGGGCCGCCCGCGAGCCGCCCGCCGCGGCCTGTTCCAGGCGATACCGCTTGCTCGCCACCAGGGCGAACTCCGCGGCCACGAAAAACCCGTTCAGCGCGAGCAGCACCAGTGAGGTCAGCAACGCCCACCCGGTGCTCACCCGATCACCTCCAGCCGTACCGAGTCAGGCACGTGCCGGTCGACGGAGATCACGTGCAGTACGGCCCGCCGGGCCGGATGGTGGCCGTTGCCGGCGGTCATCTCCTCCAGGCTGATCGAGATCTGGTCGCCGACCTCGGGCACCCGGCCCAGTTCCCGCATGACCAGGCCGGAGAGGGTGTCGTACTCGGGGGCGGTCGGCAGCTCGACACCGGTGGTGTCGGCGACCTCGTCGATTCGCCAGCGGGCCGGCACCAGCCAGGAGCCGTCCGGCTGGCGGGCCGGGGCCGGCTCCGGCGGGTCGTCCTCGTCCCGGATCGGGCCAACCAGCTCCTCGGCGATGTCCTCCAAGGTGATCACCCCGGCGAAGCCGCCGTACTCGTCGACCACGCAGGCCAGCTGCCGGTGCCCCTTACGCAGCCGGTCCAGCACCGCCGGCAGCGGCAGGGTCTCCGGCACCAGCAGCGGGGGGACCATCACCGCCGCGACCGTCGTCACCGCCCGTCGCGACGGCGGCACGGTGAGCACGTCCGCGATGCTGGCGATGCCGACCAAGTCGTCGACGCCGTCCGAGCCGTGCACCGGGAACCGGGAGTGCCCGGTGTCCAGCAGCTCCACCAGCCCGGTCAGCGGCGCGTCGACCCGTACCGTGTGCACGTCGACCCGCGGCACCATCGCCTCGCCGGCGGTCAGCTGCCGGAAGTGCAGCCCTCGGTCGAGCAGCGTGGACATCGCCGAGTCGAGGTGCCCCTCCTGGCGGGACTCGGCGATGATCTGGCCGAGGTCCTCGGCGGTGGCGCCACTGGGCAGCTCCTCGATCGGCTCGATGCCGACCCGCCGTAGCAACCGGTTGGCCGCGATGTCGAACATCCGGATCAGTGGTCCGGCGACGGCCAGGTAGATCAGGGTCGACCGGCTGAGCGCCCGGGCCAACGTCTCGGCCCGGGCGAGGGCGAGGTTCTTGGGGGCCAGCTCACCGAGGACCATCTGCACCACGGTCGAGATGATCAGCGCCAGCCCGACCGAGATGGTCAGGCTGGCGGCCGGCGGAACACCGACCCCACCGAGCAGCTCGGACAGTCCGGCGCCGAGGTACGGCTCGGCGACGTAGCCGACCAGCAACGCGGTGACCGTGATCCCCAACTGGGCACCGGAGAGCATGAACGACAGCCGGCTGGTCACCCGCAGCGCCCGGGCGGCGGCCGGGTCGCCCCGGTCGGCCAGGGTCCGCAGCCGACCCCGGTCGACGGCGACGTAGCCGAACTCCTGGGCGACGAAGTACCCGGTCGCGACCGTCAACACGGTGATCAGAAAGAGACCGAAGACGATCAGCACCGGGGGCTCAGCGCTCCGGCGACCGGCGGCCGGAATGTCGGCAGCCGGGTGCTACCCGGCTGGCTACTGCTGCCCTCCTGGGCAGGAGCATCGGTCATGGCCGGATTATATAGTGGTCCGCCGCTGCCCACCGGTACCGTCGCCGCCGGTGCTGTCGACCGCCATTCCGTCCGCCTCGTCGGTGACCAGCAGGTCGCGCCGGACCAGATTGGCCCGGTAGGCGGTCCGACCGATGATGTGGGCCGCGACCGGCGCGGTCGCCATCTGGAAGACCGCCACCATCAGCAGAGTGGCCAGTTCGGTGCCGCTCTGCAGCCGCAACGCCAGCCCACTGAGGACCAGTAGCAGGCCGAGAACCTGCGGCTTGGTCGCCGCGTGTATCCGGGCGGCGACGTCGGGGAAGCGCAGCAGACCGATGCTGGCCGCCAGGCTGAGCAACGCGCCGCCGATCAGCAGCGTGCCGGACAGTACGGTCAGCACCCCGTTCACCGTTGCTCCCGTTCGGCGGCGGCCACCGCGGGCGGGCGGGCGGCGACGAACCGGACGATGCTGACCGAGCCCACGAACCCGAGCAGGGACAGCACCACCAGCACCGGCAGGGTGGTGGCGTGCCGGTTGACCGCCGCCTCGGCGGCGAGCCCACCGACGATGATGGCGATCAGCACCTCGGCGGCCACCACCCGGTCGAGCAGTGTCGGACCACGGATGATCCGCCCGACGGTCAGCAGGGCCGCCACGGCCAGCAGGACGGTCACCACGACGGCCACGAAGGTCATCGATTCTCTCCGTTCCCTGGGCGGGGATCGTTTCCTGGAAATGGATGGTCGGCCGGGCGAGGAAGGTCGGCGAGGTGACGCACGTCGTCCGCCGAGCCGACGGCCCGGACGATCCGCTCCTCCAACGCCAGCACCTTCCGCCGGGCCCGCTCGACGTCGTGGTGGTCGACGACGTCGAGCACGTGGACGTAAAGGGTGCCGCTGGCCGGGTCGGCCTCGACGATGAGGCTGCCCGGGATCAACGACAACGCCTCCGCGGTGAGGGTCAGGTTCAGGTCGGTCCGGACCCGGAGCCGCACCGCGAGGACCGCGCTGCGCGGGGTGTGCCCGAACCGGACGGCGGTCCAGGCCACCTGCGCGCTCGCGATGAACAGGTCGACGACGAACCGGACGAGGAAGCGCAGCACCGCCAGCGGCCGAATCCGGCCCTCGAAGGCGACCGGCGGCAGCGGGAAGACGGTGACCACCACCAGTGCCACCAACGTCCCGCCGAGCAGGTTGCCGACGGAGAACCGCCCGTAGAACAGGTTCCACAGCACCACCAGAGCGGCGACCGCGACGATCTGGGTACGCCAGCGCGCGGCCCTGGACACCGGACTCATCGGGCTCCTCCCTGCGGGAACACCGCGTCAACGTACGGCGTCCGACTCACCAGGTTGGCTGCCGCCTCGGTGCCGATCTGGTACAACGGTCCGGCCAGCACGGTCAGCGCCAGGCCGAGCAGCACCAGTGCGGTGGTCGCGCCGACCAGCAGGGGCGGCATCGGTTCCACCGACCCCGGGCCGTCGGCGGCGAGCGGGGTGGAGGCCGAGTCGGTGGACGGCACCCGGACACCGGACACCGCCCGGGTGACGGACGGCACCGTTGCCGGCTGCGGGGCCGTAGCAGGTGCCGGTGCCGGCGCCGGACCGCCCGCTGCGGCCTGCGGGGCCGTCTTGCGCCAGAAGGCGAGATTCCACACCCGGGTCACCGCGTACAGGGTGAGCAGGCTGGTCACCACCGCGCCGGCGGCGACCACCCAGACCAGCGGTCCGCCGTCGGCGGCCCCGGCCTGCAGCAACCCGAGCTTGCCGAGGAACCCGGAGAACGGTGGTATGCCGGCCAGGTTCAACGCGGGCAGAAAGAACAGCGCGGCGAGCAGCGGCGCGGCCCGGGCCAACCCGCCGAGACGTTCCAGGTTGGTGCTGCCGCCCCGGCGCTCCACCAGCCCGGTCGCCAGGAACAGCGTGGTCTGGATGGTGATGTGGTGCACCACGTAGAAGATCGCCGCCGCCAGTCCGGCGGCGGTGCCGAGCGCGATCCCGAACAGCATGTAGCCGATGTGACTGACCAGGGTGAACGAGAGCAGCCGCTTGATGTCCGACTGCGCGACGGCACCGAGGATGCCGACCACCATGGTCAGCAACGCGACCACCAGCAGCAGGTCGCGGGTGCGTCCGCCGGGGAACAGCAACGTCTCGGTACGGATGATCGCGTAGACGCCGACCTTGGTCAGCAGACCGGCGAAGACGGCGGTGACCGGAGCCGGCGCGGTCGGGTAGCTGTCCGGCAGCCAGGCCGACAGCGGGAACACCGCCGCCTTGATGCCGAACGCGAGGAGCAGCATCAGCTGCAGCACCAGCCGCAGATCGTCGGGAAGTCCGTCGAGCCGGTCGGCCAGCTGCGCCAGGTTCACCGTGCCGGTGGCGGCGTAGACCAGCCCGATCGCGGTGAGGAAGATGACCGAGGAGAGGATGCTGACCACGACGTACGTGGTGCCGGCCCGGATCCGTACCTCGGTGCCGCCCAGGGTGAGCAGCACGTAGCTGGCACCGAGCAGGATCTCGAACCCGACGTACAGGTTGAACAGGTCCCCGGAGAGGAACGCGTTGGTCACTCCGGCGGTGAGGATCAGGTACGTCGGGTGGTAGATCGCCACCGGTGTGCTCTCCCGGCCGTCGGCACGACCTTCGCCGATCGAGTACAGCAGTACGCAGAGCGTCACCGCGGTGGAGACCACCAACATCAGGGTGGCGAGCTGGTCGGCGACCAGCACGATGCCCAGCGGCACCGGCCAGCCACCCACCCGTACCACCTGGGGTCCTTCGATGTGGGCGGTGACCAGCAGGGCGAGCGCGACGCCGAAGCTGACGGAGAGGGCGGCGACGCTGGTGGTCCGCTGGGCGCGCGGATGCCGGGCCAGCACCAGGGTGATACCCGCGCCGAGCAGCGGCACGATCACCGGCAACGGCACCAGGAAGCTCACGGGTCGCTCCGATCGAGATCGCCGGCGCGGGCCGGGGCGGTACGGGGGGCACCGATCGCGTCGATCGGGTCGGTGTCGTTGTCGTCGCTGTCCTCGGCGTCGTCCTCGGCGTTGGGTCCCTGGTCGGCGAGGGCGCGCTGCACAATGAGCCGGTCCTCCAGGTCGTCCTGGACCTCGTCGTGGCCGAAGAGCAACCAGCTGCGGTACGCCATGGCGAGCAGGAACGCGGTGAGCCCGAGCGTGATCACGATCGCGGTGAGGATGAGCGCCTGTGGCAGCGGGTCGCTCATCTCCTCGGCGGCGGTCACCTCGGCGATGGGCGCCCCGCCGGGCCGCCCGCCCAGCAGGATCAGCAGGTTGGCCCCGTTGCCGAGCAGGACCACCCCAAGCACCACCCGGGTGAGACTGCGTTCCAGCAACAGGGTGACGCCGGCGGCGAAGAGCACCCCGACGACCAGGACGAGCACGATGTTGGGCGGCATGTCAGCTCCTTCCTCCGGCGACCCGGTCGCCGGCGGCACCCGGTGCGGTGGCGTCAGCGGCGGCGAGCTCGCCCGGCGGGGTGTCGTCCACCTCGACGTCCGGCTCGGCGGACCGCGCGATCTGCCGGTCGACCTCGGCACCGAGGCTGCGCAGGATGTCCAGGACCAGACCCACCACGATCAGGTAGACGCCCACGTCGAAGAAGAGCGAGGTGACCAGGTGGACGTCGCCGATCACCGGCAAATGCAGGTCCACGATGGCGCTCTGCAGCACGTCGGCGCCGACCAGGATCGGACTCAGCCCGGCGCCGATCGCCAGGAACAGACCGACGCCGAGCACCAGCCCGGCGTCCACCGGTGCCGCCTCGTTGAGTTCGTGGCGGCCACCGGCGAGATAGCGCACCGCCAGCGCCAGCCCGGCCACCAGCCCGCCGGCGAACCCGCCACCGGGCGCGTTGTGGCCGGAGAAGAGCAGGAATATCGAGTAGACCAGGATGGCGTGGAACAGCAGCCGGGTGACCACCTCGAAGATGATCGACCGGCCCCGCGGGGTCTGGGTCGCGCCGCCCCGCAGCCAGATCCGTTGGCGCCGGGACCGGGCCGGCGGGGACGGGCCGCCCGGCCGGTTACCGTGGCCGGCTGCGGTCGCGGCGCCGACCCGGCGGGGACCCGGCCCGGTACGCGGCCGCAGGAACACCAGGCTCGCCACGCCGGTCGCCGTGACGACCAGCACCGAGATCTCCCCCATGGTGTCCCAGGCCCGGATGTCGACCAGCGTCACGTTCACCACGTTGCGCCCGCCGCCGTACTCCACCGCCTGTTCGGGGTAGGCCGCTGAGACGGGTGCCGCGTCCCGGTTGCCGACCGCCGCCATCGCCATGCCGGACATCACCACGCCGACGACGACACCGAGGGCGATCCGCGCGTACCGGCTGGAACGCAGTGGACGTTCCGAAAAGTAGATCGGCAGCCGACGAACCACCAGGACGAACACCACGATGGTGATCGTCTCGACGAGGAACTGGGTGAGCGCCAGGTCGGGTGCGCCGTGCAGGACGAACATCAACGCGGTGCAGTAACCGGTCACTCCGGCCAGGATGACTGCCTTCAGTCGGCGTTGCGCCCGGACCGTGGCGATCGCGGCGACCACCAGGACCGCTGCCACCGCGATCTGCACCGGCGTGTCGTACCAGCGCCACTGCCCGGTCCACGGCCGGGTCACCAGCAGCGCTCCACCGGGCACGGTGACCAGCACCAGCAGGATGATGCCGAGGTACTGCGGCAGCGACCCGCGCTGGGTGGCGCCGGTGACCTCCACCGAGATCCGGTCCAGCAGGTGGGTCGCCTGGGCGTAGCTGGTCGCCCCGTCGGTCGGAGCCCGCAGCCGCCGCTGCACGGCGGCCACCCGGTCCCGGGCCAGGAACAGCGCGGCACCGCCGACGAGCGCGACCAGGGACAGCCCCAGCGCGGGGGTGAACCCGTGCCACAGCGCCAGGTGGTAGTCGCCCGGACCGAACAGCCCGGCGTACGGGGTGAGCACCGTGTCGACGACGCCGGCCGCCGGCCCGAGCAGCAGACCGAGCAGCGCCAGTACGCCGACCGGCAGCACGAACACCGGGCCGACCGACACGGCGGCAGTCGGCTCCCGACCGGGCTTGCCGACGAACGCGCCCCAGATGAACCGGGCACTGTACGCGGTGGTGAACACCGAGCCGAGGACGATCAGCGCCAACACGACCGGGTCCGGTGCGAACGCCTCCAGGACCGCCTCCTTGCCGACGAAGCCGAGCAGCGGAGGCACCCCGGCCATCGACGCGGCGGCGAGCGTAGCGGCCACGGCGACCGCCGGCATCCGGCGGCCCAGCCCGCTCAGCTCGGTGAGGTCGCGGGTGCCGGCGCACCGGTCGACGATGCCGACCACCAGGAACAGGGTCGCCTTGAACAGGGCGTGGGCGAGCAGCATCGTCGCCCCGGCCAACGCCGGGCCGCGTTCGCCCGTGCCGGTCACCACCACCAGCAGACCGAGCTGGCTCACGGTCCCGTACGCCAGCAGCAGCTTGAGGTCGGTCTGGCGCAGCGCCGCCCAGCCGCCGGCCAGCATGGTGGCGGTGCCGGTGGTGACGATCGACCAGTACCACCAGGGGTTGCCCGCGTACGCCGGTGACAGCAGGGCCACCAGGTAGATGCCGGCCTTCACCATGGCGGCGGCGTGCAGGTAGGCGCTGACCGGGGTGGGCGCGGCCATCGCCGAGGGCAGCCAGAAGCTGAACGGGAAGATCGCCGACTTGGCCAGCGCACCGACGAGGACCAGCACCAGCGCGACGGCCAGGTAGCCGCCCCCCGGCGGTGGGCTGGCCGCGATCTGCGACCAGCGGTAGGTGCCGGCCTGCTCACCGAGCATGATGAACCCGACGAGCATCGCCAGGCCGCCCAGGGTGGTCACGATCAGCGCCTGGGCGGCGGCCCGGCGGCTGGCCCGTTTCTCCGGATGGTGGCCGATCAACAGGTAGGAGAAGACGGTGGTCAGCTCCCAGAAGACGTAGAGCAGGATCAGGTCGTCGGCGAGGACCAGACCGAGCATGGCTCCGGCGAATCCGACGAAGTTCGCGGTGAACCGGCCGAGGCCGGGCTCACCCGACGCGAAGTAGCGGGCGCAGTAGATCAGGACCAGGGCTCCGACGCCGCCGACCAGCAGCACCATGAGCCAGGACAAGGTGCCGACCCGAAGCGTCAGGTCGAGGCCGAGCTGCGGCACCCACCGGTACGTCTCGTCGAGCGTGGCACCGTCGCGTACCGCACCGGTGTTGGCCAGTGCCCAGCCGGCGGCGGCGCCGGGCGCGGCGGCCAGCAGGTAGCAGGCACGCGGACCCCACCAGCGGACCAGCACCGGCGCCACGAGCGCCGTCACCAGGTGGACGATGAGCAATACCAGCACGGATGGCTCCAGGTAGGTATCGTCGCGGGCCCACGCGTCGGCATGGGTCCGTTGCCGGGCTTGCCCGCCCAGCGGGAGAGGAACGCCGGACGGCGCGTCGCGGCCGTAGCGGAGGGGTGACGTGGAAGTGGCGAAGGCTCGGGACGTCCGGCCCCGGACTCCGCCGGTTCGGTGGCCCGGTTCAGTCGAGAATGGGCAGGTGTGCGGCCGCAGTGGTCAGCTGCGCCGCCAGCTGGTCGGGTGGTGCCCGGCTGGAGCAGGGCCGGGTGCCGCGGCGCAGGAGCGGACCGGCGGCCGACGACCGGGCCGCCTGGCCGGTGACGGATGGCGCGGCGGACCAGGTTGGCGTGGTGACGGCACCGGTCGGAGTGCCGTGGTCGTCACCGGCTGGGCCGGGCCGGGCCGACACGCTCTGCTGCTGCCGGTGGTCGGCGTCGTCGACGCAGTTGCGACCACCGGGCGAGACGGTCTGGTGCAGCAGCGCGGCTCCGATGGAGGCCGGCCCGGCGGCGACGGCGACGGCCGGTACGGCGACCGAGGCGGCGCCGTGCACGGCGGTGACGGTGAGCAGGACGAGTAGAACGACGGCGATCCTGCGCGGAGCCGGGAGGTGGCGCAGCTGTGCCATCCGTGCCCCCCTCCGCTGTCGATCCCCGCCAGCCTACCGGTCTCCCGGTGCCGGCCGCCTGACCGGCCGGCCCGCCGGGCGGTGGCCGGGCCTGGACGTCGCCGGTTCCCGGAGCTTGGATGGTAAGCGATCAAAGCAGATTCGGTGATTACCGTACGGTTACCGTCATGTGCCGGCTGGTTCGGTGGGAGCCGTTGCCGTCGCCGTCGCGGCGGGCATCGCCGGACTGGCCGGCGTCGCGGGTCCGGCGGGTGCGGGCACGTCGGCGAGCGGCAGCAGACCTCGTCGGCTGACCAGCAGCATGTGGTAGTGCACGGTGGCGCGGACCCGCGCCCGGTCGGCGGCGCTCGCCGATCCGCTGTCGACGACCAGGGCCCGCAGGGTGTCGGCGAACCGGTCCACCGCCGCCGGGTCGAGCCGGTGGTGCCGCAGCCGCAGCAGGGCCACCAGGCCGTCCACCTTCCGGAGAAGCACCTCCGTGTCGTGGTGGAGGCCGCGCTCGACAACGGGCATGGAGGTACTCCTTGAGAGATCGGACGATGACAGAAAGTTACTCCATAACTACTAAGTCGGGCAAGTCAGACCTGCCGGTTCCACTCGAATTTGCGGGATTCGGTCGCTCGGACGGCCCAGCTTCGTCGTACCCGGCGGGCAGGATGGTTCACGCCGGCAGCCGGATGTACCGATGGAGGGACCAGCGATGACCGCGGTGTTGGAGCGCTTCGGGGCGGCCACCCGGGAGTGGTTCTCCGCCGCCTTCGCCGCCCCGACCGCCGCGCAGACCGGCGCGTGGGAGGCGATCAGCGACGGCCGGCACGCCCTGGTGGTCGCACCCACCGGATCCGGCAAGACCCTCGCCGCGTTCCTCTGGTCGCTGGACCAGCTGACCCGCTCGCCCGCTCCCGACGATCCGCGGCTGCGGTGCCGGGTGCTCTACCTGAGCCCGCTCAAGGCACTCGCGGTCGACGTCGACCGCAACCTGCGTACCCCGCTGGTCGGCATCGGCCAGGCCGCCGCCCGCATCGGTGCCCCGGCGCCGCAGGTGACCGTCGGTATCCGCACCGGCGACACCCCGGCCGATCAGCGACGCGCCTTCCTCCGGCAACCGCCGGACATCCTCATCACCACTCCCGAGTCGCTGTTTCTGCTGCTCACCTCGGCCGCCCGGGAGTCGCTGCGCGGCGTGCGTACGGTCATCGTCGACGAGGTGCACGCGGTCGCCGGCACCAAACGCGGCGCGCACCTGGCGTTGTCGCTGGAGCGGTTGGACGCGCTGCTGCCGGCACCCGCCCAGCGGATCGGCCTGTCCGCCACGGTCCGGCCGATCGAGGAGACCGCCGAGTTCCTCGGTGGCCGTCAGCCCGTGCAGATGGTCGCCCCGGCCACGACCAAGACCATCGATGTCAGCGTCCAGGTGCCGGTGCCGGATCTCGACCAGCTGGACGAACGCGAGACGGCGCAAGAGGACCCCGATGGTCCGCCGCCGGCCGGCCGGTCGATCTGGCCGGCCGTCGAGGAACGCGTCTTCGACCTGATCCGGCGGCACCGGTCGACCATTGTGTTCACCAACTCCCGGCGCTCGGCGGAACGGCTCTGCGCCCGGCTCAACGAACTCGCCGCAGACCGGGCGGACGACACGGACCAGCGGTCCGGACCGCCCCGCGCCGACAGCAGCGGCAGCGACCGGCGGTCCGGCACCTGGATGCCGGCGGAGGTCATGGCCCAGTCGGACACCGCACACGGCGCCCCGGCCGTGATCGCCCGCGCCCACCACGGCAGCGTGTCGCGCTCCGAACGGCAGCAGATCGAAGAGGCGTTGAAGTCCGGCCAACTGCCGGCGGTGATCGCCACCTCCAGCCTGGAGCTCGGCATCGACATGGGTGCGGTCGACCTTGTCGTACAGATCGAGGCACCGCCGAGCGTCGCCGCCGGCCTGCAGCGGATCGGCCGGGCCGGGCACCAGGTGGGCGCGCTGTCGCACGGGGTGATTCTGCCCAAGCACCGTGGCGACCTGCTGGCCTGTGCGGTGGTCAGCGAGCGGATGGCCAACGGCGCGATCGAGCAGTTGCGGTACCCGCGCAACCCGCTCGATGTACTCGCCCAGCAGATCGTCGCGATGGTGTCGCTCGATCCCTGGCCGGTCGACGCGTTGGCGACGCTGGTGCGCGGCGCGGCCCCGTACGCCGAGCTGCCCGACTCGGCGCTGCACGCGGTGCTGGACATGCTCTCCGGCCGGTATCCATCGACCGCGTTCGCCGAGCTGCGGCCCCGGCTGCTCTGGGACCGCGACGCCGACCTGCTCACCGGGCGGCCGGGCGCGCAGCGGCTGGCCGTCACCAGTGGCGGCACGATCCCGGATCGCGGCCTGTTCGGCGTCTTCCTGGCCGGGGCCGAACGGCCGGTACGGGTCGGCGAGCTCGACGAGGAGATGGTTTACGAGTCCCGGGCCGGCGACGTCTTCCTTCTCGGTGCGACGTCGTGGCGGATCGAGGAGATCACCCCGGACCGGGTGCTGGTCACCCCCGCCCCGGGCCAGGCTGCCCGGATGCCGTTCTGGAAAGGCGACCAACCTGGTCGCCCGGTCGAGCTGGGCCGGGCGCTGGGCGCCCGGCTGCGCCAAATCAGCCGACAGGACCCGACCGCCGCCCGCGCCGGGCTGTTGTCGTCCGGTCTGGATGACTGGGCCGCCGACAACCTGCTGCGCTACCTCGACGACCAGCGCACCGCCGTCCGGAGCCTGCCGGACGACCGGACGGTCGTCGTCGAACGGTTCCACGACGAGCTCGGCGACTGGCGCCTGGTCGTGCACAGCGTCTTCGGTGCCCAGGTCAACGCCCCGTGGGCACTTGCGATCGGGCACCGGATCAGCGAGCGGTACGGCGTCGACGCCCAGGTGCTGCCCGCCGACGACGGTATCGTCATCCGGCTACCCGAGATGGCCGACACCCCACCCGGAGCCGACCTGGTCGCCTTCGACAGCGACGAGATCAGCCAGCTCGTCGAAACAGCCGTCGGCGGGTCGGCCCTGTTCGCCGCCCGGTTCCGGGAATGCGCCGCCCGGGCGCTGCTGCTGCCCCGCCGGGATCCGCGACGCCGGCAGCCGCTGTGGCAGCAGCGGCAACGCGCCGCCCAACTGCTCGACGTGGCGCGCGAGTTCACCGACTTCCCGATCACCCTGGAGGCGGCGCGGGAATGCCTGCGCGACGTCTTCGACATGCCGGCATTGGCCGGGCTGATGGGTGACCTGGTGGCACGGCGACTGCGGCTGGTGGAGGTCGAGACACCCCGACCGTCGCCGTTCGCCCGGTCCCTGTTGTTCGGCTACGTCGGAGCGTTCCTCTACGAAGGGGACCTGCCGCTGGCCGAGCGCCGGGCCGCCGCGCTGAGCCTCGATTCGACGTTGCTCGGCGAGCTGCTCGGCCGGGTCGAGCTGCGGGAGCTGCTCGACCCGGCGGTGCTCGACGAGACCCACCGCCAGCTGCAGTGGCTGGACGGACACCGCCGGGTACGCGACGCCGAGGACCTGGCCGAGCTGCTGCGGGTCGTCGGCGACCTGTCCGACGCCGAGTTGCGGGCCCGGCAGATCGACCCGGGCTGGCCGGCCGAGCTGTCCCAGGCCCGGCGCGCGCTGCGGGTGCGGATTGCCGGGCAGGAGCGGTGGATCGCGGTGGAGGACGCCAGCCGGATGCGCGACGCGCTCGGTGTCGCGCTGCCGGTCGGCGTCGCCGCGGCGTACCTCGCCCCGGTGGCCGACCCACTCGGCGACCTGGTCGTCCGCTACGCCCGTACCCGGGGGCCGTTCGACACCGCCGGGTGCGCCGCCCGGTTTGGGTTGGGTGCCTTCGTCGTCGAACAGACCCTGCGGCGGATCGCCGGCACCGGGCGGATCGTGGCCGGCGAGTTCACTCCCGAGCGGGCCGGCACCGAGTGGTGCGACGCCGACGTGCTGCGGCTGCTGCGGCGCCGATCGCTCGCGGCGCTGCGCCGCGAGATCGAGCCGGTGCCGGCCACCGCCCTGGTCCGGTTCCTCCCCCGGTGGCAGCAGGTCGCCGACCCGGGTCGTGGGGTGGACGGCGTGGCGGCCGCCGTCGAGCAACTGCAGGGGGCGGTCCTGCCGGCCGCAGCGGTGGAACGCCTGATCCTGCCGGCCCGGGTGGCCGACTACTCCCCCGCGCAGCTGGACGAGCTCTGTGCCTCCGGCGAGGTCACCTGGTCCGGTGCCGGCGCGGTCGGCGCCGGTGACGGCTGGATCCGGTTGGTGTTCACGGAGACCGCGCCGCTGCTGCTACCGCCGCCGGACCCGGCGCTCACGCTGACCCCGGTGCACGAGGCGGTGCTCGCCGCCCTCGCCGACCAGCAGGCGCTGTTCTTCCGGCAACTGGCCGACCGGGTCGACGCGGCGCTCGCCGACACCACTGGCGTCGCGCCCGCCGGCAACGCCGATCCGGCCGGGCGGATCGAGACGGCGATCTGGGATCTGGTGTGGGCCGGCTGGCTGACCAACGACACACTGGCTCCACTGCGGGCCGTACTCGGCCCACACTCGAGACAACGGGTCCGCACTGCCGCCGGGCCACGGGGTCGGGCCCGGCGGGTCGGTCAGGAGTTCGTCGCCCGTACCGCCGCACCGCAGCTGGCCGGCCGGTGGTCACTGCTGCCACCCCGAGACCCCGATCCGACCCGGCGGGCGGCGCTCGCCGCCGACGTGCTGCTCGAACGGCATGGGGTGGTGACCCGGGGGGCGGTCGCCGCCGAGGGGCAGCCAGGTGGCTTCGCCGCCGTGTACCCGGTGCTGGCCGCGTTGGAGGAACGCGGCGCGGCCCGCCGGGGCTACTTCGTCGACGGGCTCGGTGCGGCCCAGTTCGCCGTACCCGGTGCGGTGGACCGGCTGCGGGAACTCGCCAATTCCGATCCGGCGCACCGCCGGCAGCCCGAGGCGGTGGTGCTGGCGGCAGCCGATCCGGCGAACCCGTACGGTGCGGCACTGCCCTGGCCGGAGCGACCGGTGGACAGCGCCGACGAGTCGGCGGCGGGGCACCGACCCGGGCGCAAGGCCGGGGCGCTGGTGGTCCTGGTCGACGCGGAGGCGGCGCTCTACGTCGAACGCGGCGGTCGCAGTCTGCTCTGCTTCACTCAGGACGGACAACGGCTCGAGGCGGCGGCCCGGGCGCTAGCCGACGCGGTGAGCTCCGGGGCACTCGGCACCATCTCGGTCGAACGCGCCGACGGGGAGCGGGTACACAGCTCCCCGCTGCGGACGGCGCTGGCCGCCGCCGGCTTCCGGGCCACCCCACGTGGACTGCGGCTACGCGGCTGATCGTAAACGTCGGGCCGGGCACCGCCGGCACGGGCGGGGTACGCCGGATGTACCCCGCCGTTGGCGGTGCGCTGCCGACGGACCGCCGACGGGGTACCTCAGGCACATGCCCGAAACGTTCCTGTGGAAGGCTTAGCGGGTGGTCCCGTACTCCGTCGACAGATGCCCCTGCTGTGGCTACCGGACCGGATGCACCACCTGCCCCGTCTGCTTCTGGACCGACGACGGCCAGGGCGATGACGACGCTGAGGTGGTGCGCGGCGGGCCGAACGGCGACTTGAGCCTGTCCCATGCCCGGCTCAACTTCGCAATCTACGGTGCCAGCCATCTGCGGTACGCCGACATCGTCCGGCCCCCGCGTCCTGACGAGTCTCCGTAGCGATTCCAGTGATCCGCCGGGTGAGGAATGGGCCGATACTCTGCTACGGTGTCGGCACTCTGTTACCGCGGCGCCACAAACCGCACTCCTGCCGTGGTATGTCAAGCGGCCAGATTCGCACTGGGTGAAAACCCCCGGTGACCTCGATGTTGAACCGCCGGCATCAGCCGAACGGACGATGCCGGCGAGTTGAGTCAGATTAGCCACAGGAAATGATTGAACGTTTCTTTCTTTCTGCGGATTCCAAGCCGGCGGCATTGACGCGGGGGCGGTATTCGACATAACGTTCTGATCGATCACCAACCGCTCTGTCGACCCCACTCGGAGGTTGAGACACTATGGCCCGGGCACGATCTGCGGCACACACCCCACGCCGGCTGACAGTGGTCCTGGTGGGTCTCGTCGCCGGGCTGCTCGCACTGCCCGGCGTCGCGCTCGCCCAGCCCTCAGGGGCGACCCAGCTCGCCGCCACCGACATCCAGCTACTCAACGGGGTCCGGCTCGCCGGGCTGTGGGAGATTCCCGCCGGTCAGCTGGCGGCGGAAAAGGGCAGCACGCAACGGGTCCGCGAGGTCGGCGCCGCGATCGCCGAGCAGCATATCGAGCTCGACCTGCTGGTGGTCGAGGCGGCGAACCAGCTGGGCGTGGAGCTGCCCACCGACCCGACCCCCACCCAGCAGGGTTGGGTCAACGAGATGAAGATCTCGGAGGGCGCCCGGTTCGACCGGATCTTCGTCGAACGGCTCCGCGCCGCCCACGGCAACATCTTCCCAGTCATCGGTGCGGTCCGGGCGAGCACCCGCAACGACGTCGTCCGCCAGCTCGCGCAGGACGCCAACGGCTTCGTCCAGACCCACATGTCGCTGCTGGAGAGCACCGGTCTGGTGCGGTACGGCGAGCTCCCCCCGGTGGCCGTGCCGGCACCTGTTGACGACAGCCTCATCGCTGCGGTCCAGGCCAACGCCGAGCTCAGCAACGGCGTCAACTCGACGACGATCTGGGTGGTGCTGATTGGCGCGCTGGCGCTCGGCACCGCTGCCACCTTCGCCGTGTTCCGACGACGCTACTAGAAGTTATCGTCACCCGACTGCCCGGGCCGACTATCCGGCCCGGGCAGTCGGCTATCCGGCCGACTATCCGACCCGGGGCAGTCGGCGCGATCCGGCCCGCCCGGTCACGACCTGCGGCAGGATTGTGGTCGTGCCTGAAGGCGACACCGTCTGGAACACCGCTTACCGGCTGCGGGAAGTGCTGGCCGGCCGGCTTCTCACCGGCAGCGACTTCCGGATCCCCCGGCTCGCGACCACCGACCTGTCCGGCTGGGCCGTGCTGGGCTGCGTGAGCCGTGGCAAGCACCTGCTGCTGCGGCTCGCGGCACCCGACGACCGGCGGTACACCCTGCACTCTCATCTGCGGATGGACGGCAGTTGGCGGACCTACCGGGTCGGGCAGCGCTGGGCGGCCCGGCCGGCACACCTGATCCGTGTGGTGCTGCGCACCGGTGAATCCGTCGCCGTCGGCTACCACCTGCACGAGCTGATGCTGATGGCGACGGAACGGGAGCCGGAACTCACCGCCGGGCTGGGGCCGGATCTGCTCGGTGCCGACTGGGACGCGACCGAAGCGGTCCGCCGGCTCGCCGCTCGGCCCGATACGCCTGTCGCCGAGGCGCTGCTCGACCAGCGCAATCTCGCCGGGATAGGCAATGTCTACGCCTGCGAGTTGCTGTTCCTGCGTGGTGTCGCGCCCGGTACGCCGGTCCGCGAGGTGCCGGACCTGGCCGCCGTCGTCGACCTGGCACGCCGGCTGCTGGTCGCCAACCGGGGGCGGGCCAGCCGCAGCATCACCGGCCTGCCCGGGGAGGCCACCTACGTGTACGGCCGCTGGCGGCGGCCGTGCCGGCGCTGCGGTACGGCGGTGCGACGCACCGAGTCGGCGGGGCGGGTCACCTACTGGTGCCCGACGTGCCAGCCGGGTCCGGTGGCTGGCGCAGCTCCGCCAGCCCGGCGGCAACCCCCCGCAGCAGATCACCGGCCTCGGTGAGCCGGCTCACCGACGGGTGCTGCCCGATCGCCCGACCGTCCTCGGCGACGTAGTTGGCGGCGGCCGCGACCAGGCCTTCGTAGGCGATGGTGCCGGCTTCCAGCTGCTCGACGAGCACCCGGTGCGAGTTGGCCAACCCGGCGTCGGCCGGAGCCAGCCGTACCGCTTTCTCCACGCTGGCCACTCGGTACGCCAGGTCGCGCAGGGACTGCTCGGCCACTGCGGCTTCGAGCTGGGCGGACTCGCCCGGCCCGGTCAGCCGCGGCACCAGCCCGGCGAGGGTACGCGCGGCCCGGTCCAGCCGGGTCCAGACGCCCGCCGCCGCCGTTCCGCGCAACTCCAGCAGCGCCTGCTGTCGGCGTACCTCGCCGACGGCGGCCCGGCCGAGCGGAATCCGCTCGACGGTGGCGACCAGCTTTAGCCGGGCCTGTTCGGCGGCGATGGCCGGATCCGGCTCGGGGGGCGGCGGTTGCCCGGCCAGCGCCCGCAGATCGGACCAGCGCCAGAAGGCCAACGCCGTGCTGGCACCGGCCGCCGCCGCCCACACCGCGTCGACCGGGCTGACCCCCGCGTACGGCAGCAGGACCGCCGCCGCGCCACCGAAGCCGCCAGCAAGCACGGTCCACCGGCGGGCGCCCCGACGCAGGCGACGCAGCCTGCGGAAGTAACGGGCCCGTGGATCCACCACCGTTGCTCCTTCCCTCCCCCTCGGACGAAGCCGGCCGGAGACGCCACCACCCCGGCCCGGGTTGCCTACGGCACCGGCTGAACCGGGTCGGTCACCGGGCGCCCGGCCCGATGGTCAGCCGGCGGCGGAGGCGTCACCGGTGTTCTTGTCCTTCGCCATCGAGGCACGGAGCTGGTCGAGGCGGGCGACACTGGCGGTGTCCGCGCCTGCCGTACTGTCCACACCGGCCGGGGCCTGCTCGACCGCCGGCCCTGGCGGTGCCCCGGCAAGCTTCTCTCCTGCCATGCTGGCCCTGATCTGATCGAGCCGCGACGAACCGGCCATGTCGAGGGTGGACTTCTGCACCTCGAGCATCCGCCCCTCGACAGAGTTGCCAGCCAGCTCGGCCCGGCCCATCGCGGTGGCGTAGCGCTGCTCGATCTTGTCCCGCACCTCATCGAGCGACGGCGTGTTCTTCGGCGCGGCGAGCGCCGACATCGACTCCAGCGACGAGGCCACGGTCTCCTGCATCTTGGCCTGTTCAAGCTGGCTCAGCAGTTTGGTCCGCTCGGCCAGCTTCTGCTGCAGAATCATCTGATTGTTCTCCACCGCCTGACGGGCCTGGGCGGCGGCGGCCAACGACTGGTCGTGCAGGGTCTTGAGGTCCTCCATCGACTGCTCGCCGGAGACCAGCTGGGTGGCGAGAGTCTGGGCGGTCTGCTCGTACTTGTTCGCCTCCGCCTCGTCGCCCTCGGCACGGGCCTTGTCGGCCAGCACCAGCGCCTGCCGGGCCATCCCCTGCAGTCGCTCGACCTCGCTCATCTGCCGGGAGAGCTTCATTTCCAGCTGTCGCTGGTTGCCGATCACCGCAGCGGCCTGCTGAACCAGTGCCTGGTGCTGGCGCTGGGCGTCCTCGATCGCCTGCTGGATCTGCACCTTGGGGTCGGCGTGCTCATCTATCTTGGCGCCGAACAGCGCCATCAGGTAGCGCCAACCCTTGACGAACGGGTTCGCCATCTCTGCGGTATCCCCTCACTAGCGGCGCGAACGGTCAGGCGGTCACGGCGGCCCGACCCGGGCGGTACGGTGCGCCGGCACCCCTACCATCGTCCCAGGCCGTCGCCACCGCTTAGGCCGCCGTCGGTGGGATCCGGCAGGGTGGGCCGGTTGAGGGTCAACCTTAGTGTCCCGGATCCAGCGGTGGCGAGCCCAGGATCCGGCAGCACCCTGCCGCTCGATCGGCCGCGGCTCAGGCGGCGCAGACGACGTCACGGTCCCGACCGCCGGTGTTCGACACCCGCCGGGAGGCCCGCAGCGTCGTCTTGAGCGGCGAGTCGCTGCGGACCGAGACGGTCACCCCGTCCTCGGTGGCGACCTGGTGCACCGAAGCGTCGCCTCGCTCGGCCGTCCCGACAGCGCCGTCCGAGGCGGAGCGCAGAACCTCGCTGTGGCTCGGCCGCTCCTCCAGGGCCCGCTCGGGCGACGCGACGGGCGACGTCGGGGACTGCTCGGGAAACGGAACCAGCAGGCCCTGCCGCTGCTCGGCGACGGCGACGGTGTGGCTCACGTCACGCAGCAGCTCGGACAGCTGAGCACCCAACGCGTCGCAGATCGCAGCGAGCAGCTCACTCGAGGCTTCCTTCTGGCCGCGCTCGACCTCGGAGAGGTAGCCGAGGCTGACGTTCGCGGCGGTGGAGACCTCGCGCAGAGTCCGGCGCTGACCCTGCCGGCGGGCACGCAGCGCGTCACCGATAACGCGGCGTAGCAGGACCATCGCACCTCCCCCTGTCCGGGACCGGCCGGCGAGTGCCGGAGGCTTCCCGCAACCTTATCCGTTCGTCACCCGATCGACACCCCACCGAGAGCACGAATCGGGACCGACAGGGCGATCAGAGTCAGATGTCAGTTATATCCGCTCGGCGTCCCGGGTGTCCCCCGCTCAGGACCGCGTGGCGTGCAGTTGCGTCGTCAGCAGCCGCAGGGCAGCGGTCACGCTCGACCTGCGTACCGCATCTCGACCACCACCGAGGTCCAACCGCCGGACCTGGTGCACGCCAGCCGGACCGGCCAGGGCGACGTAGACCCGCCCGACCGGCTTGCCGCCCTGCGGCTGTGGGCCGGCCACCCCGGTGGTCGCCAGCGCCCACTCGGCGGCGCACCGGATGCGGGCACCCCGGGCCATGGCGACCGCGACGTCCGGGTCGACCGGTCCGCGGTCGGCGAGCAACCGCTCCGGCACGCCGGCCAGGGTGCGCTTCAGGTCGGTGGCGTACACGACCAGCCCGCCGCGGAAGACCAGGCTCGCCCCGGCAACCTCGACCAGGGCGGACGCCAGCAAGCCACCAGTGAGCGACTCGACGACCGCCAGCGTCTCGCCCCGCTCGGCCAGGGCGTGCACGACCGCCGCCGCCGGGCTACCGCTGGCCGACCGCCCGAGGCCGAGATCGCCGCCGTCCGGCGCCGGCCGCCCGCCCGCTGGTGCGCCGGCCGGAGGCATCCGGTCCGACTCGGCCGAAGTCACCGGCCCGGCCCGGTACGGCGCAGCCGCAACGCGCGGACCAGGTAGTCCAGCCCGGTCGCCACGGTGACCAGCAGCGCAGCCGCCATGATCCACGGAGCGACCGCGGCAAGCACCGATGGCAGCGGTAGCAGGTACCAGACGATCGCCGTGATCTGCAGCGCCGTCTTCGCCTTGCCGCCCCGGCTCGCCGCGATCACCCCGTGCCGCAGCACCCAGAACCGGATCAGCGTGACCCCCCACTCACGCACCAGGATCAGCCCGGTCACCCACCAGGGCACCAGGTCGTACCAGGACAGCAGTACCAGCGCGGTGCCGGTCAGCGCCTTGTCGGCGATCGGGTCCGCGACCTTGCCGAACGACGTCACCAAGGCGTACCGGCGGGCGATCCAGCCGTCGATCAGGTCGGTCGCCGACGCGACGACGAACGTCAGGCAGGCGGCGGTCCGCCAGCCCGGATGGGTCATCCCGGAGAGAACCACGAAGACCACGAAGACCGGCACCAGCACCATGCGTAGCCCGGTGAGCGCGTTGGCCGCGTTGACCACCGGCACTGCGGCGACGGCGGTACGCGGACCGGCGGAGGCGCCCGGCTCGGTCATCAGCTCACCTGACCGCGGTGGAGAGCGGCCGGTCGGCCGTACCGGACGAGAGCACGTCACTCGGCACTGCCACCAGGTCGACCCCTTCGGTCCCGGTCACCGTCGCCCGGACCAGGTCGCCGGGGCGCAGCATGGCGAGGTCGACCCCGGCTCCGGTGGCGGCGGCAGCGCCGGCCACCAGCGTCGTCGACCCGTCCACTTCCGGCGCCTGGTGCGCGGCCCGACCCTCCACCAGCCCGTCGTCGACGCTGTCGACCAGCACCTCCACCGACGTGCCGACCCGTTCCTCGGCCCGCTGCGCGCACAACTCGTCGGCCAGCGCACAGATCCGGTCGTAGCGCCGCTTCACCGTGGCGGCCCGTACCTTGTCGGGTAGTCCAGCGGCCTCGGTGCCGTCCTCGTCGCTGTAGTCGAACACCCCGATTGCGTCCAACCGGGCCGCCGACAGGAACCGGACCAGTTCGTCGACGTCCGATCGGGTCTCGCCGGGGAACCCGACGATGAAGTTGCTTCGCGCGCCGGCCTGCGGCGCCAGTGACCGGGCCGAGGCCAGCAGGTCGAGGAACCGCCCGGTGGAGCCGAAGCGCCGCATCCGGCGCAGTACCGGCTCACTGGCGTGTTGGAAGGACAGGTCGAAGTACGGTGCCACGCCGGCCGTGGTGGCGATCGTCTCGATCAGGCCCGGACGGGTCTCTGCCGGCTGCAGGTAGCTGACCCGCACCCGGACGATGCCGTCGACGGCGGCCAGCTGTGGCAGCAGCTTCTCCAACAGCCGCGGATCGCCCAGATCCTTGCCGTACGAGGTCGAGTTCTCGCTCACCAGCACGAGTTCCCGAACGCCGGTGCCGGCCAGCCACTCGGCCTCGGCCAGCAGCTCCTCGGGAATGCGGGAGACGAACGCCCCCCGGAACGCTGGGATGGCGCAGAAGGCGCACCGGCGGTCACAGCCGCTGGCCAGTTTCAGCGACGCCACCGGGCCGCTGGCCAGCCGACGCCGCAGGACCGCGCGAAGGTGCGCGGGGGTGTGCTCGTCGACCGTCGCGTGACCGGGCACGACGACACCGGAGCGTTGCCGGGAAACCGGGGTCAACGGCAGCATCGTGCGGCGGTCCCGGGGCGCGTGTGCGGGCAGCTGCTCGCCGGCCAGCACCGCCCGCAGCCGGCCGGCGATATCCGGGTAGTCGTCGAAGCCGAGGACGGCCTGCGCCTCCGGCAGGTGCTCGGCGAGTTCCCGGCCGTACCGTTCGGCCATGCAGCCGGCGGCCACCACCTTGGCCCCACCGTCCGCGGCGTCGAGCAGCGTCTGCACCGAGTCCTGCTTGGCCTTCTCGACGAAGCCGCAGGTGTTGACGAGCACCACGTCGGCACCGTCGGCGTCGGTGGTCACCTGCCAGCCGTCGGCGTCCAGCCGGGCGGCCAACTCCTCCGAGTCGACCTCGTTGCGGGCACACCCCAGGGTGAGCAGGGCGACGCGCCGGCCGGGCGGTTGGGCGGGAGGCGGGGGAAAAGCAGACACCTGACGAGGGTACCGGGCCATTAACGTACGGCGGCCGGGCGGCGCGGTGCCGGACGATCAGATCGGTCAGCCGACCGTACCAGTGCGGTCAGCTCGCCTCGACGGCCCGCAGACTCGCCAGCGCGTCCTCCAGCTCGTCCGGCTTGACCAGGACGTCGCGGGCCTTGGAACCCTCGGACGGCCCGACGATGCCCCGGGTCTCCATCAGATCCATCAACCGGCCCGCTTTGGCGAACCCGACCCGCAGTTTGCGCTGCAGCATCGAGGTCGACCCGAACTGCGAGGTCACCACCAGCTCGATCGCCTGGACCAGCAGGTCGAGGTCGTCGCCGACGTCCTCGTCAATTTTCTTCTTGTTCTCCTGGGCGGTGGTGAGCACGTCGGGGCGGAACTCCGGCTCGCGCTGCTTCTTGCAGAAGGCGACGATCTCGTCGATCTCCTTCTCACTGACCCAGGCACCCTGGATGCGCAGCGGTTTCGACGCCCCCATCGGCAGGAACAGGCCGTCGCCCCGGCCAATCAGCTTCTCGGCGCCCGGCTGGTCCAGGATGACCCGCGAGTCGGACAGCGACGACGTGGCGAAGGCCAGCCGGGACGGCACGTTCGCCTTGATGAGGCCGGTCACCACGTCCACCGACGGCCGCTGGGTGGCCAGCACCAGGTGGATGCCGGCGGCCCGGGCGAGCTGGGTGATCCGGACGACCGAGTCCTCCACGTCCCGGGGGGCGACCATCATCAGGTCGGCCAGCTCGTCGACGATCACCAGCAGGTACGGGTACGGCCGGATCTCCCGCTCGCTGCCGGGGGGAGCGGTGATCTCCCCGGCCCGTACCTTGCGGTTGTAGTCGTCGATGTGCCGGACGCCGTTCGCGGCCAGGTCGTCGTAGCGCATGTCCATCTCGCGTACCACCCACTCCAGCGACTCGGCCGCCTTCTTGGGGTTGGTCACGATCGGAGTGACCAGGTGCGGGATGCCTTCGTACCCGGTCATCTCGACCCGTTTGGGGTCGATCAGCAGCAGCCGTACCTCGTCCGGGGTGGCCCGGCTGAGGATCGAGATGAGCAGCGAGTTCAGGCAGGACGACTTGCCGGCGCCGGTCGCCCCGGCGATCAGGATATGCGGCATCTTCGCCAGGTTGGCCACCACGAAGCCGCCCTCGATGTCCTTGCCGAGCGCCACCAACATCGGGTGGTGGTCGGCGCTGGCGGCCCGGGAGCGCAGCACGTCACCGAGCGACACGTCCTCCCGGTCGGTGTTCGGGATCTCCACGCCGACCGCGCTCTTGCCCGGGATCGGGCTGAGGATCCGCACGTCCGGTGACTTCACCGCGTACGCGATGTTGCGGGAGAGCTGGGTGATCCGCTCCACCTTGACCCCGTGGCCGAGCTCCACCTCGTAGCGGGTCACCGTCGGGCCACGGGTGAACCCGGTGACCGCCGCGTCGACGTCGAACTGCTCGAACACCCCCTGCAGCGCGGCGATCACCTCATCGTTGGCCTTGCTGCGGGTCTTCGCCGGTGGCCCGGTCCGCAGCAGTTTGGCCGGCGGCAGGCGATAATCCCCGGACAGCCCGGTGATTGCCAGCTGCTCGGCGCGGGTCGGGGTCAGGGAATGCTCCGGCGGCTCCGGCGGGGTGCGGGTGGTCGGCACCTTCGCCGCCGGCCGGCGCGGCAGCTCCATCGTCTCCTGCAGATCGAACGGCTCTGCCGGGGCACCGTCGTCACCGGCCGACGGTGCCGGCAGGGCGTCGGCCGTCCGGCTGGCCTGCCGGCGGCGCGGCGGTCGGCGGCGGGTCCGCTCGTCGCCAGCGGTGTCGCCGCCAGCGGTGTCGTCGTCACCGGCGTCGGCCGAGGTCGAACCAGACTCCGGCCCCCGCCCGGTCACCACCCCGGCGAGCAGCCCGAGCCGCTCCGGGATCCGGTTGATCGGAGTGGCGGTGACGACCAGCAGACCGAAGATCAGCAGCAGGATCAGCAGCGGTACGCCGACCCAGTAGCTGACCGTGCGCTCCAGTACCGTGCCGACGCCGAGCCCGATCAGCCCGCCGGCGTAGTCACGCTTCAGGTCGTCGTCGGGGCGTTGGCCGATGTGCAGCAGCCCCGCCGTGGCGACCAGCATCGCCGACCAGCCGACCAGCCCGCGGCCCCGGGGTTCCGGCTCCTCCGGTGGGTCACGCATCAGCCGGACCGCGCCGATCAGCAGCAGCAACGGCACGGCGACCGCGATCGCGCCGACGAACAGCCGCATCATGTCCGCGACGCGGACCCCGAACGGACCGGCCGCGCCGAACCAGATCGCCATCGAGGTGAGGATGGCCAGGCCGAGTACGAACAGCCCGGCACCGTCACGCCGGTGCTCCGGGCTCAACTCGCGCGCAGTGGCCGCCTGACGGCCGGCGGTACGCACCGCCCAGCCGACGCCGTGTGCCAGCCCCATCCAGGTGGCGCCGACCGCGCGACCGACCAGGACCGCCGGCGAGTTGCGGGCCGGGCGCCGCCGGGCCGTCGGGCGCTTGCGGGCCGGGGTCCGGGCACGACCGGTCGCGGCGCCGCGGCTGGTCGACCCGCCACGCCGCCGATTCGCCTGGGAGGTTCGGCCGGCCATAGAGTCCCACGGTAACCCCGCCGGCATACAAACCCTCGCTTTTCCGGGTCGTGTCCGAACCGCGCAGGGCGGCGCGGCTGTGCCACCATTCCGAACGGCCCCTATTGTCCCCCGGGCCACGACGACGCCGTCCGTCGCCGGACCCCCGTCCGGACATCGCCGGCCGTCCGCGCGCCGGCTCCCGACCGGAGCGCGAGGCCCGCCGTCCGACGTGCCGTACCGAAAGGACCACCGCATGCCCCCGCCGGACCCAGACCACCTGCCCGACGCGCCCTCCGGCGGTGGTGCGATGCAGGTGCTGCGGCCGCTGACCACCGCGATGATCGCCGAGACTCTCACCGCCCGTGGTTACCACTTTCAGGCCGACTCCGACGGCGACCTGGTCGGCCGGTGGAACGACAACCTGATCGTGTTCTCTCCGCTCGGGCCCAACGGCGAGGTGCTGCGGGTACGGACCATCGCGTCGACCCTGTTCACCGTGGACGACGTGCCCGCGCTGTACGCCTTCTGCAACGAGTGGAACCACGACCGGCTGTGGCCCAAGACCTTCGTCCACGTCGACGACGACGGCACCGCCCGGGTCTGCGGTGAGCTGATCACCGCGTTGGAACGTGGCGTCAGCGCCCCGCAGCTCGATCACCTGCTCGACTGCGGGATCGCCACCGGTTGCCAGGTCAGCGACGCCGTCACCGAATTGGCGGACTGATCCGGATGGAACACCGTTTTCAGGTCGACCTGCGCGGCATCGTCGACCTGCTCAGCCACCACCTGTACGCCAGCCCTCGGGTGTTCGCCCGGGAGCTGGTGCAGAACGCCACCGACGCGATCACCGCCCGGCGCGAGGCCGAGCCCGGCTGGGCCGGCGGTACCGTCCGGATCGAGCCCACCGCCGACGGTGGCCTGCGGGTGCACGACGATGGCATCGGCCTGACCGAACCGCAGGTGCACACCTTTCTGGCCAGCGTCGGGCGTACCTCCAAACGAGACGACCTGGGCTTCGCCCGGCAGGACTTCCTCGGCCAGTTCGGCATCGGCCTGCTGTCGTGCTTCATGGTCGCCGACACCGTCGAGGTGGTGACCCGGTCGGCCCGGGGCGGACCGGCGGTGCGCTGGATTGGGTACGCCGACGGGCGCTACACCACCGAGGTCGACGACGCCGCATGCGAACCGGCCGGCACCACCGTCACGCTGCGTCCCCGCGCCGACGCCGGGCACTGGCTGGCCGCCGACCAGGTCCGTGACCTGGTCCGCGACTACGCCCGGCTGCTGGACGTCCCGGTGCTGTTCTGCCCGCCCGGAGGCGAGCCGGTCCGGCTGACCGAGCCGCAGGCCCCGTGGGAAGTGGTCCACACCGACCCGGCGGCCCGCCGGGAGGCGCTGCTGGACTACGGTGCGACGCTGCTCGGTGCCCGACCGATGGACGTGATCGACCTGCGGGTACCGGAAGCCGGGCTGGTCGGTGTCGGCTTCGTGCTGCCGTCGGCGTCAACGGTCAGCCAGGGCGGGCACCGGGTCTACCTGAAACGGATGCTGCTCAGCGACGACGCCAGCAAACTGCTGCCCGAGTGGGCGTTCTTCGTCCGGTGCGTGGTCGACACCTCCGTGCTGCGCCCCACCGCCAGCCGCGAGGCGCTCTACGAGGACGACCTGCTCGGCGCAGTCCGCGACGGGCTCGGCGAGCAGATCCGCAGCTGGCTGCTGGAGCTGTCGGTCAGCCAGCCGGAACGGCTCGCCGCGTTCCTGCGGGTGCACCACCTCGGGGTCAAGGCGCTCGCCGTCCGCGACGACGAGATGCTGCGGCTGGTCGACTCGTGGCTGCCGTTCGAGACCAGCCGGGGGATGATGCCGCTGCGGCTGTTCCGCCAGCATCTGGCGATGGTCCGGTACGTGGAGACGGTCGACGAGTTCCGGTCACTGGCCGCGATCGCGTCCGCCGCCGGTACGCCGATCGTCAACGCCGGCTACGCCTACGACGCGGAGATCCTGCAGCGCCTGCCCCGGCTGGACCCGGCGATCCGCACCCGCCGGCTGGACCCCGGTGAGCTGGCCGCCCGGTTGGAGACCCTCTCGCCGGGGCAGTTGGCGGTGGCGGAGACCTTCCTGGCCACCGCCCGCACGGTGCTGGCCGAACTGGACTGCGTACCGCAGTTGCGGCAGTTCGACCCGGTCACGGTGCCGGCCCTGTACGTCCTTGGCCAGGCCGCCCGCGAGCAGGACAGTGTGCGCCGTGCGGTGGCCGGCTCCGACGAACTGTGGTCGGAGGTGCTGTCCGCGTTCGCCGAAGTCGACGTCGACCACCGCCCGGAGCTGGTCTTCAACTGGCGGCACCCGCTGATCCGCCGGCTCGCCGGGCAACCGGCGGGAGCGGCGCTACGCAACGCCGTCGAGGCGCTGTACGGTCAGGCGCTGCTCGCCGGTCACCATCCGTTGCGGGCGGTGGACAGCGCCGCGCTCAACCGGTCCTTCCTGGCCCTGCTGGACCAAGCCTTCACCGACCCGGCCGCCGGGCCGGGCACCCCCACCGAGGAGACACCGTGACCGCCAAGGAGCTGGTCCAGGCGCTGGACGAGGCCACCGACCTGCCCGACGGCGACGGCAAGATCGCCGAGCTGGAACGGATCGCCGCGCACGCCGACGCGGCCGGGCAGGCACGGATCGGCTTCGACGCGCGGATGGCGCTGATCGAGACGTACAACCACCACACCGAACGCTGGCGGATGCTGCCGGCGTTCGGCTGGTGCCTGAGCACTTTCGACCGTTATCCGGAACTGTTCGAGCCGTGGGACGCCGAACTGCTGCGCTGGTACCACAAGTGGGCGGTCGCCACGCTGCGCGGCACGCCCCGGGTGGGTCTGGCGCAGACCCGGGCCGCGCTGGACGACATGGAACGCCGATTCACCGCCAGCGGGCAGAGCCTGCAGGCGGTGTACAACCTGCGCTGCAAGATCGCCGACCACGTCGGCGACGAGGCTCAGGCCCGGCAGTGGCTGGACCGGTGGCGCACGGCCCCACGAGACGAGAACAGCGACTGCGCCGGCTGCGACCCGTCCCGCCAGGCCGAGCTGCTCGCCGGCTGGGGTGAGTGGGAGGCGGCGCTGGCGATCGTCGAACCGGTGCTCAGCGGTGCGGTCGGCTGCACCGAGCAGCCGGAGAAGGCACTGGTCACGGTGATCATGCCGTACCTGCGGCTGGGCCGGTACGCCGACGCGGCGCAGGCGCACGTGCGGGCGTACCGGCGGCACCGGCACGAACGCGACGCCTTCCCGTACCTGGCCGAACACCTGCGGTTCTGCGCGTCGGTCGGTCAGCACCAGCGTGGCCTGGCGATCCTCACCGAGCATCTGGAATGGTTCGACCGGCCGTACGACGACGCCTCGGCGATGGAGTTCGCCGCCGCCGGTGCCCTGGTCTGCCGGCTCGCGGCCGCCGCCGGCCACGGCGACGAGACGATCCACCGGCCGGAGTACGGCGACCGGCCGGCCGCCGACCTGCCGGTGGCCACGCTCGGTTCGCAGCTGGCCGCCGCCGCCACCGAGCTGGCGGGCCGGTTCGACACCCGCAACGGCACCGACCACCAGTCGCGCCGGATCGCCGGCTGGCTGGCCGCCGAGCCGCTGACCGACGCCGTCGAGCTGCCGGCCGATCAGCCGACCACCGGCGGCGAGATCGGGGTACCGCCGGCGGGCGGCACCCAGGACGTGGTTTCGCCGTTGACCCTGGAAGGCATCACGGCGGCGCTCAACGAACGCGGCGACCGGTACTTCGTCGACGACAACGGGGTGGTCGGCGGCAAGTGGGGCCACGCGGTGATCCACTTTGAGCGGCTCGGCGAGCAGCAGCGGGTGCTGCACAGCCGGGTGTTGGCCGACCGGCGGCTGCCGGCAGACCGACTGGCCGAGGCGTACCGGTTCTGCAACTCGTGGAACCACGACCGGCTGCTGCCGAAGGTCTACGTGCACGACACCGGGTCCGGCGAGCTGATTCTGGCCGGCGACGTCAGCACCGACCTGGCCTACGGGGTCAGCGGGGCGCAGCTCGCCGCGCTGGTGAACGCGGCGGTGATCACCGGGGCGCAGTTCGCCGACGCCGTCGCCGAACTGCCCTGAGCACCCCGGCCCAGCTGGCCACGACGACCGTGGCCAGCACCAGCCGGGCCGCCCAGGCGTACTGGTCGGGGTAGATCACCCCGGTCAGGTAGCGCTCGACGAACCCCTCGTCGAAGCCGACCTGGCCGGCCCGGCGGCGGGACCAGTGTTCGGCCACGGTGAGCGGGCAGCTCAGGTTGGCCGCCACCACCAGCACTCCCCAGCCCGCCGCGGTCACGTGCAGCCAGACCGTCCGCGGCCACCGCCAGGCCAGGAACCCGCCGACCGCCAGGTAGGCGAGGAACCCGAAGTGTGCCGTCAGGATGACGGCGGTCAGCAGCTCGTAGCCCATGGTGACCTCCCCGTAGGTCAGGCTACGAGCGCCGGGTAGCGGTCGACAGGGTAGGCGTACTCAGCGGGTGCGACGGGGAGTGCGCCGTCCCCGGGGAGGGCGGTCCCCGGGGACGGCGCGGCAGGTGGCGGGTCAGTTCACCGAGAACCCGAGGAAGTAGCCACCCACGCCCTGACCGGCCTCAACCCGGTATCGGTAGGCACCGGCGGGGCCGGAAAAGTTCAACCGGGTCACCGCGGTGCCGGCGCGGTCGCCTTGGGCGACCGTGCGCCAGCCGTCGGCGGTGAAGCGTTGCAGCGTAAGCCGGAAGGCCGCACCGGCCGGCGTCTGCAGGCAGGCGCTGTGCCGTCCGGCACCGGCCCGGAAGAACCGTCCGTCCGGCTGAATCTGCCGGCCACCGGCCCGGGTCAGTTCGCCGTCACGCAGCACCGTGTGGTCGGCGCACGGGCTCTGCGGCGGGTCCGCCGGCTGGGTCGGCGCGACCGTCGGTACGCCGGTCGGCGCGCCGGTCGGCGGGGCCGCACCGTCCTCGGTGGTGACCAGGGTCAGGTTGTTGACCTGCAGGATCTCGGCCAGCGGCTGGAAGAAGGTGACGCCCCCGGTGCGGCAGTTGCCGGAGCCGCCCGAGGTGACGCCCTGCGCCTGGTCACCGGAGAGCCAGGCACCGCCGGAGTCGCCGGGTTCGGCGCAGACGTCGGTACGGGTCAGCCCGCTGACCGCACCCTCCGGATAGTTGACTGTGACGTCCTTGGCCCGGATCACACCGCACCGGGTTCCAGTGGTGGACCCGGAGCGGCAGATGCTGGCACCTACCGGCGCTTCCACGCTACCGGCGACCGGCAGGTTGTTGCCGTTGAAGTCGTTGACCACCGGCTGCGGCGTCCAGTCGTCGCCGACCGCGACGAACGCCCAGTCGTCGCCGGGGAACGACGACGTCTGGAACACGCCCTGCGCCTGCTGGTTGAACCCGGCGGTGGTGTCGCCGGGCCGGCCGCAGTGCCCGGCGGTGACGAAGCCGCCGACCACGGAGAAGCCGACCGAGCACCGTCCACCGGCACCGATGAAGTACGGGTCGCCGCCGCGTACGTCAAACAGCGGCACCGGCGCCTCATCGGAGGCGTCCACCCGGACCGCGTCGGCCGGCACCCCGGCGGTGGCGGCGAAGTCCCGGGCGGCAGACTGCGCGCCGGGCCGGGCGAGCAGCACCACGGTGTTGTCCGCCAGGTCGACGTACCAGCCGGCCAGGTCGGGGCTGGCGGCATCGCCCACCCGGTCCAGGCTCTCCTTCACGCCGGTCAACTGCTGCTGGCTGCGGGCCACCAGGCGAGCCTCGGCACCGGCGGCGCGGACCCGGTCCAGCTGTGCGGGGTCGGTCACCGCGACGACGAGGTCGGCGCCGTCCTGGCTGATCCACGCGCCCGCGTAAGCAGCGTCGAGGTCGTCGCGCAGGACGTCGACGGTACGGGTGGCCCAGCGTTCGGTGGCCAGCCGGGTCCGGGCGTCCGCCGCGCTGCCGCCGAGGTCGCGACGCAGCGCGTCGACGAGGTCGTCGTGCGCGGCGGCCGGCTGGCTGGTGGCGTCACGGCTAGCGCCATCGGTCGGGTCGTCGCCGGCAACGGCCGGCAGGGTCACCGCGGCGAGCACTCCGACCGCGGCGGCGGTGAGTCCGGCGGTGACAATCCGTCGGCGTCGCATCCGTACCTCCTCTGCGGCTGGCGTCGAACAGCCGCCGGCAGGTGGTACGGAGGACGTCGGTCGCCGGATCGACCCGTACGGATGCCGAATGTCACAGCCGGGTTGGTGAACCGCCCGGGGCCGCGCCACGTACGAACCCTTGGCCGAGTCGGTGGGAGGCGGCCTCCACCCGCCTCCTACCGGCCGGCGAAGTCACCTCGGGTGACCCCGCGCAGGAACCGTCGCCACTGCTGCCGGTCGACGTCCAGCCAGGGCCCGTCCGGCTCGGCCGAGTCGCGCAGCGCCACGTCGCCGGAGGCGGTCACGGTGGCTTCCAGGCACGCGTTGGTGTCGCACCGGCTACTCCGCCACCAGCCGCGATATGTCTGCATCATAGCTTTTTCTCCGATTCAGGCTTCATGCCGATTATTGGGCATTTGCCTGTTGTAACGCTGCAGCTAACCCGGCCGATACGCGACCGGAACTCACCCACCGACGGACGGGGCCTCCGCGACCGGCAGATCGGCGGTCAACGCCGCCGTCCGCTCGGTGATCAACCGGGCTGAGGTCGCCTCGTCGTGGGCCGAGTCCCAGATGTGCGCGAAGTAGTCGCGGTGCCGGCCGATCCGCTGCGCAGCGTGGACGATCTCGTCCAGCAGGATGCCCTCGCGGTAGAGCAGCGCGTTCTCCTCGTCGCCGAAATCGAGCAGCGTGAACGGCGCCAGCATCGCCATGATCGCCGCGTCGGCGAACGGCACGATCCGCACCCGCACGTTCGGTCGCCGCGCCACCCGCAGCAGGGCGGCGAACTGCCCAGCCATCACCCGCGGCCCGCCGATCGTGCGCCACAGCACCGACTCGTCCAGCACCAGGTGGAACTCCGGCGGATCGGGTCGGTCCAGCACCTGGTCACGGCGCCGCAGCCGGGCCTCGAGCCGCAGTGCCCGGTCGGCCTCCGGCAGCTCGCTACGCCAGAAGTTCAACACGAACTCGCCGTACTCGCGGGTCTGCAGCAGCCCCGGGATCAACGTCGGCTGGAACACCCGGATGGCGCTGGCCTCGCCCTCCAACTGCAGCAGCTGCAGCATCGCCGGAGTCAGGTGCTCCCGGTAGCGCGGCTCGTCCCACCAGCCCCGCAACCGGGAGGTACGGGCGTCGCGCAGCAGCCGCTCGGCCCGGTCGGCGTCCACCACGCCGTACAGCTCCAACAACGCCCGCAGATCGGTGGTCGAGACCGAGACGCTGCCCTTCTCGATTCGGTTGACCTTGGAGACCGACCAGTCGAGGGCTTCCGCCACCTTGCCCTGGGTCAGCCCGGCCGACTCCCGGGCGCGGCGCAGTGCGAGTCGGAGCCTGCGCCGCGCCGCCGCAGGGGACTCGCCGGAGCCGGGATCGCCTGGCACGCCAGCCTTCTCGTCACGACCAGTGGGTAACTGTCCGACCAGTATGCCCGCCAGCCGGCCGCCCGGTCAGCCCCGGCGGGCCTCAGGACGTCTTCAAACCTCCACCACGGTCGGTACGATCATCGGCCGGCGGCGGTACGCGTCGTTGACCCAGCGGCCGACGACCCGGCGGACCACCTGCTGCAGCTGGTGTGGATCGGTGATGCCGTCGGCGGCGGCCCGACCCAACGCCTCGGTGATCAACGGGACGACCGCGTTGAACGCCTCCGGGTCCTCGGAAAAGCCCTTCGCCGACACGGTCGGCCCACCGACCACCTTGCCGGTCACCGAGTCGACCACCACGGTCGCCGCGATGAACCCGCCGTCGCCGAGGATCCGCCGCTCGGTCAGCAGCGACTCGCCGACGTCGCCGACCGCGAGACCGTCAACGTAGACGTACCGGCTCTTGACGTGCCCGACCAGGGTGGCGTGCCCGTCCACCAGATCGACGACGTCGCCGTCCTCGCAGAGCACCACCCGCTGCGGGTCGAGACCGGACTCGATGCCGAGCCGGGCGTGCGCCCGCAGGTGCCGCCACTCACCGTGCACCGGCAGCAGGTTGCTCGGCCGCACCACGTTGAGCAGGTAGAGCAACTCCCCCGCCGGCGCGTGACCGGAGACGTGCACCTTGGCGGTCTCCTTGTGGATCACGGTCGCCCCGGCCCGGGCCAGCTGGTTGATCACCCGGTAGACCGAGGTCTCGTTGCCCGGCACCAGCGAACTGGCCAGCACCACGGTGTCGCCGGGCGCGACGGTGATGTGCCGGTGGTCACCGGTTGCCATCCGGCCCAACGCGCTCATCGGCTCGCCCTGCGACCCGGTGGACATCAGCACGATCCGGTCCGGCGGCAGCGCCGTCGCCTCGTCCAGCCCGACCACCAGGCCGGCCGGGATCCGCAGCAGACCGAGGTCCCGGGCGATGCCCATGTTGCGCACCATCGACCGGCCGATCAGCGCGACCTTGCGGTCGTACTCGTACGCCGAGTCGATCACCTGCTGCACCCGGTGCACATGGGAGGCGAAGCTCGCCACGATAATCCGGCCGGTGGCCTTGCCGAAGATCGAGTCGAGCACCGGCCCGATGTCGCGTTCCGGGGTGACGAAGCCGGGGGTCTCGGCGTTGGTCGAGTCGGACAGCAGCAGGTCTACGCCTTCGGCACCGAGCCGGGCGAAGCCGGCCAGGTCGGTGATCCGCCCGTCCAGCGGCAGCTGGTCCATCTTGAAGTCACCGGTGTGCAGCACCAGCCCGGCCGGGGTGCGGATCGCCACCGCGAGTGCGTCCGGGATCGAGTGGTTCACCGCGAGGAACTCGCACTCGAACGGCCCGATCCGTTCCCGCTGACCCTCGCGTACGGTCAACGTGTAGGGCTCGATCCGCCGCTCGGCCAGCTTCGCCTCGACCAGCGCCAGGGTGAACTGGGAGCCCACCAACGGAATGTCCGGTTTGTGGGCGAGCAGGTACGGCACCGCGCCGATGTGGTCCTCGTGGCCGTGGGTCAGCACGATCGCCTGGACGTCGGCGAGCCGGTCCAGGATCGGGGCGAAGTCCGGCAGGATCAGGTCGACCCCGGGCTGCTCCACATCCGGAAAGAGCACCCCGCAGTCCACCACCAGCAGCTTGCCGTCGAACTCGAAGACCGTCATGTTGCGACCGATCGCGCCGAGCCCGCCCAGCGGGATCACCCGCAGCCCGCCCGGTGGCAGCTGCGGCGGCAGGTCCAACTCCACGTGTGCCTGGCTCACGGCAGCTCCAGTCCGGCGTCGGCGCAGTCGGCCCGCAGCTGGTCCAGCTCGGCGTCGGTGGCCTCGACAAGTGGTGAGCGCACCGGACCGGCGGGCAGGTCGAGCACCCCGAGCGCCGCCTTGACCAGGATCGTGCCGGGACTGCGGAAGATGCCGGTGAACAGCGGCAGCAACCGGCGGTGCAGGTCCAGCGCGGCGGCGTGCTCGCCAGCGACGTACGCCTCGATCATCTGCTTGGTCAACGCACCGGTCAGGTGGGTCGAGGTGCCGACCAGCCCGACGCCGCCGATCGCCAGCGTCGGCAGGGTGAGCGCGTCGTCGCCGCAGTAGAACGCCAGGTCGGTGCGGCCGGTCACCCAGGAGGTGGCGGCCAGGTCACCCTTGGCGTCCTTGACCGCGACGATCCGCTCGTGCTCGCCGAGCCGCGCCAGGGTCTCACTGCTCATCGCGATACCGGTGCGGTGCGGGATGTCGTACGCCATCATCGGCAGCCCGGTCGCGTCGGCGACCTCGGTGAAGTGCCGGACCACCCCGGCCTGCGGCGGCTTGTTGTAGTAGGGCGCGACCACCAGCAGCCCGTGCGCGCCGACCTTCTCGGCGGCGACCGCCAGCTCGACCGTGTGCCGGGTGTCGTTGGTGCCGACACCGGCGACCACCCGGGCCCGGTCCCCGACCGCGTCGATGACGACCCGGAGCAGTTGCTCCTTCTCAGCGTCGGTGGTGGTCGGCGACTCGCCGGTGGTGCCACTGATCACCAGGGCGTCGTTGGCCTGCTCGTCGACCAGGTAGCTGGCCAGCCGGGCGGCGCCGTCGAGGTCGAGCGAGCCGTCGTCGTTCATCGGGGTGACCATGGCGGTCAGGAGTCGCCCGAACGGGGTCGGTGTCCCCGCCCCGGGACCGGCTAGGTGGTGCTGCGTCATACGGACAACCTATCGGACGGCCGCACCGCGTTCTCAGCGCTGGTGGTGCGGGCCGGCGGCCTACTCCCCCTGCCGGGTGTACGGGCTCGCGGCAACCTCGCTGCCGTCGGCAAGCTGGCTGATCTCGAAGTCGGCGAAGACGCTCGGCGCCACCCGCTGCAACTGCCGCAGGCACTCCACCGCCAGGTCGCGGATCTCCACGTCGGCGTGCTCGGTGGCCCGCATCCCAATGAAGTGCCGCCACGCGCGGTAGTTGCCGGTGACCACGATCCGGGTCTCGGTGGCGTTCGGCAGCACCGCCCGGGCCGCCTGCCGGGCCTGCTTACGGCGCAGCGTCGGGTTGGGTTCGTCGACAAACCGCTTCTCGAGACCCTCCAGCAGCTCGGTGTAGGCCCGCACGCTCGCCTCGGCCGCGGCGACGAACTGCTGGTGCAGCTCGGGATCCTCGGCGATCACCGCCGGCTCGACCATGGCGGCGTCGCGCTCCGGCACGTACCGCTGGGACAGCTGAGAGTAGGAGAAGTGCCGGTGCCGGATCAGCTCGTGGGTCAGCGACCGGGAGATCCCGGTCAGGTAGAACGTGACACTGCCGTGCTCCAGCACCGACAGGTGACCGCTGTCCAGAATGTGCCGCAGGTAGCCGGCGTTGGTGGCGGTCGCCGGGTTGGGCTTGCGCCACGACTGGTAGCAGGCGCGGCCGGCGAACTCGGCCAAGGCCTGACCGCCGTCGGCGTCGGTCGACCAGTCGACGTCGGCGGGCGGTTGGAACTGGGTCCAGGCGATCAGCGTGACCTGCGGCGACACGATTTCCGGCATTTCTCGGACTCTAGTTGCCGGCCGGCACGACGGGCAAACACGGCGTCCACCGGGCCGGGCCGGCCCGCAGGGCAGGCCGCCCTGGGTCAGACGTAGAACCAGCTGAACGGCTCCCACGGCAGGTTGCGCAGCACCGCGAACGCCAGCCAGACGCCCAGCGACCAGCCGACCGTCGTCGGGCTGAACGACAGCTGCGGCAGCCGCCAGCGGAACAGCTGCTGGCCGACCCAGGCCAGGTAGACGTAGAGCAGGAACGGGACGGCGAACACCACCAGCAGGTGGTGCCGGGCGGCAGCGCCGAGATCACCGTTGAGCAGGTACCAGACCGCCCGGGTCCCGCCGCAGCCCGGGCAATCCAGGCCGGTGGTCAGCTTCAGCAGGCAGCTGGGCGCCGCCTCCGCGCTGCTGGTCGTCGGGTCGGTGATCACCGTGTAGCCGGCCGCCGCGCCGATGCAGCCGAGCACCGCCAGTGGGGCCAGCCAGCGCGGCGACCGCGCCCAGAGCCGGTTGACCAGGCGGGTGAACCGGTCCGGTTGGGCCTGCGGCTGGTACGCGTACTGCTGGTGATAGTGGGAGTGGGCGTCCGGGTAGGGACCGGCGTCGCCGGTCGGTGCCGGCCCGTCGCCGACGGGCCGCTGCACCGCCACGCCGTCTGGACCCGCCATCCGTCACGCCTCCCTTGATGCCGATCGTCCCACCGTACACTGGCCGGTCCCGCCGGCTCAGCCGACGACCACGCCCGCGCGGACTCCCGGTCAACCGGCTGCCACGGCGCCGTGCAGTGCCCGGGTGAGCGGCCCGGCCAGGTCTCCGGCGGTCGGTGCCGCGACCTGCGACAGGCCGAGCCAGCCGGCCAACCGGATCAGCTCGTCGGCCAGGGCGGTCGTGGTCTGCTCCGGGTCGGTGCTGGCACCGGGCACCGGCCAGGCGGCCGGCACCCGCAGCACCCCGGCGGCCCGATCCGCCTTGAGGTCGACCAGCGCGGTCAGCCGGTCGCCGTCGAGGAACGGCAGTACGTAGTAGCCGTGCACCCGCTGCGCGGCCGGCACGTAGATCTCGATCCGGTACCGCAGCCCGAACAGCCGCTCGGTGCGGACCCGCTCCCAGACCACCGGATCGAACGGGCTGAGCAGCGTGGCGGCCCGGATCCAGCGCGGCAGCCGGGCCTGGTGGTGCAGGTAGGCGGGCTGTGACCAGCCCTGCACCCGGACCGGGCGCAGAACGCCGTCGGCGACCAGGTCGGCGACGACCGGCCGGACCGCCGCCGCCGACAGCCGGAAGTAGTCACGCAGCTCCGGCTCGGCGGCCACGCCGAGGCAACGGGCGGCGACCTCGACCAGCTGCCGGTGCGCCTGCGCCTCGGTCGGCGTCGGCGCGGCGATGACCCGGGGCGGCAGCACCCGCTCCGGCACGTCGTAGCGGCGGGCGAAGGTGCTGGTCCGCCCGGCGGAGCTGATCTCGCCGGCCCAGAACAGGTACTCCAGGGCGGTCTTCACCGCCGACCAGTTCCACCCCCAGTTGCCGCTCGGCCGCGTCGTGTCCTGCTCGATCTGCGCGGCGGTGACCGGGCCGCGCGCGCGGACCTCGGCCAGCGCCCGGTCGACCAGCTCCGGCTGCTCGACGGCGATCCGCCGGATGCCGCCCCAGGCGTCGTCGCGGGCGCGGGCCATCCGCCAGCGCAGCGCCGGCTGCAGGTCGACCGGGATCAGCGACGCCTCGTGGCCCCAGTACTCGAACAGCTCCCGGGGGGCGTGCCCGGCGGCCCGGTCCAGCAGGTCGGTCGGGTACGGGCCGAGCCGGCTGTACAGCGGCAGGTAGTGGGCGCGCTGCAGGACGTTGACCGAGTCGATCTGGATCAGGCCGACCCGGTCCAGCACCCGGCGCAGGTGCCGACGGGTTGGCACCCCGGCCGGTGCGGGGTCGGTGAAGCCCTGGGCGGCCAGCGCGATCCGGCGGGCCTGGGCGAGCGAGAGACTGTCTGGTACGGGCATCGCCAGGCAAGCTACCGCCCCGGTACGACATCGACGGGAGGTGCCGGCTCACCCGGTTACCGGGCGCGGCCGATCTTCGGCCGATCGGGCCGTCCTCCGCCCGGCGATTCACAGCGACCACACACGATCGCCAGGCATAGTGGAACGCTCACCGGTCGTCCTGGAGGTCTGCTTCGATGGGTCCCCTGCTCGCACTCCTGAGCCTGCTGCTGCTGGTTTTCCAGCTGCTGCTCATCGCCCGCGCGGTTCTCGATTGGAGCACGGTGCTGGCCGGGCCGAGCCCGCGCGACTCGCTCCGCTCCCGCGCCACCTCCGCTCTGCACACGGTCACCGAGCCGGTGCTCGCCCCGGTCCGGCGGGTGCTGCCGCCGTTACGCGTCGGCGGCACCGCCATCGACCTCTCCTTCATCGTCGTCTTCGTCGCCATCGTGCTGATCCGAGCCCTGCTGCCGTGACCGGGGTCAGCGCTGCGCTGCCACCAGCAGCCGGCTGACCGTCTCGGCGACGCAGACCGGCCGGTCACCGGTGTCGGCGGTCACGGTCACCGACATGACCGTCTGTACACCGCCGACGACCGGCTCGACCGAGGCGATGACGGCTTCGGCCCGTACGGCGGACCCGGTGTGCACCGGAGCCGGGAACCGGACCCGGTCGAGCCCGTAGTTGATCCTCGTCCGCACCCCGTCCACCTGGTAGAGCCGGCGCATCAGGGCCGGGATCAGGGAGACAGTCAGGAATCCGTGGGCGACCGTGCCGCCGTACGGTCCGTCGACCGCCCGGTGCGGGTCGGTGTGGATCCACTGATGGTCGTCGGTGGCCTCGGCGAACTGGTCGACCCGGGCCTGGTCGACCGGGAACCAGTCCCCTGGCCCGAGCGACTCGCCCACGGCCCCGGCCAGGTCGTCGACGGAGGCGAAGATCCTCATCTGGACAGTATCCCAACCGGGTGGACGCGTGGCGGTGTCGGCCGGGCCCAGCCGACACCCGGCCGGCGCTGCTGGACGTCGGTTGTGAAACAGGATAGAACTCCCCATATGCCAGAAGTCAGGCAGGAGACTCCGGAGGACGCCGACGCGATCGCCGGGATCCACGTGCGCGCGTGGCAGGCCGGCTACGCGGGCCTGATCCCCGCCGACGTGCTCGACCGGCTCAACGTCGCCGCCTGGGCGCAGCGCCGCCGCGACGTCGGCACCGCCGACCCGGAGCAGCCGTTCCGCACCCTGGTCGCCACCGAGGGCGAACAGATCATCGGGTTCAGCACCTTCGGCCCGTACCGGATCGACCAGGACCGGGACCAACTCGATCCGACATACGGCGAGATCGTCAGCATGTACGTCGACCCCGTCCACTGGGGCACCGGGGTCGGTCGGCTCCTGCTCACCGCATCGATCGCCGGGATGACCGGGCAGGGCTGGCGCACGATGCGGCTGTGGGTGCTCGACGGCAACCAGCGGGCCCGGCGGTTCTACCAGGCGGCCGGGTTGCGCCCGGACGGGGAACGCAGCGTCTACCAGGTGCCCCGCTTACCGGGGCAGACCCCGGTCGGGCTCGACGAGGTGCGCTACCTGGCCCGGATCGCCGGCGACCGGATCCTCACCCTGGCCGGTTGACCGGCGATCGGAAGAGTTCGTCATCCGTGCTACGAGGGCCATGAGAGCCCGCCAGGGGTCGGCCGGGCCGGTCCACCGCAGTCCCATCCGTGAATCTCGTGAACTTTGACGAGTGGGTCGCTTGCGGACAGCCGCCGGTACCACTCACTCGGTAGCTTGCGGTGGGGACACCGACACGCGGAGGTTCTGGTGGACGGGGCGTCGGCAACGCTGGTCGAGCTGTTGCAGCATGCGGAGTGGGGGCCAAGACAGTTTGTGGCGGCGATCAATGCCAGGCTCTCCAGTCAGGGGCGGGATCGACTCCGGCTCGATCCGACGGCTGGGTACGCCTGGGTCCGACGTGGGTTCTGCCCTCGGCAGCCCATTCCGGACCTAGCTGCGGCTGTGCTCTCCGAACGGCTCGGTTACCCGGTTTCCGTAGCTCAACTGTGGCCAGGGCGAGGCGGCACGGCGACCCGGCAACAGTCGGCAGTCGATGACCTCGGCTCGATGGCGCATCTTGACGATCTGCTGCGTGAACTCGGCCGACTCGCCGTCACCACACCCGCGCCGAGCAGCCCGATCGCTGATGCGTCTGGCGCTGACCTGACGGCTGTGATCCTCGACCAGCTCCGGGGAGCTGTCCTCGCGGCGCGGAATCGGACCGGTCATGAGCACGTGCTCGCGGAGCAGGTGGACCTGATCGCAGCTCATGTCGCGGCGTTGCGCCAACTCGACGACCGCCAAGGCGGCGGCACGTTGAGTCTTCGATACGTCACGGCAGAGCTGCGCAACGTGGTTGATCTCGTCAATCACGCGAACTATGACGCGGCGACCGGCCGGCGACTGCTGGCCATCGTCGCCGATCTGGCACAGCTCCTGGGCTGGCTACACTTCGATTCCAGTCGCTACGGCTCTGCCGAGCGGTATCTGCTGCTGAGCGTCGGCGTGTGTCGGGCGTCCGGTGCGAGCGACCGGGCGGCCAACGCCATCGGGATGCTGAGCTACGTGTCGGCTTTCGCCGGCCACGGCGCGCACGCTGTCCGGCTGGCGGAGGCTGCCGCCGCTGAGGGGCGTTCCCCATACCGGCGGTTGCGGGCTCGGTTGTTGGGACGAGAAGCCACCGCTGCGGCAGCTGACGGGGACCTGTCCAGGTTTCGTCGGTCCGCCGATCGGGCTATCGAAGCGCTCGACCCTGGTCAGGATTCTGCGGAAGCGTCGTTCCTCTACTACCTGAGTCCGGAGCAGCTCACTGCCGAAACCGGGCAGGGACTGGTCGTCCTCGCGGAGCGGACCACCGCGAATCGCAGCCGGCTCCTCGACGAGGGGATCAACCTGTTGACGGGTGCCGTCACCACCATGATCACTCCACGCCGGGCCGGTGGTGCGCCTCCGTATGCACGGTCCGGCCTGCTGCACCTCACGTTCCTCGCCAGGGCGCACCTCCTCCGCGGCGACGCGCCGGAAGCCGTGGCGGTCATGCGGGTCGGCCTGGGGCTGCTGCCGCTGGTGCAGTCGCCACGCGGGCGAAGCTACCTCCGAGGGCTCCGCCCGATGCTGGCCCGTCGATCCCGCTCCGCACCGGTAGCTGAATTCCTTCCGGAGTTCGATGCGGCATTATCGAGGATGTGAGGAACAGTCACACCGCGCTCCCTGCCGGGTTTGCTCTGCTCGAACGCAGCGTGCAGCACCCGGACGCGGCGCTCCTGCTGCGCAGCTTCTACCAGGAGCAGGTTGGCCGGTACGGCTTCGCTGAGCCGGTGACTCTTGACCCGGCGGCGTTCGCTGCTCCGAACGGCATCTTCCTCGTCGCCTACGGGCCGGGCGGTCCGGTCGGCTGTGGTGGTTGCCGCTGGTACGAGCGGGACACCGGCACGGTCGAGATAAAAAAGACGTTCCTCCTTCCCGAGGCACGCGGCCTCGGGATCGGACACGCGCTGTTGACCTGCCTCGAAGATCAGGCGGCCAGGTGGGGTGCGCGGCGAGCAGTCCTCGAAACCGGTGTACGCAACACCGACGCGCTTACGTTTTTCGCCGAGCGCGGTTATCAGCCAATTGATGCATACGTTGCTGGCCGCGATCCGGCGATCAACAGGGCATTTATGAAGTGGTTGTCTCCGGTCTCCGAGCCGGCAGTCGAGCGGGCCACCTCCCGATAGCGATCACTCATCATCCTCCCGGTTGAGCAAATCGCCGCGTTTGAAGTTCACGTAGTTCACCCGCTACTCCAATCATTCCCGGCATTCACGGCTCGGGCGCATTCCCAGATCGTTTCGATACTGGTCGACTGAATCTGCGACCCGCTCTCACATCATCGACGCCGTCGCGGGGTGAACGGATCGCACGATCAAACACCGAATTCGCGTCTGCTCTTGGAGGAGCGTTGTGGATTTTGTTTGCAGCCGTGGCCGGTTCTCTCGCTGGCGTAGTGGGTGGGTTCGTGTTGTGTCGGTGTCGGCACCGGTGGTGTCCGGTGTGCGGGCAGACGTTGACCTGCCCGGACTGCACCGCCCCGATCGACCGGACCTGGGGCACCGCACCACCGCCTCCGCCGCAGTCGGACCCACGCGGGCGGCGGTGGCGCAACCAAGCCGGGGCACAGCACCGGTGACCGGGCTGGACGACGTACTGCACGTGCCCGTACGGCCGGTCTGGTCCTGTTCGGGGTGCGGGCCGCACGTCGACTGGCCGTGTGAGTACGCGCGGGCCGAGTTGACCGCGAACCTGGACCCGATCTCCCGCAGCATGTACGCGGCCGAACGGATGGTCGAGGCGATCGCCGACCTGCCGGCCGAGGCGACGCCGGGGGAGATGTTCACCCGGTTCCTGGCCTGGACGAGGCGGGCCGGCCGGTGACCGTCTACCGCACCTGCACCCGCGACTGGTCCACCACCTCACCCGCAGCGGCACCGGCGGCGCTGGCGGAGCCGGCCGTACCGTTGCCGCCCGCCGGTCGGCTCGCCGACGAACTGTTCCTCATCGCCCACGACGACGTCACCGGCAAGCCGTGCGTGCCGACCAGGGTCGTCGGGCGTGGGCTGGCCGCCGCGATGCTCGCCGACCTGGCCCTCGTCGGCGCGGTCACGGTCGCCGCGACCGGCAGCGTCGTCACCGGCACGGCCGCGCCGGGTGCCGTCGACCCGTGGGGGCGGACGGTGCTGCGCTGGATCGACACCGACGCGCCACACCCACCGGCCACCTGGATCGACCGGCTCGCCGGGCACGCGTACCGCACGGTCGCCGACCGGCTCACCGTCGCCGGGCTGGTCCGGCCGCGTACGGTCCGCCGCTGGTGGTGGCGTCGGGACACCGTCTACCCGCCGGTCGACACGAACGTCGCGGCCTGGCCGTGGGCGCGGCTGTCGATGCGGGTACGCCGCCACACCCGCCTCAGCGTGCACGACAGCACGTTGGCCCGACTCTGCCTGGCGACCGGACTCGGCGGCCACATCCTCGGCGCGGACACGTTGACCGCCCGCCGGCAGCTCCGGCAGCTGCTCACCCCCGTACCACCGGGGGTCGACCAGCTGGTGCGGCATCTTGCCGCCGCCGACGGACGAAGCCGGCACAGTCAGCACGGCCGACGGAGCCGGCACGGCCGACAGGGCCGGCGGTGACCGCGACCGCCGGCCCCGCCGGCACCGTGCGGATACGGCGGGCCGGGGTCGACGACATACCGCGCCTGGCCCGGATGCTCGTCGACGCGTTCGTCGACACCCCGGACGCCCGGTGGCTGATCCGAGACCGGGCGCGACGGCGCGACGTCTACCAGCGGCTCTGCCCCGGTCTGCTGGCCCACGCGATGACCGCCGGCATCGTGTACACGACCGTCAATCTGGCCGCAGCGGCGCTGTGGCTGCCGTACCCGATCGCCCACACCACCACCGACCGGCAGACCGCCCGGCTACGACGCATCACCGGCCGCCACGCCGACCGGTTCCTCCAACTCGCCGCCCTGCTGCACACCCACGCCCCGCGCCAACCACACACCTACCTGGCGTACCTCGGGGTGGCACCGCACCGGCAGCGCAATGGCATCGGCGGCGCGCTACTACGCCAAAGACACCGGATCTGCGATACCGCCGGCATCGCCAGCTACCTCGTCGCCACCAGCCCCGCCGCCCGCGACCTCTACCTACGCCACGGCTACCGACCCACCACCCGACACCCACTGGCGTTACCCGACAACGGCCCGCCACTGTGGCCGATGTGGCGGCAGCCGCATCCGACCAGCCCAACCACCGGCGGCGCGGCACGATGACCCGCGCGCGACATCGAGGTGACGCTGGCGCACGTCATATTCGCGTCTTGACGTGCGCCAGCCTCACCTCGATGTGATCGGTCGACCGGCGGCCGGTGCCGGCCAGCGGGCGGACGGGTCCAGTTCGCGCACCGGCAGGAACAGCAGCAGCCCCAAGCTGACCCACACGTACGCGTTGCTGCCGACGAAGCCGGCCGGGTTGGCGGCGTCGGACTCGCGCCAGATCCACACCAGCCGGCTGATCAGCAGCAGATAGCCGACCACGGCGAAGCCGAGCAACGCCCGGCGCCGCCGACTGCCCCGCGACGCGGCCAGCCCGTTGTCCACCAGCAGAATCAGCGCCGGCAGCAACCACACCAGATGATGCACCCAGGTGACCGGGCTGACCAGGCAGCCGACCACGCCGGTCAACGCCAGCCCGGTCGCCTCGTCACCGGCGGCGACCGCGCGGCGGCACCGCCACGCCCACCAGATCAACGTGACCAGCACCAGCACCAGCCAGGCGACGGTACTCGGATGCAGTGGATCGATCCGGGCGACGACGCCGCGCAGCGACTGGTTCGAGACGAAGTCCAGCGCACCGACCCGGTCGGTGTTCCACAGCGCCTGCGTCCAGAACTCCCGGGACGCGTCCGGCGCGACCGCCGCCGCGACCAGGGTCGCCACGGTCGCCGTACCGGCGGCGGTGACCGCCGCCCGCCACCGCCGGGTGACCAGCAGATAGACGATGAAGATGCCCGGGGTCAGCTTGATCGCCGTAGCCAGGCCGACTCCGACGCCGGCGAACCGGCGCCAGCGCGGCGGCACCGGCGACCCGGCCGCGACCAGCCACAGCAGGTCGGCCGCGACCAGGACCAGCAACAGCGTGTTGACCTGGCCGAAGTTCACCGTCTCACGCATCGGCTCGTACGCGGCCACCAGGCAGGCAGCGACCGCGAAGGCGAACCAGCGGGTCCAGCCCTCGCGGCGGGAGATCGGGTCGACCAGCCACCACAGCACCAGCGCGCTGGTCACCACGGCGAGCGTCACGCCCACCACGATCGCCAGATGCCACGGCAGGACCGCCATCGGCGACATCACCAGCGCGGCGAACGGCGGATAGGTGAACCCGTACTGGCTGAACGGCTTCATGTAGTCGTAGAGTTCGCCACCGTCGCGCAGCCAGTGGTGCATCGCGCCGTAGTAGACCTTGAGGTCGAAGAAGCCGTGCCGTTCGGCGGCGACGGCGAGGAAGGCGGCGACGACGACCGCGAGGACCGCGACGATCGCCACCCGCCGACCGGTGCCTTCGGCGGCCCGCTGCGGCATGGCCGCCCCCCTGTCCGTACGCTGACCACTCATGGCGCTCGGATATGTCCGTCCTGCCCGACCGGGCGACGCTGGTGAGATTGCCCGCATCCAGTTGACCACCTGGCGGGTCGCCTACCGGCGACTGCTGCCCCGGCAGGTGCTCGACGAGGTGGACGAGGACTGGCTGGCGCAGCGGTGGGACGCGGCGATCAATGATCCGCCGTCGCAGCGGCACCGGGTCCTGGTCGCCGTCGAGCAGGCCGAGCAATCCTATCTGGTGGGCTTCACCGCGTCCGGCCCGGCCGACGAGCAGGCCCTGGCTCCAGAGGAACCGGCCGAGGCGCTCGGTGACCGGGTCACCGCCGTCACCGACCTGCTGGTCGAGCCGCGCTGGGGCCGGCGGGGACACGGCAGCCGACTGCTCGCCGCCGCCGTGGACCTGTGGCGCACCGACGGTTTCGACACCGCGCTCGCCTGGGCGTACGAACGGGACCCGGCGACCCGCAAGTTCCTCGGCTCCGCCGGCTGGGAGCCGGACGGAGCGACGCGGGCGTTGGACGTGGCCGACATGCTGGTGCTGCAGCTGCGGCTGCATGTGGCGGTCCCACCGGCCGCCGAGGAGCAGTAACCCGGCCAGCCGCAGGAACCGGCAGGACCGGCAGCAGGACCCAATAGGGAATCAGTCGAGCAGGCTGTCCAGTCCGACGGTCAGGCCGGGGCGGCGCGTCACCGCCCGTACCGCCAGCAGGACGCCGGGCATGAACGACGCCCGGTCGTAGGAGTCGTGCCGGATCGTCAGGGTCTCCCCCGCCGTTCCGAACAGCACCTCCTGGTGCGCGACCAGGCCGGCTGCCCGTACCGAGTGCACCCGGATCCCGTCGATGTCCGCGCCCCGCGCGCCCGGCACCTCGGCGGTGGTGGCGTCCGGCATCGCGGCCGACCCGGCGGCGGCCCGGGCCGCCGCGATCACCCGCGCGGTGTGCCCGGCGGTGCCGCTGGGCGCGTCCACCTTGGCCGGGTGGTGCTGCTCGATGATCTCGACTGACTCGAAGTGCCGTGCCGCCTTCGCCGCGAACTGCATCATCAGCACCGCGCCGATGCCGAAGTTGGGGGCGATCACCACGCCGACCTCGGGCTTGTCGGACAGCCAGGAGCGGACCAGGTCGAGGCGCTGATCGGTGAACCCGCTGGTCCCGACGACCACGTTGATCCCCTGGTCGATGCACCAGCGCAGGTTGTCCAGCACCGCGTCGGGGTTGGTGAAGTCGACGACCACCTCGGCGTCGGCGTCCGAGGCGTCGGACAACCGGTCACCCTCGTCGATCGTGGCGACGAGTGCGAGACCGTCGGCCCCCTCGACCGCTCTGCAGACCTGCACGCCCATCCGGCCACGCGCCCCCAGCACACCGACCCGGACGGGCTCGGCGGACGGCCGGGCGGCCACCTCGGAGCCGCCCGGGGAGGCTGTCACATTCGTACCGTATTCGCTCACCGGCACAACCTATCCCACCGGCGGGGAGAGCGGTCCGGCCAGCGCCTACCCCACCGGCGGAGACTGCGCGCCGGCCAACATCGTGGACTCCACCGGGCCGATCACCGCCAGGGACATCGGCCGGGTGAGCAGCTCGGCGGCGACCGCGCCGACCTGTTCGGCGGTCACCGCCGCCACCTGACCCAGCAGCTGGTCCACGGTCAACTGCTCGCCGTAGAGCAGCTCCCCCTTGGCCAGCCGACCCATCCGCGACCCGGTATCCTCCAGGCCCAGCACATACCCGCCCCGGCTCATGCCCTTGCCCCGGGCCAGCTCGTCAGAGCTCAGCCCGTGCTCCACGACCGCCGCCAGCTCCGCCCGGACCAGCTCCAGCACCTCGTCGACCCGGCTCGGCGCACAACCGGCGTAGACGGCGAACGTCCCGCCGTCGGCGTACTGGCTGGCGTACGAGTAGACCGAGTAGGCGAGCCCTCGGCGTTCCCGCACCTCCTGAAACAGCCGGCTGGACATGCCACCGCCGAGGACGTTGTTCAACACCCCGAGCGCGAACCGGCGGTCGTCGCCGCGACTGATACCCGGGCCGCCGAGCACCAGATGTGCCTGCTCGGTCTCCTTGCGGCGCAGTGTCACCTGGGGCCGACGGGCGCGGACCGCAGGGGTGGCCGGGCGCAGCGGCGCCGGCGCACCGGGCCGTTCGGCGTCCAACGGGCTGCCCCGCAGCGCGGCCCGTACCTGGCGGACCACCGCCCGGTGGTCGAGGTTGCCGGCGGCGGCGATCACCATCGCGCCGGGCGTGTAGCGCCGCCGGTAGAAGTCGTGGATCTGCCGGCGGGTCAGCTTCGAGATCGTCGCCTCGGTGCCGGAGATCAGCCGGCCGAGCGGATGCGAACCGAAGACGGCCTCGGCGAGCAGGTCGTGGACCTCGTCGTCGGGCTCGTCGTCGTGCATGGCGATCTCCTCGAGGATCACGCCACGCTCGGTCTCCACATCGGCCGGATCGATCACCGAGTTGGCCACCAGGTCACAGACGACATCGACGGCCAGCGGCAGATCGTCGTCGAGCACCCGCGCGTAGTAGCAGGTGTACTCCTTGGTGGTAAAGGCGTTGGTCTCGCCACCGACGGCCTCGATCTGCGCGGAGATATCCCACGCGGTACGCCGCTTCGTCCCCTTGAACAGCAGGTGTTCCAGGAAGTGCGAGGCACCGGATCGGGCCGGGGTCTCGTCGCGCGAGCCGACCCCGACCCACACGCCGAAGGAGACGCTGCGCATCGCCGGAATCGCCTCGGTGATCACCCGCAGCCCGTTGGGCAGCACGGTACGGCGTACCGTGCCGCCCAACGGGTCGGCGGTGAGTGTCCGGGTCACCGGCCGGGACGGACCCCGGCCGGTGACCGGTTCGGTCCTGGCCATCTCGGCCGGCGTCAGCTGTGCCGGTTACGTCGGCGGCGCTCGCCGCCCTCGCCACCGTCACCCCGGCTGGGGCCCCGATCGCCGCGGTCCCGGTCACCACGGTCGCGCGGCCCACGGTCGCCACGGTCACGGCCACCGGGACGCTCGCCGCCGTCGGACGCAACCGGGGCCTCGGCGCCCTCCGGACGAACCTTGTCCAGGTAGATCTTGCCGCGGGCGTCGATGTCGGCGATCTGCACCTCGACCTTGTCGCCGACGTTGAGGTGGTCCTCGACCCGCTCGACCCGCTTGCCGTCGCCCACCTTGGAGATGTGCAGCAGGCCGTCGCGGCCGGGCAGCAGCGAGATGAACGCGCCGAACGCAGCGGTCTTGACGACCGTGCCGAGGAACTTGTCGCCGACCTTCGGCAGCGTCGGGTTGGCGATCGCGTTGATCCGCTCGACTGCGGCTTCGGCAGCCGGCCCGTTGGTGGCGCCGACGTAGATGGTGCCGTCGTCCTCGATCGAGATGTCCGCGCCGGTCTCGTCCTGGATCGCGTTGATGGTCTGGCCCTTCGGACCGATCACCATACCGATCTTGTCGACCGGAATCTTCACCGTGGTCACCCGGGGGGCGTGCTCGCTCATCGCAGCCGGGCCCTCGATCGCTTGGCGCATGACCTCAAGGATGGTCATCCGGGCCTCGCGGGCCTGCTGCAGGGCGCCGGCGAGTACGTCCGACGGGATGCCGTCGAGCTTGGTGTCCAACTGCAGCGCGGTGACGAATTCGGGGGTGCCGGCCACCTTGAAGTCCATGTCACCGAACGCATCCTCGGCGCCGAGGATGTCGGTCAGCGTGACGTACCGGGTCTGCCCGTCGACCTCGTCGGAGATCAGGCCCATCGCGATCCCGGCCACCGGAGCCTTCAGCGGCACCCCGGCCGACAGCAGCGACAGCGTGGAGGCGCAGACCGAGCCCATGCTCGTCGAACCGTTGGAGCCGAGCGCCTCGGACACCTGGCGGATCGCATACGGGAACTCCTCGCGGGTCGGCAGCACCGGCACCAGGGCCCGCTCGGCGAGCGCGCCGTGGCCGATCTCCCGCCGCTTCGGCGAACCGACCCGGCCGGTCTCGCCGGTGGAGTACGGCGGGAAGTTGTAGTTGTGCATGTAGCGCTTGGACTTCTCCGGGGAGAGGGTGTCCAGCGTCTGCTCCAGCCGGAGCATGTTGAGTGTGCTGACCCCGAGGATCTGCGTCTCGCCGCGCTCGAACAGCGCCGAGCCGTGCACCCGGGGCAGCACCCCGACCTCGGCGGTGAGCGGGCGAATGTCCCGCGGGCCACGGCCGTCGATGCGTACCTGCTCGCGCAGCACCCGGGACCGGACCTCGGACTTGGTCAACGACCGGAAGGCCGCACCGACTTCCTTCTCCCGGCCCTCGAACTGCTCGCCGAGCTCGCCGGCAACCTTTTCCTTGACCCGGTCCAGCGCGTCCTCACGCTCCGCCTTGGAGGCGATCTTCAACGCCTCGGCGACCTCGTCGCGGCCGGCGGCCACGACCGCGTCGTAGACGTCGTCACCGTAGTCGAGGAAGACCGGGAAGTCGGCGATCGGCTTCGCCGCCACCTCGGCCAGCTCGCTCTGCGCCCGGCACAGCTCACGAATGGTCGGCTTGGCCGCCTCCAGCCCACTGGCCACCACGTCCTCGGTGGGGGCGGTGGCGCCACCGGCGATCAGCCCGACCGCGTGTGGAGTGGCCTCGGCCTCGACCATCATGATCGCCACGTCGCCGTCCGGCAGGGCCCGGCCGGCGACCACCATGTCGAAGGTGGCCCGGGACAGCTCGTCCAGGGTCGGGAAGGCCACCCACGCGCCATCGACGTGGGCGACGCGGGTCGCCCCGATCGGGCCGGAGAACGGCAGGCCGGACAGCTTGGTGGACATCGACGCCGCGTTGATCGCGATCACGTCGTACGGGTGGGCCGGGTCCAGCGCCAGCACGGTGGCCACCACCTGGACCTCGTTGCGCAGGCCCTTTGCGAAGGTCGGGCGCAGCGGCCGGTCGGTCAGCCGGCAGGTGAGGATCGCCTCCTCGCTGGGCCGGCCCTCGCGGCGGAAGAACGATCCGGGGATCCGCCCGGCGGCGTACATCCGCTCCTCGACGTCGACGGTGAGCGGGAAGAAGTCGAGGTGCTCACGCGGCTGCTTGCTGGCGGTGGTCGCGGAGAGCACCACGGTGTCGCCCAGCTGGGCGATCACCGAGCCGGCGGCCTGGCGGGCCAACCGCCCGGCGGAGAAGGTGACCTCGCGGGTGCCGAAGGCTCCGTTGTCGATCACGGCGGTGCTGCGTTGGGTGCCGAGATTGTGCTGCTCGGTCATGGTGATGTCGCGCTCCTTTACGCGTCGTGGGGTCACGACCTCGGGGAGCTGCTCAACCGGCCGGTCATCGATCGAAGCGCCCGGGGGAGCCGGCGTGGTGGCCGGCTGGCCCGGGGGCCACTACCGAGGACCGGTACGTTGACCGGCTCCCTTCGACGGGTGGGGTCGTGGTGCCCGGTGTGTCGAATGGTGGTGGTGCGGCGCGGCGGGGTCGCGGACGACCGCCGCCGCGCCGCTACGTCACCGCCGCAGGCCGAGCCGCTCGATGAGCGACCGGTAGCGGTTGATGTCCTTCTTCTGCAGGTAGTTGAGCAGCCGGCGGCGCCGGCCGACCAGCAGCAGCAGACCACGACGGCTGTGATGGTCCTGCTTGTGCACCTTGAGGTGCCCGGTGAGGTCGGCGATCCGCTTGGTGAGCACCGCGACCTGGACCTCGGGCGAACCGGTGTCCGCGTCGGCGGTGGCGTACTCTTCGCGGATCTTGCGCTTGGCTTCCTGATCGAGCGCCATGGTCTCCCTGAATCTGTGTGGGGTCGTCCCTCGTCTCGGCACCCGCGGCGTCGTGCAGGCAGACGAGACGAATCGTCGGTGGTCCGACGCTGCCTTCAGGCTACCAGCCAGTCGGCACGGGGGCCGGCAAGGCCACGGTGCGTCGTATCGCCACTGCCCACCGGGGTCGCCGACGCCGAGTCACGCCCCGCTCGTCGGCCGGGACACAGCCCCGCTCGTCGGCTCGGGTCAGGCGCCGAGCACCGTACGGACCTGGGCGACGTCCTCGTTCATCTGGGCGACCAACGGACCGACCCCGTCGAACCGGCGGGTCTCCCGCAGCCGGGCGACGAAATCGATTGCCACCTGCTCGCCGTAGATGTCCCGGTCGAAGTCGAGGACGTACGCCTCCACCCGGCGGTCGCGGCCGGCGAAGGTGGGGTTGGTGCCGATGGAGGCGGCAGCCGGCAGTCCGGGGCCTCCTCCGCTGAGCCCGTCCGGACGGACCGGGCCGTCCGAGCGCACCAGCCGGGCCGCGTAGATGCCGTCCGCCGGCACCGCCGCGTATCGCGGGGTGAGCAGGTTCGCGGTGGGGAAGCCGATCTCCCGGCCGCGACGGTCGCCGCGGACCACCACCCCTTCGAGGCGGTGCGGCCGGCCGAGTGCGGCGGCGGCGGCGGTCACGTCCCCGGCGTCGATACAGGCTCGGATGTACGTCGACGAGAAGACAGTGCCACTGTCGGTGATCAGGCTGGCGTCCTCCACGGCGAACCCGAACCGGCGGCCGAGCCGCGCCAGCAGCGCGACGTCGCCGGTGGCCCGGTGCCCGAACCGGAAGTTCTCCCCCACCACCACCACGGCGGCGTGCAGGTGCTCGACCAGCAGGTCGTGAACGAACTGCTCGGCGGTCAGCCGGGAGAACTCGACGGTGAACGGCAGCACGCAGAGCACGTCCACGCCGAGCGATTCGATCAGCTCGGCCTTGCGGGCCGGCCCGGTGAGTACCGCCGGATGGCTACCGGGCCGCACCACCTCCGCCGGATGCGGGTCGAAGGTCACCACCACGGACTGGATACCGAGGTCACGGGCCCGCTTGACGGCGTACCCGATGGTTGCCTGATGTCCGCGGTGGATGCCGTCGAACACCCCGATGGTGACCACCGCGCGGCCCCAGCCGCCACCGGCCGCCTCCACTCCCCGCCACCGCTGCATGATGCCTCCCGCCTGTGCCGCCAAGGTTTGCCCAACCGGGTGACCGGCCGGGTTCGATGCTGTCACGCCGGCGCGAGCACGATCTCCGCGCGGGCCCGGCCGTCGCGTTCCGACACCACCGCGAGCAGTTCGCCGTCCGGGGCGTAGACCGCGTACGGCCCGGGCCGGCCGACCGGCGTTATCGGGCCACCGTGGCCGAGCACCCGGGCCTCCTCCGCGCCGACCTCTCGGCTGGTGAGGAGCCGACCGGCGGCGGCCGCCAGGGGCAACTGCACCACCTCCGGTGCCCGCTGCTCAAGCTCGGCCAGGGTGGCGGCTTCGGCCGCCGTGAACCCGCCGACCGCGGTCCGGCGCAGCGCGGTGAGGTGCCCACCGACGCCCAGCGCGGCTCCCAGGTCCCGGGCGATGGCCCGGATGTACGTGCCGGACGAGCAGGCCACCTCGACGTCGACGTCGACGCTGCCGTCGGTCGGCGGGTGGACGGCGACCGCGTCGAGGCGGGAGATGGTCACCCGGCGGGCGGCCAGCTCGACCTGCTCACCGGAGCGGACCCGCCGGTACGCCCGCTGCCCGTTGATTTTGATTGCGCTCACGGCGCTGGGCACCTGGTCGATCTCCCCGGTCAGCGCGGCCAGGCCGGCCCGGATCCGCTCCTCGGTGACACCGTCCACCGGCGACCGGTCGGTGACCTCCCCCTCGGCGTCGTCGGTCACCGTCGACACGCCGAGCCGGATGGTGGCCGTGTAGGTCTTGCCGACGCCGATCACGTAGGTGAGCAGCCGGGTGGCCCGGTTCACCGCAACCACCAGCACGCCGGTCGCCATCGGATCCAGGGTGCCGCCGTGGCCCACCCGCCGGGTGCCGGCCAGCCGCCGGATCCGGGCGACGACGTCGTGCGAGGTCATCCCGGCCGGCTTGTCGACCACGATCAGTCCGTGCGTACTCACGACTGCCAAGCCTGCCAGATCCCGATGCGCCGTGGCGATCAGGTCCGGCCCGCTGACGGACGCGGCGATCAGGTCCGGCCGGCCGGCACGCCGAGCACCGTCCACCGCGGCGACTTCAGCCGGTGGACCAGCCCGACCAGCCGGACCAGCATGAACACCGCCAGCCCGGCCCAGATACCGGCCAGACCGAGGTCGAGCAGGTAGCCGGCCCAGATGACCGGCAGGAATCCGCCGAGCGCGCCACCGATCGTGAGGTCACGCAGGTAACGCAGATCACCCGCCCCGATGAAGACCCCGTCGAGAGCGAAGACCACCCCGGCTACCGGCTGCAGCGCCACGAACCACGGCCAGATGACCATCGCCTGGTCGTGCACCCCGGGGTCGGGGCTGAACCAGCCGGGAATCACCGGGGCACCGATGGCGAACAGCACCGCGAACCCGACGCCGGCAACGGCACCGAACAGCACCAGCCGGCGGGCGAGCAGCCGGGCGCCCGCCGCGTCTCCGGCGCCCAGCGCCGCGCCGACCAGCGACTGCCCGGCGATCGCCAGCGCGTCCATCGCCAGTGCGGTGAAGAACCACAACTGGATGGCGATCTGGTGGGCACCGACCTGGATGGTGCCGTACCGGGCCGCGACCGCGGTGGCGGACAGGAAGCTCACCTGGAACGCGGCGCCTCGGATCAGCAGGTCACGTCCGACAGTGAGGTGGGTCAGCAAGAGGCGCGGCCGGGGACGCAGCGGTGCCCCGGCCGTCACCAGCGCCCGGACGAAGAGCAGACCCCCCAGGGTCTGCGCGAAGACGTTGGCCACCGCCGATCCGGTCAGCCCCAGACCCAGCGGGTATACCAGCACCGGGCAGAGCGCAGCGGAGACGATATTGGCCGTCAGCACGTACCGCACCGGACGGCGGGTTTCCTGCACCCCGCGCATCCAGCCGTTGCCAGCGGCGGCCAGCAGCAGACCCGGCGCGCCCCAGGCAGCGATCCGCAGCCACTGCTCGGCGGCGTCGGCGACCGGGCTGTGCTACCCGGCGAGCCCAGCGGTGATCGGACCGGCCAGGATCTGCAGCGCCACGGCGAGCAGCAGTCCGGCGAAAGCCCCGAGCCAGGACGCCTGGACTCCCTCGGCCAGGGCGGCGGTCCGGTCGCCGGCGCCGTAACGGCGGGCGGCGCGGCCGGTGGTGCCGTACGCCGCGACGGTGCCGAGCCAGGCGGCGACCGACATCACGGTGCCGCCCACCGCGACGGCGGCGAGGGCCACCGGCCCGAGACGGCCGACGACGGCGGTGTCGACGAGGACGTAGATCGGCTCGGCCGCCAGCACGACAAAGGCGGGCAGTGCCAGGCGCACGATCCGTCGGGTGGACGCCGACTGTGGTTCGGACCCCGGGCCTGGTTCGGACCCCAGGCCTGACGGTGGAGATGGGGGCGCCGTGCGGGAGGTGGCCATCGAGGTACAGCCTGACAGCCGATTGGTAAGGAGTGCTATTGCCTGGGTCACTTACCTAGGCGAATCACCGCACGCCGAGGCGACGGCACCGGCCCAGGCCGCGCGGTTTCGTGCGGCGGCGCGGCCGGCGGCGACCCCACAGACGTTACTGGCGGGTATCCATTGACATCTGCAATGCCCGCCGGGCCTGCTCGCGCGCTTCGTCGGCGGATTCGGGCTTGGGCTTGCTGGGCATGACGCCACGACCTTCCCACAGGTTGACACCGGATGCCGACGACGACACTTCCGGGATCACCGGGGCCGTGACCAGGCAGACGAGCGGCGGGCAGGTGTGGCCCGCACCACACCCAAGTTATCGTTCAGGTCCACATCCTGCGCACTGTTCCCAGAATGCGAGAGGATCATATTTGGCCACGTCGATCACCGCGCGAAGAAGTGCCACCCGACCCACCACCAGAAACCAAAGACCCCGATCCGACCAACCGGCACCCTGCCCACCTCGTACTGCATCACGTACGCGCAGACGTCACCGAACGTCGGAATCCGCGAGCCCGGCCGCCGGGCGAGCAGCTCCAGCACCCCGAACAGCGCCAGCGCGACGACGAAACCGCCGATCACCGACGCCCGAACGGCGCTCATCGCCGCACCAGCACCCAGAACGCGGCCAGCCAGCCGAAGTACGCCGCCGACCGGGCCACCTGACCGTCCAGCACCGGATCGGCCAGCTTGGAAAAGGTCGGGAAGTCGTCGGTCGAGCCCATCGCGAACGTGGCACCCTCGACGACGGTGAAAATCGCGACCGGCACGATCCACCACACCGCACCGTCACCGAGTCGACGCGGGGTCGGCCGCCGTGGCGCCCGGTGCGACAGACCGAACCAGATCAGCGCCCCGCCGGTGCCGATGGCGTACAGGTTCGCCGCCGTCGAGAACGACGGCAACTGCCCGCCCACCAGCGACAGCACGGCAATGACCGGGATCGAGACGACCGGTCGGTCCCAGGCCCGCGGCACCTCCGCAGTGAGCTCAGACGACTGCTCCATCACTCGATTGTCCCTGGTCGGTGACGACGAGTGAAGTGTCTATGCGGGCGGTCGAGGCTCGGTTGGCGAGATCCGGCACCCGTGGACATCGGCCCGCGCCCGGGTCAGCGTCGAGGTCACTCAGCCAAGCTGGGCGCGGATGGCGGCGATGACCTCGTCGGCGCTGCCGACGCCGGTGAAGCCGGCGGCGAGCCGATGCCCACCACCGCCGAGCGCCACCGCCACCGCACTCACGTCGACTCCGCCCTTGCTGCGCATCGAGACCGCCCAGCCGGTCTCGCTCACCTGCTTGAGCACGCAGCTCACGTCCGCCTCGACCGTGCACCGGACCGAATCGATCAACGCCTCAAGCACGTACGGCGGCTGGTCGTAACGTTGCAGATCGGCCAGGGTCGCATGGGTCCAGACAAGACCCTGGCCGCCGGCTGCCGCCAGCTCCAGGACGCTACGTTGCAGCACCGCACCGAAGAGCTGGACCGCCCCGAAGGGTCGGCTGTCGAAGACCCGCCGGGAGACCTCGGCCGGGCTGACGCCGGTGGCCAGCAACCGGGCGGCGAACTGGTGCACCGCCGGGGTGGTCATGTCGAACCGGAACGAACCGGTGTCGGTGATCAGCGCGATGTAGAGACACTCGGCGATTTCCCGGTCCAGCGGTACGCCGAGCTGGCCGAGCAACTGGTCGACCACCACCGAGGTGGCCGCCGCGGTCGGGTCCACGAGATGGATACCGCCGAACCGGGTGTTGGAGGCATGATGGTCGACCACGATCGCCGTCCGGGCCGTCATCCGATCGGCGAGGGTGTCCAGCCGGGACGCGCTCGCGACGTCGAAGCAGAGCGCCAGGTCCGGATCGGCCCACGCCTTGTCCGGCTGGACCAGCAGGTGGGAGCCAGGCATTCCGCGCAGGGACGGCGGCAGCTCCTGATCGCCGGGAAACGTGGCCTGCACCGCGCAGCCGCCGAGCCGGGTCAGGCCCAGCCCGAAGCCGAGCATGCTGCCGAGCGCGTCACCGTCGGGATTGACGTGGCACAGCAGCAGGACCCTCCCGCCGGGCGGGACCGCACGGACTGCGGCGACCGCGGCCGCCCACTCGTCCCCGGTCGGCCCGGCCGCCTGGCCGGCGGCCGGGCCGACCGGGGACGGAACGCTGATCATCGAGGTCGCCCGTCCGAATGGGGCTGGCCGGACCCGGCTGCCTCGGCGGTCGCCGCGCCCTTCGGGGCCCCCTCCACCGGGTCCTCGTCGTCCGCTGCGTCCTCGTCGTCGTCCGACTCGGCCCGGTACGGCTGGGCGTCACCGGCGTACTCCGCGTTCGCTGCCAGCCGCTGCACCTCGGCGTCGGCGCTGCGGGCAGCGGCGAGTAGATCGTCGATGCGCTTGGCGTGCTCCTGCACGTCGTCGAGGACGAAGGTGAGCGTCGGTGAGTGGCGCAGCCCGAGCGCCTTGCCGACCGTGCTGCGCAGCAGCCCGTTCGCGCTGTCCAACGCTGCCTTGGTGCCGGCCTGGGCGGCGGCGTCACCGAGGACCGTGTAGAAGACCGTTGCGTCGCGCAGATCAGCGGTGATCCGCGCGTCGGTGATGGTGATCATGCCGAGTCTGGGGTCCTTGATCTGGGTACGCACCACCGAAGCCACCAGCTCGCGCACGCGCTCCGCGTGCCTGCGCACCCGCGCCGGGTCCGTCATCTCTACCTCCGCGGTGTCCGGTCAACGTGTCGACCCTACCTGTGCGCCGTACGCCGGACCGGTCGGTGCGCCCGCATGCCGGACCGGTCGGTGTCGTAGATCAGTCGTCGGCACCGTAGAGCCGACGCCGGACGGAGAGCAGCTCGATCTCAGGCCGACCGGCCACCGTCCGTTCGCAGTTGTCCAGCACTTCACGTACGTGCGCCGCGTCGGCCGCTACCACGGCCACCGCGATCTCCGCCCGACCATGCCGGTCGAGCGCGCCGACCTCGGCGGCGGAGACCTCGAAGCGGCGCAGCGCGGCGACGAGCGGGCGCACGTAGGAGCGTTTCGCCTTCAGCGACTGGGAGTCGCCCGGCAGGAGCATGTCGAAGGTCGCGGTTCCGGTGAACATCGTTCCGAAGGATACGCCGTGCCGGGCGGCCCAGGCCGGCACTGGACGCCGACAGGCGGCCCCGAGCCGGTGAGGTACACCGGTCGTGGGCCGCCTGTCGGCGTGCTGCGAGCCTTACGCTACGCGGATCAGGTACGGGCCTTCTCCCGCATCTCGAAGGTCTCGATGATGTCGCCCACCTGGATGTTGTTGTAGTTCCCCAGGGTCAGACCGCATTCGAAGCCCTCCCGGACCTCAGTCGCGTCGTCCTTGAAGCGCTTGAGCGAGCTGATGGTGACGTTGTCCGCCACCACCGCGCCGTCGCGCAGCAACCGGGCCTTGGCGTTGCGTCGGATGATGCCCGACCGGACCATACAGCCGGCGATGTTGCCGATCTTGGACGAACGGAACACGTCGCGGATCTCCGCGCTGCCCAGCTCGACCTCCTCGAACTCCGGCTTGAGCAGGCCCTTGAGCGCCGCATCGATTTCCTCGATGGCCTGGTAGATGACGGTGTAGTACCGGATCTCCACGCCTTCGCGGTCGGCGATTTCCCGGACCTTGTTGGAGGCCCGGACGTTGAAGCCGATGATCGTTGCCGCTTCGGCGGACGCGCTCGCGAGCATCACGTTGCTCTCGGTGATCGCACCCACACCCCGGTCCAGGATCCGCAGCTGGACCTCGTCCGGGATGTCGAGCTTGAACAGCGCGTCCTCCAACGCCTCGACCGAGCCGGAGACATCGCCCTTGAGGATCAGGTTGAGCGAGGTCTTCTCACCCTCCTTGATCTGCTCCATGAGCGTCTCCAGAGTGGCCCGGCCGCGCGAGTTGGCAAAGCTCGCCGCCCGCCGTCGGGCCTGCCGCTGCTCGGCGATCTGCCGCACCGTCCGATCGTCCTGCGCGGCGAGGAAGGTGTCGCCGGCGCTGGGCACTGCGGTGAGGCCGAGCACCAGCACCGGTCGGGCCGGGCCCGCCTCGGCGAGCTGCTTGCCGTTCTCGTCGAGCATGGCCCGGACCCGGCCGTGCGCGCCGCCCGCCACGATCGAGTCGCCGGTACGCAGAGTGCCCTTCTGCACCAGTACGGTCGCCACCGCGCCCCGGCCCTTGTCCAGGTGCGCCTCGATCGCGATGCCCTGCGCCGGGCCGTCGACCGGAGCGGTGAGCTCGAGCGCCGCGTCGGCGGTCAGCAGCACCGCCTCCAGCAGCTGATCGATGCCGGTGCCAGGCTTGGCCGCCACGTTGACGAACATGGTCTCGCCGCCGTACTCCTCGGCGACCAGACCGTACTCGGTCAACTGCTGGCGAACCTTGTCCGGGTTGGCCTCCGGCTTGTCGATCTTGTTGACCGCGACCACGATCGGCACGTCGGCCGCCTTGGCGTGATTCAGCGCCTCGATGGTTTGCGGCATCACTCCGTCGTCGGCCGCGACCACCAGCACCACGATGTCCGTGACCTGCGCACCACGGGCACGCATGGCGGTGAACGCCTCGTGACCCGGGGTGTCGATGAAGGTCAACGCGCGGTCCACCCCGTCGTGCGGCACGTGCACCTGGTAGGCACCAATGTGCTGGGTGATGCCGCCGGCCTCGCCCTCGACCAGGTTGGTCTGCCGGATCGCGTCGAGCAGCTTGGTCTTACCGTGGTCGACGTGGCCCATCACGGTCACCACCGGCGGGCGAGTGACCAGCCGGTCGGAGTCCACCTCGGCGTCGAGGTCGATGTTGAACTGCGCGAGCAGTTCGCGGTCCTCATCCTCCGGGCTGACGATCTGTACGTTGAACCCGAGGTGCTCACCCAGCAACTGCAACGTCTCGTCCGAGCAGGACTGGGTGGCGGTGACCATCTCACCCAGGTTGAACATCTCCTGGACCAGCGACCCCGGATTGGCGTTGATCTTGTCAGCGAAGTCCGACAGCGACGCCCCACGCGACAGCCGTACCGCCTGGCCCTGGCCACGCGGCGCGCCGGAGCTCATCGTCGGCGCGGAGAGGTTGTCGAATTCCTGTCTGCGCTGCTTCTTGGACTTGCGGCCCCTGGTCGGGCGCCCACCCGGCCGGCCGAAGGCACCCGCGGTGCCGCCGCCACGACCACGGCCGCCACCACCGGGCCGACCGCCGCCACCGGCAGGGGCACCACCACGGAAGCCGCCGCCACCGGGACCGCCGCGGTAACCGCCGCCACCGCCGCCGCCACGGTAACCGCCGCCACCGCCGCCGCCAGGGCCGCCACGGTAACCGCCGCCACCGCCGCCGCGACCGCCGCCACCGGGACCACCGGGGCGACCGGCGCCGCCGGGACCACCCGGGCGACCCGGGCGTTGCGACGGCATCGAGGCCGGGCTCGGCCGCGGTGGCATCGACGCCGGACTCGGCCGCGGTGGCATCGACGCCGGGTTGGGCCGCTGCCCGCCACCGGCGGCGGGTCGTTGCCCGCCACCCTGGCTGATGCCGAACGGATTGTTGCCGCCCCGCGCCGGCGGGCGGGCACCCGGCCGACCGGGTGCCCCAGGCGACGGCGCACCGGGCGTCGCCGGCCGTCCACCGGCCGAGCGACCGGCTGCCGGGCTACCCGGACGCGGCGGCACCGACCCCGGCCCAGGCTTGGGTCGGGGACCGCCGTCCGCCGGGGGCTCCCGCCGGCCGGTGTCCCGCTGCTTCGCCGCCTGCTGGGCGGCCTTGACGTTGGCCTCCTGCTCGGCCTTGAGCGCTGCCGCCCGCGCTTCGGCGGCGGCCACCTCGATGTCGTGCGCACTCGCTGGCTTGGCCACCGGGGCCGCCGACGGCGGCGGACCGGGCACCGGGCCCTTGGGGCGCATCGACGAGGGCGCCGCCGGCCGGCGCGGTGGCGCCGGCTTGGCGGAGACTCTCGGCTCGGTGCTGTTCGTCGGCGACGCGGCCGGTCGGGCCGGTGCCGTCGGTGACGACGACTGGGACGCCGCCGCGAACGCACCACGGAGGCGCCGGGCGACGGGTGCTTCCACCGTGCTCGACGCGGATTTCACGAACTCGCCCATCTCCTTGAGCTTGGCGAGAACGGTCTTGCTTTCGACCCCGAGCTCTTTGGCGAGCTCGTGTACGCGGGCCTTGCCTGCCACTGCACTCCTCACTCCGAGGTCGTGCGGGCAGCACCCGCAGCGACCTCACTCGTGCACTAGAAGCCTGCTCATTGCTGGGACTTCATCGTGTGCTCATGTCGGTCGTCCTACCTTGCTGTGCGACCCTCGTCCGGCCGGATGACCGGACGTAGCGGTTGACGTGCTGATGTACTCGGCCAGCTCGCCGGTGTCGACGACACCGGACACTCGCAGCGCCCGCCCGAAGGCGCGACGCCGCTGCGCCAGCTCCAGACATGCCGGATCGGGATGCAGGTGCGCACCCCGCCCCGGCAGACCACGGATCGGATCAGGTCGCAGGCGCGACACGTCCTCGCCTCCAACTACGACAACCCGTAGCAGCTCGTGAACCGGTGCACGTCGTCGGCAGCCCACACAGGTGCGCACCGGCAACGCACGTCGTACCACGAGAAAAGTCTACCCCGACGCGCCAGAGACCGCGCCGCCCGGTTCCGGGGCCGGATCCCGACCGGCGGAACCGGCCTCGGTGTCCGGCCGGATGTCGATCCGCCAGCCGGTCAGTCGGGCAGCAAGCCGGGCATTCTGCCCTTCCCTGCCGATGGCCAGCGAGAGCTGGAAGTCCGGCACCGTCACCCGGGCGGTACGGGTGGCCGCGTCGACCACCTCGACCCGCAACGCCTTCGCCGGCGACAGCGCGTTGCCCACGAAAGCGGCCGGGTCGTCGGACCAGTCGATGATGTCGATCTTCTCGCCGTGCAGTTCGCTCATCACCGCCCGCACCCGCTGGCCCATCGGACCGATGCAGGCGCCCTTGGCGTTGACCCCGGAAGCGGTCGACCGTACCGCGATCTTGGTCCGGTGGCCCGCTTCACGGGCGATCGCCGCGATCTCCACGGTGCCGTCGGCAATCTCTGGGACCTCCAGCGCGAACAGCCGCTTGACCAGATTGGGGTGGGACCGGGAAAGGGTGATCTGCGGCCCTCGGAACCCCTTGGCAACGTGCACCACCACGCACCGGATCCGCTGGCCGTGCGGGTAGGTCTCGCCCGGCACCTGCTCTGCGGCCGGCAGCACCGCTTCCAGCTTGCCCAGGTCGACGGTGACGATTCCCTTCTCGGTACGGGCCTCATGGGCCTGGATCACTCCGGTGACGAGGTCACCGTCGCGCCCGGCGTACTCCCCGAAGTGAACTTCGTCGGTCGCTTCCCGCAACCGCTGCAGAATCACCTGTTTGGCGGTCATCGCGGCAATCCGCCCGAAATCATGCGGTGTGTCGTCCCACTCGCGCAGCACCGCGCCCTCGGCGTCGAGATCCTGGGCGTAGACCAGCGCCATCCCGCTGCGCCGGTCGATCTCGACCCGGGCATGGGTCTGCGCACCCTCGGTGTGCCGGTACGCGGTCAGCAACGCGGCCTCGATCGCCGCGAGAATCGTGTCGAACGGGATCTCCCGCTCGCGCTCCAGTGCGCGCAGCGCCGCGAGGTCGATGTTCACCTCTCCTCGTCCTCCACTTCGTCGTCGTCGGACGGGTCGTCGACATCCGCCGGGTCATCGTCGACGACCTCGTCGAGGCGGTTGAACTCCACCTGGACCCGCCCGGGGCCGAGGTCGTCGTAGGGCCACCGTTGGACGCCACCGTCGACGTCCAACTGCACCGATTCGTCGTCGGCGGTAACGATCCGGCCGGTCACCTGGCGCTGGGCCGCGGTCACCCGCACCAGCCGGCCGGTGTTGCGGCGCCAGTGCCGGGGCAACCGCAGCGGCCGGTCCACGCCGGGCGAGCTGACCTCGAGCTGGTATTCGCCGGCGATCAGCTCCGCACCGGCCACCGACTCGGCCTCGTCCAGGGCCGCCGAGACCGCACGGGACACCTCGGCCACCGAGTCGAGCCCGACACCGCCGTCGGCGTCGACGATCACCCGGACCTGGTGTCGACGACCCACCCGGGAGACCGAGACGTCCTCCAGGTCGAAGCCGGCCGCCCGGACCACCGGCTCGACGATCGCCCGCAACCGGTCGCGCCGGGCCGCAGCTGCGACCTGGGGCCGTTGGGCGCCGTCCGGACGGGGCCGGGGGGTGGCGGCCCGGCGGGCGCGGGAACCGGGTGACCTGCCACCGGCACGGTCACGCTGTGTCATCTCCGCACCCTTCCACCGTTATCTTCCTCGTTGGCCGCTCGAGGCGACACCAGGAGCGCCGTCGGATGTTACTCCGACGCGACTGGGCAGAGCGTAACGCGCGGCCGAGGCGATCGGCCCCCCGGCGCACCGAGGGAAACCGGACACCCGACCGCAAGCCGGCACGGGTAGCCACCCGGACAGCGACGACCACACTGAGTCGCTACTGCAGAACTTTCCGGATAGGCTCGCGCGGGCCGATCCCCGGGAGGCGCGGACCGGCTGCGGCGCCGATGGTGTTGACTGGTCCGGTGTTCGCGAACCAACCAGGCCGGCGGGCGATCGGCAGGACCGCGCACCCGGCCACCGCTGCGGCCGGCCCCTGCAGCCGACGCGGAGTGATCCGGGGTGCCGTCGGTGCCGCGGTCGCCGTCGCCGTCCCGGCCGGGCTGGCCGGGTGCGGCCTGCTCGGCGGTGAGCCGGAGCCCGAGCCGGAACCGGATCCACTGGCCGGACTGCTCGCCGCCACGCTGGACCTGGTGGCGCGGTACGACGCCGCGATGACCGCGCCAGCCGAGCTCGGCCCGCTGCTGGCCCCGGTCGTCGCCACCCACCGGACGCACGCCGAGGAGCTCAGCCGGCTGACCGGGATCGCCCTACCGACCCCGACGACGCCCGCCGCCGGCCCGGGCGGCCAGCCCAGCGCCCCGGGCTCCGCCGTACCGCCGGGCACGGCCACACCGGGAGCTGGCACCTCGGCCTCGCCAGTCGACCGGGCCGCCGCGCTCACCGCGTTGCGGTCCGCAGAGGAGGCCGCCGCAGCCGAGGCCGTCGCGGCGTGCCACACCGCCGCCGCCGACCGGGCCGCGCTACTGGGCTCGATCGCCGCGGCCCGCGCTTGCCACCTCGAGGTGCTCCGATAAACGTGGACCACCGGATCAGAAGGAGCGCCGACCGTGGCTGACGGATGGGAGCAGGCACTCACCGCCGAGTACGCGGCGATCTTCGCCTACGGCGTGCTCGGGGTCCATCTCGCCGGCGACGCCGCTGCCCGGGCACACGACGCCGAGGCCGCCCACCGGGACCGGCGCGACCAGCTGATCCTGCGGGTCGGTGCCGCCGCGCCGCCGGTCGAACCGGCCTATCAACTGCCGTTCCCGGTCACCGACGCGACCAGCGCCCTGCGGCTGGCCGCCGAGGTGGAGGAGCGGGCCGCAGCTGTCTGGCGGGCGGTACTGCCGGTCACCTCGGGCGCGGACCGCGAGGCGGCGCTCACCGCCCTGATCGAGTACGCGGTCCGCGCGACCCGCTGGCGACAGGCGGCCGGCGCCACACCGGCTGTGCCGACCTGGCCGGGCCGGCCCGGCTGAGCGCGACCTGGCCAGTCCATCCCGGCGCAAGCGTGACCGGAACCGCGATTCATGATCCCGGTTGCCGCCCATCTACCCGGTATGCATACTCAGCTGGCATGCCGATCCGCCACGGACTGCTCGCGCTGCTCGACCGGGGCCCGATGCACGGGTACCAGCTCCGGGCAGCCTTCGAGGAGGCCACCGGTGGGGCGTGGTCGCTCAACATCGGACAGGTGTACACCACGCTCGCCAGGCTGCGACGCGACGGGCTGGTGCGTGCGCTGGCGGGCAACGCGGCCGGGCAGCGACCGTTCGCCATCACCGCCGCCGGCCGGGACGCGCTGACCACCTGGTTCAGCAGCCCGGTCGGCCGCGTCGGCCAAGGCCGCGACGAACTGACGGTGAAGATTGCCCTTGCGCTGAGCACGCCAGGGGCGGACGTCCGCGGGGTGGTCGCGGCGCAACGGGCGGCAACCCTGGACGCGGTACGGGAGCTGAACCGTTCCAGAGCGAGGTCGGCCGACGTCGACCGCGTCGGCCGGCTGGTGCTCGACGCGATGCTGTTCCGGGCGGAGGCGGAGATCCGCTGGCTCGACCACTGTGAGACCAGTCTGCTGGGCCCCGGTCCGGTCAGGGCAGGGTAAGGATCTCGAAGCCGTCCTCGGTGACCACGATCGTGTGCTCGAACTGGGCGGTCCACCGGCGGTCCTTGGTGACCACCGTCCAGCCGTCCCGCCACATGTCGTACTCGTGCGTGCCGAGCGTGATCATCGGCTCGACGGTGAACGTCATCCCCGGTTCCATCACGTCCGTGGGTCGTGGACTGTCGTAGTGCGGAACGTACAGCCCGCTGTGGAACGCCTCGCCGATGCCGTGGCCGGTGAAGTCGCGTACCACGCCGTAGCCGAACCGCCGGGCGTAGGACTCGATCACCCGGCCGATCACGTTGATCTGCCGCCCCGGGGCCACCGCCCGGATGCCCCGCATCATCGCCTCGTGGGTCCGCTCGACCAGCAGCTGGGCCTCCTGTGAGACCTCCCCGACGCAGAAGGTCGCATCGGTGTCGCCGTGCACTCCGCCGATGTAGGCGGTCACGTCGACGTTGACGATGTCGCCGTCGGCCAGCACCGTGGAGTCGGGGATGCCGTGGCAGACGACCTCGTTGAGGCTGGTGCAGCAGGATTTGGGGAACCCCTTGTAGCCCAGGGTCGACGGGTAGGCACCGTTGTCACAGAGGAAGTCGTGCACCACCGCGTCGATCTCGTCGGTGGTGACCCCCGGTTTGCAGTGCTCACCGGCGAGCTGCACGGCCCAGGCGGCGAGCCGACCCGCCACCCGCATCCGCTCGATGGTGTCCGGGGACTGGACGTGCGAGCCGCGCCAGGGCGCGGGCTGCTTGCGACCGACGTACTCCGGCCGGGTGATGTGCGCCGGCACCGGCCGCCACGGGGAGATCTTTCCAGGGGTCAGCGGAGCGCGGACGGAGGTCATGCGTCCAGCCTAGCGCCGTCGGTGTCGACCCGACCGGCCGGCGACCGAGCCGCCGCGGACACGCTGAGCGACCGACCGTTTACCACCGAATCTTGCTGGAGCCGCACAGTTGTGCCATCTTTACTTTCGTGGATCAGCAGGGTCCGGAGCAGCTCTTCTCCGCCACCAGTGACCTGGACGGTGACCACCTGACCGTCACGGTCAGCGGCGAGGTGGACATGGCCACCGCCGAGCACATGTACCACGCCGCGATCCACCAGGACGCCGGCAAGGTGACCCTCGATCTGCGTACGGTCTCGTTCTTCGATTCGGCGGCCATCCACGCGCTGCTCCAGCTCACCGACCGTTACCCGCAGGCGCTGACGGTGCTGCCGTCCCGGCAGGTCCGCCGGGTCCTGGACATCTCCGGCCTCGGCGGGCAGCCGTGGCTGGCCGCCGAGGCGATCCGGGACGGCAGCCAGGCCCGGGTGGTCAGTCCGGATCCGGTCGGGGAGCCAGTCGACGGCGCAACGTGACCTCGCTGCCCTGCCCGTCCCGGTCGATCCGCAGTTCGGCCAGGGCGGCGATCAACGCCAGTCCCCGACCGCGGAACCCGGTGTCGGAGGTCTCCCGCCAACCGCCGCTGTCCCGCACGCTTGCGACCAGGTCGTCCCCGTCGATATCGACCTCTAGCCAAATGTCCGGCTGCGCGGGGGTGACCGGGTGCTCGATCGCGTTGGCTGCCGCCTCGGAGATCGCCACGGTCAGATCGAACTGGTCGGTGTCGTCGATCCGGTGCGCGGCAAAGAAGTCCGCCAGCCGTCGACGCAGCAGCGCCAGTGCCCGCGCCTGCGCCGGCAGCCGCATCCTGAGGCGGTCCAGGTCGGTCGCCTCCAGCACCAGCACCGCGACGTCGTCACGGCGGGGCCGGCGGGCCACCCGGCGCAGCAGCCGGTCGGCGAGCTCCTCGACGTGGTCACCGCCGGCTCTGGCGTCGGCCCGGACCTGGTCCAGACCGCCGTCGATGCCCACGGTGCGGTCCTCGATCAGCCCGTCCGTGTAGCAGATCAGTCGGCTGCCGACGTCGAGCCGGTCGGTCGACGTGTCGTAGCGGCTGCCCCGGATCGCCCCGATCGGTGGGCCGAGCGCCCGGTCGTGCAGCAGCCCTACCGTTGCCCCGGCGGCCACCACCGGTGGCGGATGGCCGGCGCTGGCGTAGCGCAGCACACCGCTCGACGGTTCGAACCACAGGCAGACCACGGTAGCGAGGGAACGCCGGCCCATCGTCGTGACCAGCCGGTTCAGCCGGGTGAGGGCGTCACCTGGCGAGAACCCCTCCAGAAGGTACGCCCGCAGCGCGTTGCGTAGCTGGCCCATAGTGGCCGCCGCGTTCACACCCTTGCCGACCACGTCGCCGATCACCAGAACCAGCCGGCCACCGCCGACCTCCACCACGTCGTACCAGTCGCCGCTGACCTCTGCCTCGGCGTTGCCGGGCAGGTAGCGGCTGGCGATCAGCGCGCCGGGCACCCGGGGCAGCGTCTGGGGCAGCAGGCTGTGCTGCAGGGTGCTGGCGATGCGGTGTTCCGCCTCGTACAGCCGGGCGTTGCCCAGCCGCAGCCCGACCATCCGGGCGAATTCCGCCAGCGCCGCCTCGTCGGGGTCCGGGTCGGCGCCGGCGAAGGGCCAGACCGACAGCTCGCCCAGCCGTTCCCCGCCGGCACCGATGAACGGGGTGACCGTCGCCGGGTCGGCGGAGGGCTGGCCGCCACCGTCCGCCTCGTAGCGGGCACCCGGGGCGGTGGCGACCACCTTCGAAGCCCGGACCAGCTGCTGGATGTGCTCGACCGCGACCCGCAGCACCTCGCTGGTGGTCTGCGCGGTGTTGACCGCGACGGCTGCGTCGGCGAGCGCCCGCAGCTGGTAAATGATCCGGCCGCGCAGCTGACCCAGTTCGACGTTGGCCCGCACCCTGGCGACGAGTTCCTGCGCCGCGAACGGCTTGACCAGGTAGTCGTCGGCACCGGCGGACAGGCCCTGCACGGCGGCCTCGGGACCGGCCCGGGCGGAGAGCACGACGATCGGCACATGCCGGGTCCGCCGGTCCGCACGCAACGCCGTGACCAAGCCGAAACCGTCCAGTTCCGGCATCATCACGTCGGTCAGGATCAAATCGAAGGGGGTACGGGTGGCGAGGGCCAGCGCTGCGGCACCGTCGGCCGCGGCGACCACCTGCCAGTGCGGCGCCAGCAACCGGATCACGTGGTCCCGCAGGTCGGCGTTGTCGTCGGCCACCAGGATCCGCCCGACGGGCTGGTCGACCCGTGGCTGCTCGATCACCTCCCGCGCCGGCCCGACGCTCCACCGCTGCGTCTCGGCCAGGTACAACTGTATGGTGTCGCCGGCCTCGTCGCGCCCGGCCGGGTGTTCAGGGTCCTGGCCGGTTGGGTATTCAGGGTCCTGGCCGGTTGGGTATTCAGGGTCCTGGCCGGCCGGCGGGTTCGGCCCGGTGCCGACCGGGATCTCGACGGTGAAGACACTGCCCTGACCGGGTTCGCTGCGGACCGCGACGGTCCCGCCGTGCAGTTGGACGAGTTCACGGACCAGCGCCAACCCGATCCCGGTGCCTTCGTGGCTGCGGGCCCGGGTGCCGGCCACCCGGTGAAACCGTTCGAACAGGTGCGGCAGGTCAGCGGCGGGAACACCGACCCCGGTGTCGGCGACGGTGAGTTCGACCGACGTGTCGAGCGCCCGCAACCGCACGGTGATGGTGCCGTCGAAGGTGAACTTCACCGCGTTGGACAGCAGGTTCAGGACGATTTTCTCCCACAGATCCGGGTCCACCTGCACGGTCCCGGGCAGCGGTGGGCAATGCACGACCAGGTCCAGCCCGGCCCGCTGGGCAGCCGACCGGAACGTGCTGGCCAACCGGTTCGTCAAGTCGGCCAGGTCGACCGGCTGCAGCGCCGCCCGCGCCCGACCGGATTCCAGCCGGGAGAAGTCCAGCACGGTGTTGACCAGCTTGAGCAGGCGCAGGGCATTGCGGTGCATCATCTCGGCCCGCTCGCGATGTGGCACCGGCAGGTCCACGTCGGCGAGTTGGTCCTCGATCGGGCCGAGCAGCAACGTCAGCGGGGTCCGGAACTCGTGACTGACGTTGGCGAAGAAGTCGGTCTTGGCCTGGTCGATCACGGCGAGTTCGGCGGCCCGGGCCCGCTCGTGCAGATAGGCCCGCTGGCTGGTCACCGCACTGGAGATCTGGGTGGTGAGCAGATCCATGAAGTCGCGGTAGTCACTGGTGAACGGCAGGTGCCGGCTGCGGCCGAGGACGAGGGCACCGACCGGTTCGGTCGCCGCGCTGATCGGCAGGACGAGCACCTCTGGCGCCGCCGTGTCCGGTGGTACGGCGACGAAGTCCGCCGCCCGGGCGGTCTGCGCGGTACCGCTGTGCAAGGCGTCCAGCAGCGCGGCCGGGGCGTCGACCGGGCTCGGCTGCGTCGGCGCGGTGACGGTCTGCGCCGCGACGCCGGTGCAGCCGGCGAGCCGTGCGGAGTCCGCGTCCGATCCGAGGTAGAGCAGGGCGAACGGGATGTCGCCGCGGCAGGTGTCGAGCACCTCCAGCACGCCACGGCGCAGGTCGGTCTGGCTCTGCAGGTCGGACAACCGGCTGCCCAGCCCGGCCAAGGTACGAATCCGACGCTCGCCGAGCACCCGTCCGGTGGTCTCGCTGACGATGCAGAAGACACCCCCTACGCTGCCGTCCTCGATCCACAGCGGGTCGTAGGAGACGTCGAAGTAGGTCTGCTCGAGGAAGCCGTGCCGTTCGAGCAGGAACGGATGGTCGGTGCCACGGTAGGCAGCCCCGCTCTCGATCACCCCGGCGAACAGCGGCTCCAGCACATCCCACAGCTCCGACCAGTGCTCGGCGGCGGGTTCACCCAGGGCGGCCGGATGCTTCGCGCCGATGGTGGGCAGGTAGGCGTCGTTGTAGAAGGCACGCAGCTGCGGCCCCCAGTAGAGCACGATCTGGGCCTGCGACGAGAGCATCATGCCAACCGCCTGGCACAGACTGGCCGGCCAACTGTCCAGCGCGCCGAGTGGACTGCGGCTCCAGTCACGCTCCCGGATCAGCCGGTTGGTCTCGCCGGCCCGGTCGAGGGCGGCGGCGAGCAAGGCGGGGACGGCCGGTCGCGGAGCCGGCACCGTCGGGGAGCCGACCGGCCGCTCACCCTCTGTCATCGCTGGCCACCCTCGCTCATCGAACCCGTCACCCGGCCGCCGCCACCGCGTCCATTTGCGGAGTCCCGCAACGTCCGCCGGCCGGGGCGGGCCCGGTCGTGCGGCGTGGGTCGCCTCCTACCCCGGCGCCGCACGAACGTAACGTGTGGTCGACTGGGCGGTGGGGAGAGGGCGGACAAATCGTCGATGCTGGCCGCGTTGCGGGTCGCCCGGTACTCGGCGAGGTCCTCGGCGGTCCGCCGTACCGCAGGAGTCACTGACCCCGCTGCACGTCGACGACGATTACCGCTCGCACCCCGTGTTGACCAAGCGCGTCACCGAGGCACCGGCCAGCGCGGCGAAGCGCCGGTCCGACGGGCACCACCGTGCCGACGCCGTGCAACCGGACGACCAGGGGCGGACCGTCGAAGGCGCAGAACATCACCGTGGTGCGCACCGCCGATGTCTGGAGGCGGTCCGGCGCGGTCTGTCACCGGACCGCCTGGCCGGGACGTCATGCCGGGTACGGGCGCCGAACCGACGCCCGGCGGACATAGCCAGCGGAACCGGAGAGGGCGGTCACCGTGGCAGGTGAGATGAGGCGACTGCTGGAACAGGAGCTGGCCGCGCGGCCGGCCCCACCGATCGGGGATCTCGTCGCCGAGTCGGTGCGCCTGGGGCGGCGACGCCGCCGCAACCGACGGGCGGCCAGCGTCGGTACCGCCGCCGCCCTGGCGACGGGTGCCGTACTGCTGGCCCCGACGGTGGTGGGGGTCGGGCTGCCGGTGCCGGGCGGTGGACCGCCCGACGTCGGTGCGCCGGGCGTCGGTCAGCCGGCGGCACCGGCCGGATCGGTCACCCCCGACGCGAAATTGGCCGAGGCGACGAGCATCGCACCTGTGCCGCCGGCCACCGGCGAGCCGACGGTCCGGTCCGGATGTGACGTCAACGGCGGCACGGCCACGGTCACCGCGCTGCCGGCCGCGCCCACCGAGGTGGCCAACTGTCCGGTCGCCGTGTGGGGCCTCGACATCCCGCCGGCCGCCATCGGCGACACCACACCGGTCACCGCAGAGGGTGCGCTGGAACTGCTCACCCGGCTGCTGCCGGCCGGCCGAATCAGCGGGTACGCCAAGGGCAACCCGGCCGGGTCGGCTGGCGTGGCCGTGCAGCTCCAGTTGGACCGGGGAGACGGCCCCCTGCTGATCCGGTTCTCGGTGTCGGCCGACCAGTTGCCGGACGACGCGCTGGCGGCGAGCTGCGCCGCCGGCCGGATCTGCTACCCACTGGCCGACGGCGGCACGGTGATCTTCGATGATGTCTCCGACACTTGCCTCGGTGGCCGCTCGGTGCGGTACCACCGAACCGACGGCACCCTGATCCGGCTGGATCTGGCCCGATGCCGCAGTGGCCCGGCCCGGAGCACTCCGCTACCGACGGCGTTGACCAACCAGGAGTCCCTCGCCGTCGTCCTCGATCCGCGCTGGGGTGGCCGGCTGCCAGCGGACCTGGTACGCGAAGGCGGCGCCAGATTCGGCGACCTGCCCGTCGCCGACACCCGCTGACCGGCACCCGCTGACCTGCCGGCCCGGTCGCCCGCACTACTGTTGACCGATGGCTCGTCTGTCGCCAGGTGACCACCGTCCAGAGCGGGACCGTGACCCAGCGGGTCGGCCACGCAACTCCCGGCCGCGCGACGAGCTGGGTCGGCCGTTGCCGCCGGGCGCGTCGGGAGTACCGACCATGCCCGACGACCTGGCACTCACGCCGCACGACGCGCTCGACGAGGCGCAGCGGCTGCTCGACGCTGGCCGGCCGTTCCACGCCCACGAGGTGCTGGAGTCGGCCTGGAAGGCGGCACCGCCGGTGGAGCGTGAGTTCTGGCGCGGGCTGGCGCAGTTGGCGGTCGGGCTCACCCACGCGCGGCGGGGCAACCTGGCCGGCGCGGCGCGGCTGCTGGCCAGGGCCGCAGACCGGATCGCGCCGTACGCCGGGCAGCGGCCGTACGGCGTACCCGTGCCGGATCTGGTGCGGTTCGGCCGGGACACGGCCGACCGGCTCGCCCACGACGCGGCTGTCGACCTCACTGTCCGGCTACGGGCCGATCCGGGCCACGCGACAGCCGCTCAGTGATCTCCCCGGCTGGCACCGGACGGCCGAAATGCCAGCCCTGGGCCTGGTCGCAGCCGAGTGCCACCAGCCGGTCCGCCTGTTCACCGGTCTCCACCGCCTCGGCGGTGACTGTCAGGTTGAGCGCGTGGGCCAGCCGGACCAGCGCGTCGACGATCCGCTCGTCGCGGTCGCCCTCCGGACCGGCGACCCGCATCCCTTCCACGAAGGGACCGGCGAGTTTGAGCACGTGGATCGGCATCCGCCGCAGGTAGGCGAGGTTGGAGTAGCCGGTGCCGAAGTCGTCGATGGCCAACCGGACACCGAGCGTGGCCAGCCGGCGCAGCGCCGGCAGCGGCTCACCACCGGTGGCCATCACCGCACTCTCGGTCAGCTCCAGCTGCAGCAGCTCCGGTGGCAGACCGGTCCGGGTGAGCACCCCGGCCACCTCCCCGACGAGCTGCGGGTCGCTGACCTGGCGGGCAGAGATGTTGACGCTGACCACGATCGGCGCCTGTGGGTGCTCGGCCCGCCACCGGCTGGCCTGCCGGCACGCCTGTTCCAGCACCCACCGGCCGAGCCGGACGATCAGCCCGGTCTCCTCGGCGAGAGCGACGAACCGGTCCGGCCCGAGCCGACCTAGAATCGGATGCTGCCAGCGGATCAGCGCCTCGACGGCGGAGACCGTCCGGTCGGACAGCCGGGTGATCGGCTGGTATTCGACGACGAACTCGCCGCTGTCCAGCGCTGCCGGTAACGCGGCGGCGAGCGCCGAACGGGTGACGTCGCGCGCACCCCGTACCGGGTCGAAGACCGCCCACCGGCCTCGCCCGTCGGCCTTGGCCCAGTACAGGGTGGTGTCCGCGGCCTTCATCACCTCGGTGGGGGTCGTGCCGGCCGTGGGCGAGGCGACGACCCCGATGCTCGCCGACACGGTCAACTGGTGCCCGTCGACCTGGATCGGAGCGGCCAGCGCGGCCAGCGCGGCCTGGGCGACGTCGACCAGTTGCGACGTGCCGGTGCAGCGGGTCACCAGGATCACGAACTCGTCGCCGCCCATCCGGGCGACCAGGTGCCCGCAGTCGGCAGCGCTGTCGGCGAGCCGCCGCGCCACCACGGCGAGCAACTGGTCGCCGACGTCGTGACCGAGCCCGTCGTTGATCGACTTGAACCCGTCGAGATCCAGGAAGCACACGCCGACCTGCCCGCCCGGGTCGGCCATCGCCTCAGCGAGCCGGTCGAAGAAGAGCACCCGGTTCGGCAGCCTGGTCAGCGGGTCGTGCTCGGCCTGGAAACGCAGCCGCTCCTGCAGCTCGTACCGGTCGGTGATGTCCTCGACCATCGCGACGGTGAACCGGGGTCGGCCGTCGTCGTGCCGGATCAGCGACACCGCGAGGTCCGTCCAGATCGGTGCGCCGTCCTTGCGGTAGTAGCGCTTCTCCACCCGGGCGCGGTCGTGCTTGCCCTCAATGAGGTCAAGGTAGAACTGGTACATGCCGGGCGCGTCGTCTGGGTGGAACAGCTGCCCGACGTTGATTTCCCGCAGTTCCGCGATGGTGTAGCCGAGCATGTCGGCGAACGCCTGGTTGACATCGATGATCCGCCCGTCGAGGTCGGCCAGCCCGATGCCGATCGCCGCGCCGGTGAATACCGCCCGGAACCGGACCTCGCTGTCCCGCAGCGCCTGCTCGGCAGCGTCCCGGGCGGACCAGGCCGCCTGCCGGATGATGGACTGCTGCGCGAAGGTCCGGTTGCGCAGCGCCCGAGCGTACCCCTCGGCGAGCGCGCCCTGCAGGTGGGTGGTCCGTTCCCGGGCCGGTGCCGACGTCGCCAGCTGCGGCAGCACCAGCGGCAGAAAGTCCTCGCCGAGGGCCTGGACGGTCCAGCCCAGCACGGCCGGTTCGGTCAGGTGGCCCTCCACCAGCCAGCGCCCGACATCCCGGCCGGCCTGGCCGTCGAACGTCCCGGCCAGCACCGCCGCGGCCAGCCGCAGCGTGTGCCCGTGCAGGATGTCGGCGCTCTCGGCAAAGCTCAGCGGCAGATAGCCGAGCCCGGCGGCGGCCGCCGCCCAGTTCCGGGCGAAGCGGCGCACACCCTCGGGATCGGCACCGCCATCGCCCGTCTCGGACGTCGCCATGGTCAGACCGCGGCGGCGTCCAGGCGGGCAACGCCGCCGAAGGCACCGAACCGCTCCGGGTGTGCGTCCAATTCGGCGTCCGGGTCCGGCCGCCACAGTGGCAGATGGACGACTCCCGGGTCGACGATGGTGAAGTCACCGAACATCGCGGTCACCTCCGCCCGCGAGCGCAACGTGATCTCGGTGTCGGTCCTGGCCGACAACCGCTGCGCGGCCAGTACCTCCGGCGGCTGGTCCTCGTAGGTTGCGTGGGAGATGACCAGGTAGCTGCCGACCGCCGCGGTCGCCCGCAGCCGCCGAAGGATGCCCTGGGGGTCGTCGGCGTCGGGCACGAAGTGCGCCACCCCGGCGAGCAGGATGCCGACCGGTCGGGCGAAGTCGATCAGGCCGGTCGCGGCGGCCTGCGCACAGATTGCCTCCGGTGCACGCAGATCGGCCTGCAGGACCACGGCCCGCCCGACTTCAGCCAGAATGCTCCGACTGTGTGCCACGGCCACCGGATCGATGTCCACGTAGACCACGGTGGCCGCCGGGTTGACCGCGTGGGCCGCCTCGTGAACGTTGCCCACCGTCGGAATTCCTGAGCCGATGTCCAGGAACTGGTCGACGCCGTCGGCGAGCAGCGTCCGGACCGCCCGACGCAGGAACGCCCGGCCGGCCCGCATGGTCTCCGCCAGGTGCGGCGTCATCGCGGCGATCTGCTCGGCGAGTTGACGGTCCACGTCGAAGTTGTGGGCCCCGCCGAGGAAGTAGTCGTAGACCCGCGCGGCGCTGGGGCGGCTCAGGTCTACTCCGGCCGGGACTCCACTGGCCTGCTCCGCCATCCTGCCTCCAGCTCGTTCGCGATGTCCGCGTCGGCCCTGGCGTGACGGGCGGGTCGGCACGGGCACCAGCCGGCCGCACCGGGCGCCGGCCCATGCTAACGCCACGACGGTGGAATGTGCACCGTTGGCAGGTTCACGACATTGCCCGAATCCGGCCCGACACCCGACCACCGGATCGGCAGACCGGCACTATCTCAGCTGGCCGACTCGAGCAGTAGCGAAATGCCCTGCCCGACCCCGATGCACATCGTGCACAGCGCCCGGTCGGCGTCGCGGACCCCGAGTTCCAGCGCGGCGGTCAGCGCCAGCCGCGCCCCGCTGGCCCCGAGCGGGTGCCCGAGGGCGATCGCCCCGCCGTTCGGGTTGACGTGCTCCGCCTCGGTTGGCAGGCCCAGCTCCCGCAGCACCGCCACCGCCTGCGCGGCGAACGCCTCGTTGAGCTCCACGACGTCCACTTCGGACAAATCGACGCCCAGTCGACCGAGCAACCGGCGGGTGGCCGGTACCGGCCCGATGCCCATCACCCGGGGCTCGACGCCAGCGGTGGCCGCGCCGGCCACCCGGGCCAGCGGGGTGAGACCGCACCGCCGGACGGCCGCGTCACTGGCCACCAGCAGCGCGACCGCGCCATCGTTGACCCCGGAGGAGTTGCCGGCGGTCACCGTGCCGCCGGAGCGGAACGGCGTCGGCAGGGCGGCCAGCTTCTCCAGCGACGTCTGCCGGGGGTGTTCGTCGACCGAAACGGTCAGCGTGCTCTTACGGCCCTGCGGCACCTCGATCGGCACGATCTCGGTCGCCAACCGGCCGCTCGCCTGGGCCTGGGCGGCCCGCTGCTGGGACCGCAGCGCGAAGGCGTCCTGCGCGGCCCGGTCCACGCCGTACTCGGCGGCCACGTTCTCCGCTGTCTCCGGCATCGAGTCGGTGCCCCAGCCGGCCCGCATCAGCGGGTTGACCAGCCGCCAGCCGATGGTGGTGTCGTGGATCTCCGCGGTGCGCGCGTACGCCGTGGCCGCCTTCGGCAGCACGAACGGCGCCCGGCTCATGCTCTCCACCCCGCCGGCGACGACCAGGTCCGCCTCGCCGGCGACCACCGAGCGGGCGGCGATCGCCACCGCGTCCAGCCCGGAACCGCAGAGCCGGTTCACCGTGGTGCCGCTGGTCCGGGTCGGCAGGCCGGCCAGCAGCGCCGCCATCCGGGCCACGTTGCGGTTGTCCTCGCCGGCCTGGTTGGCGCAGCCGAGCACCACGTCGTCGACGGCGTCCCAGTCGACCGAGGGGTGCCGGGCGACGAGTTCGCGGATCACGTGGGCGGCCAGGTCGTCCGGACGCACCGGGGCGAGCGCCCCGGCGTAGCGGCCGAACGGCGTGCGCACTCCGGCGACGAGATAGGCCACGGGCATCTCGGTCCTCCTCGGAAGGGCGGGAAGGGTCAGGGCCGGCCGGCCTGGGCGGGTGGTCGCTGCCCCCGCTTGGCCGCCTGGATCTGCTCGTAGACGTGCCCGCGCAGCTGGGTGAAGCGCGGCTCGGCGCGGGTGTGCAGTTGGTCGCGGGTGTCCGGCAGGTCGATCCGCAGGCTCTCCTGCACCACGGTCGGCGACGAGGACAGGATCAGCACCCGCTGCCCCAGGTAGACCGCCTCGTCGATGTCGTGAGTGACGAACAGGATGGTCACCCCGAGCCGCTGCCACAGCTGGCGGATCAGGTCCTCCAGGTCCGCGCGGGTCTGGGCGTCGACCGCCGCGAACGGCTCGTCCATCAACAGCACATCCGGCTGGTACGCGACCGCGCGGGCGATTGCCACCCGCTGCTGCATGCCACCGGACAGCTGCCACGGGTAGGCGTTGTGGGTGTCGGCCAGACCGACGGCGGCCAGCGCCTCGTCGACCAGTTCCCGGCGCTTGCCCCGGGCGATGCGCTTCTGCCGCAGCGGCAGCTCGACGTTGTCCCGCACGCTCATCCACGGGAACAGGCTGCGCCCGTACTCCTGGAAGACGACCGCCATGCCGGGCGGCGGCCCGGTGATCGGCCGGCCGCGCAGCCGGACCTCGCCGGAGGTTGCCGGCAGCAGCCCGGCCATGCACTTGAGCAGGGTGGTCTTGCCGCAGCCGGAGGGGCCGACCAGGCAGACCAGGTCACCGTCGTCGATGGTGAAGGTGAGGTCGCGCACCGCCTCGACCTGGCGTTGCCGCCCGTCGTAGACCTTGCGCAGGCCCTGGACATCGAGCATGGGCTCGTTACCTCTCTATCCTTTCCGGCGCCGCCACGCGGGCAGCCGAGCCGGGCAGCGGGTCAAGAGCTGCGCTGCGCCTGGCGCAGGCCGTGGTACCAGGCCAACGCCCGCATCTCGACGAAGCGGAAGAGCACCGACAGGGCGAAGCCGAGCAGACCGAGCAGCAGGATGCCGGTCCACATCTGCGGGATCGCGAAGGTGCGCTGGAACTGCACGATGGTGAACCCGAGACCGTTGCTGGCCGCGAACATCTCGCTGATCACCATCAGGATGATGCCGATCGACAGAGCCTGGCGCATGCCGGCGGCGATCTGCGGGCTGGCCGCCGGCAGCACCAGGTGCCGCAGCCGGGCCGGACCGGTCAGGCCGTAGGAGCGGGCCGTGTCGGAGAGCACCTCGTCGGTGGCGCGCACGCCCTCGACGGTGTTGAGCAGGATCGGCCATACGCAGCCGGCCGCGATCACCACGATCTTCATGGTGTTCTCGATGCCGGCGAAAAGCATGATGATCGGCACCAGCACCGGCGGCGGGATGGCCCGGAAGAACTCAAGTACCGGTTCCAGCGTGGCCCGCACGGTGCGGATGCTGCCGACCAGTACGCCCAGCGCGACGCCGACGAGCACCGCCACCGCGTAACCGGCGGCCAGCCGCAGCAGGCTGGGCAGCACGTCGGCACGTAGGCGCTCGACGGTCCAGGTCTCGGCGAAGGTGCCGAGGATCTTACTCAGCGGCGGCGCGTAGAAGCTGGTGCTACCCGCGCTGCTGAACCACCAGACGGCGAACAGTACGGCCGGCAGCGCGACGACCAGCCCGGCCCGCTTCAACACCCCGGTCACACTCACACGATCACCTCGCCGCGCATCGACTGGTGCCAGGACAGTGCCCGCCGCTCGACCGCCCGGGCGATCAGATTGATCCCGACGCCGAGCAGTCCGGTGACCACCACCAGGGCGTACATCAGGTCGACGGCGCCGGAGGTCTGCGCGACGGCGATCCGGTTGCCCAGCCCGGGTGCGCCGATGACCAGCTCTGCGGTGATCGCCAGCACCAGGGCGACCGCGGCGGCGAGCCGCACGCCCGTCATCACGTACGGCAACGAGGTCGGCCAGATGACGTGGCGAATCCGGGCCCAGCGGCCGAGGCCGTAGCTGCGGGCGGTCTCGTCGGCGACCGGATCGACGTCCTGTACGCCGTACAGGACCTGGACCAGCACCTGCCAGAACGCCGCGTAGACGACCAGGAGCAGGGTCGATTCGAGGCCGGTACCGTAGAGCAGCACGGCGAGCGGGATCAGCGCGACCGACGGGATCGGCCGCAGGAACTCGATCGTCGAGGCGGTGACCGCGCGCAGCGCCGGCACCGAACCGATCAGCACGCCGAGGACGATGCCGGCGCTGACCGCGATGGCCAGGCCGATCGCCCAGCCGGTCAGCGTGTCACCGAGCGCCGACCAGAAGGCACCGTCGCCGAGCAGCTCGACCAGGGCGGCGAGGATCTCGGTGGCCGGCGGCAGGTAGCGCGCCGAGACGAGCGGGGTCGACGGGAGGACCTGCACCAGGACCAGCAGACCGGCCAGGCCGGCGACGCCGAACAGCGCCGTCGGCGGCCGACGGCGCCGGCTCGGTGCGGCCCGGCGGGCTGCTGCTGACGTGCCCCGGTCGGGGCCGGCTCCGCCGGCCCCGACCGGGGCGTTGTCGACCGCTGTCACGGCAGCAGCGCGTCCAGGTCGGGCTCGGCATCGAAGACACTGTCGGCGAGTCCGAGTTCGGCCACCCGCTCGATCGACGCCCGGTTGATCTCGGCCGGCCACATCGGCAGCGTCATCGCGTCCAGGATCGCCTGGTCGATGTCGGTGTAGCTGCGCAGCACGGTGCGCACCTCGTCGGGGTGGGCGTTGGCGTAGGACAGCGACTCGGCCATCGCCTCCTGGAAGTTCTCGACCAGCTCGGGGTTCTCCTGGGCGAGCTTGGTGCTGGTGAAGTAGACCGCGACGGTCAGGTTCGGGGCGGTGTCGACGAAGTTCCAGGCGACGACCCGGCCACCGGCGTCCTTGGCGATGGCGAGCGACGGCTCGACCATCCAGGCGGCGTCGACGTCGCCGTTGGCGACGGCGGCCGGCATCTGCGGGAAGGCCATCTCGACGAACTCGATGTCGTCCGGGTTGCCGCCGGCCTTGCGCACCGACTCGCGGACGCTGGTGTCGCCGATGTTCTTCAGCGTGTTCACCGCGACCTTCTTGCCGGCCAGTTCGGCGGCGGTCTGGATCGGGCTGTCCTCGCGGACCACCACGCCGCCGAAGTCGGCCTCGGGGTTTCCGGTCGAGGCCACGCCGTTGGCGACGATCTGCACCGGCACGTCACGGGTCTGCGCGGTGAGCAGGGAGGTCACGTTGCTGAAGCCGAACTGGAACTGCTCGCTGACCACGCCGGGGACGATCGCGGCACCACCTTGACCGCTCTCCATGGTCAGGTTGATGCCGCGCTTGGCGAAGAAGCCTTTCTCCTCACCGAGGTAGATCGGCGCGACGTCAACGATCGGAATGATGCCGACGGTGACGTCGGTGACGTCGTCGGTGCCGCCGCCCTCGTCGGTGGACGAGTCGGAACCACAGGCGGCGGTGACCAGCAGCGCGGTAGCCAGGGTGAAGGCGACGAGGGGCCGTCGCATGGGACCTCCAGGGGATGGGATCGAGTTGGGTCAGTCAGGGGCGTTCGCTGACCGAACGGTGGTTCTTATGATGAACGTACGGCCCAGCGAGGGCTCGCGTCAATGTCACATATCGGAAGATTCCTGCCAATCCGGCAGGTGGAGGGAGCGTCGTGCGAACCCAGGTTGGCATCATCGGAGCGGGACCAGCTGGCTTGATGCTCGCCCACCTGCTGCATCTCGAGGGTATCGACTCGGTCGTGCTGGAGACCCGCGGGCGGGCGTACGTGGAGAGCAGGGTCCGGGCCGGGGTGCTCGAACACGACACGGCGCAACTGCTCGCCGACACCGGCGTCGGCACCCGGATGCGCCGCGAAGGACTCGTGCACACCGGCCTTGAGCTGCGCTTCGAAGGCGTCAGCCGACGGATCGACCTGGCCGCGCTGACCAGCGGCCGAGGGATCACCGTCTACGGCCAGCAGGAGGTCGTGAAGGACCTGATCGCCGCCCGGCTGGCAGCCGGCGGCGAGATCCTGTTCGACGTCTCCGATGTCGAGCTGGCCGGGATCGACAGCGATGCCCCGGTCATTCGGTTCGCGCACGAGGGCACGATACGCGAACTGAACTGCCTGATGGTCGCCGGATGTGACGGTTTCCACGGCGTCTCCCGAGACAGCATCCCCGCCTCGGCCCGGCGCACCGTCGAGCACACGTACCCGTTCAGCTGGCTCGGCGTGCTGGCCCAGGCCGCCCCCTCGGCACACGAGCTGATCTACGCCCAGCACGAGCGCGGGTTCGCCCTGCACAGCATGCGCAGCCCTGAGGTGACCCGGCTCTACCTGCAGGTGCCCAACGGGACCGAGCTGAGCGACTGGCCGACCGCGCGGATCTGGGACGAGCTGCACACCCGGCTGGCGACCAACGACGGTTTCACCTTGGAGGAGGGCCCGATCCTGGAACAGGGGGTGACCCCGATGCGAAGCTTCGTTACCGAACCGATGCGCTACGGCCAGCTGTTCCTGGCCGGCGACGCGGCGCACATCGTGCCGCCGACCGGCGCGAAAGGGCTGAACCTGGCGGTCGCCGACGTCCGCTTCCTGGCCGAGGCGCTGACCACCTGGTTCCGTCAGGGACGCGGGACCGGGCTGGACGAGTACTCGGCCCGGTGCCTGCGCCGGATCTGGCGGGTCCAGCACTTCTCCTCCTGGATGACCGGGCTGCTGCACCGGCCCACCGACGCCGACGAGTTCAGTCACCGGCTCCAGGTGGCCCAGTTGGAGTACGTGTCGACCTCCACCGCGGCGGCGACCACCCTGGCGGAGAACTACGTGGGGCTGCCGCTGGACTGGAGCAGCCGCGTTGACAGGCCGGCAACCCCGGCCGTACCGTTCGCTTAGCGAACTTTTGTTCATCACACGCACCGGGAATGATGTATGGCTGAAATTTCCTCGCTGGCTGATGCTGTCGCCGACCTTGTCCACGACGGCGACAGCGTCGCCCTGGAGGGATTCACCCACCTGATCCCGACCGCGGCCGGACAGGAGATCATCCGGCAGGGCCGACGCGACCTCACGCTGATCCGGATGACCCCGGACGTCGTCTACGACCAGCTGATCGGCGCCGGCTGCGCCAAGAAGCTAATCTTCAGCTGGGCCGGCAACCCCGGGGTCGGTTCGCTGCACCGGTTCCGCGACGCGGTGCAGCGCGGCTGGCCCCGTCCGCTGGAGATCGAGGAGCACAGCCACGCCGGGATGGCCAACCGGTACGTCGCCGGCGCCGCTGGCCTGCCGTTCGCCGTACTCCGCGGGTACGTCGGCACCGACCTCGTCGACCGCACCCCGACCATCGCGCCGATCACCTGTCCGTTCACCGGCGAGGTGCTCACCGCCGTACCGGCGCTCAACCCCGACGTCGGCATCGTGCACGCACAGCGCGCCGACCGGCACGGCAACGTGCAGATCTGGGGCATCACCGGCGTGCACAAGGAGGTCGTGCTGGCGTCCGCACGGTCGCTGGTCACCGTCGAGGAGACCGTCGACGAGCTGACCCCCCGGCCCGGCGCGGTGGTGCTGCCCGGCTGGGCGGTCACCCGGGTCGCCGAGGTGCCCGGCGGGGCGTACCCGTCGTACGCGATGGACTACAGCGACCGGGCCAACGACTACTACCAGCAGTGGGACGAGATCAGCCGGGACCGGGACACCTTCACCCGCTGGCTCGACGAACACGTCCTGGCCACGGCGGGGAGCGACGCGACGTACGGTGGTGCCGAGTGAACGAGCAACCGGCCGTCGACAGGTTCACCCGCGACGAGATGATGACCGTCGCCGCCGCCCGGGCGCTGCGCGACGACGCCCGCTGCTTCGTCGGCATCGGCCGGCCCAGCACCGCGGCCAACCTGGCCCGGCAAACCCACTCCCCCAACCTGGTGCTGGTCTACGAGTCCGGCACCATCGGCGCGAAGCCCGGCCGGCTGCCGCTGTCCATCGGTGACGGGGTACTCGCCGAGACCGCCGACGCCGTCGTCTCGGTGCCGGAGATCTTCAACTACTGGCTGCAGCCCGGCCGGATCGACGTCGGCTTCCTCGGCGCCGCGCAGATCGACCGGTACGCCAACATCAACACCACGGTGATCGGCACCGACTACACCGACCCGAAGGTACGGCTGCCCGGCGCGGGCGGCGCCCCGGAGATCGCCGCCTCGTGCGGCGAAGTGATCGTCATCGTGCCGCAGAGCCGGCGCACGTTCGTCGACCGGGTCGACTTCGTCACCTCGGTCGGCTTCGGCGCAGGCCCCGGCGACCGGCAACGCCTCGGCCTGCGTGGCCGGGGTCCCACCCTGGTCATCACCGACCTCGGCATGCTGCGCCCGGATCCGGACACCTGCGAGCTGACCCTCACCCAGCTGCACCCCGGAGTGGGTGTCGAGCAGGCCGTGGCGGCCACCGGCTGGCCGCTGAAGATCGCCACCGACCTGACGACCACCGACGAACCCACCCCGCAGGAGCTGGCCGCCCTGCGCCAGCTGCTGAACCCCTGACCCCGGCGGGTAGAGCTGATCCAAGGAGGCACCGCCATGCCCGACACCACGCCCGTACAGGCCGACCGCCCCGGCGGGCTGCTCCTGCCGCGCTACCGGCGCGACGACACCGCCGTGCATCCGCCGCTGCTCTCCCCCGACTACAAGTCCACGGTGCTGCGCGCCCCGGCCGAGTCGCCGGTGCTGCTCCCGCAGACGCTCACCGAGATCACCGGCCCGCTGCTCGGCGAGGGCCGGGTCACCGCAGCCGACGCGGACCTGAGCCGCAGCGGCGACGGCGAAGCCCAGGGGCAGCGGATCGTCGTGCACGGCCAGGTCCGCGACAGCGACGGCCGGCCGGTGCCGGACACCCTGGTGGAGGTCTGGCAGGCCAATGCCGGCGGGCGCTACCTGCACAAGCTCGACCAGCACGACGTACCGCTCGATCCGCACTTCACCGGCGTCGGCCGGGCGATGACCGACTCGATGGGCCGCTACCGGTTCGTCACCATCAAGCCCGGCGCCTACCCGTGGCGCAACCACTTCAACGCGTGGCGGCCGGCGCACATCCACTTCTCGTTGTTCGGCCGGGCCTTCACCCAGCGGCTGGTGACCCAGATGTACTTCCCCGACGACCCGCTGTTCGCCTACGACCCGGTCTTCAACTCGATCCCCGACCCGGCCGCCCGGCAACGGCTGATCGCCAGCTTCGACCTGGCCAACACGGTCGAGGAGTGGGCGCTCGGCTTCCGGTTCGACATAGTGCTGCGCGGCACCGAGGCGACCCCGATGGAGGAATCGTGACCACCAGCGTGACCGCGGCGGACTGGGACCAGCAGACCGGGCTGACCCCGGCGCAGACCGTCGGGCCGTACCTGGGGATCGGCCTGCCCTGGCCGGACGGGCCGTTCGTGGTCGACGAGACCGATCCGGCGGCCATCTGGCTGCGCGGTCGGCTCTTCGACGGCGCCGGCGACCCGGTGCCGGACGGTCTGATCGAGACCTGGCAGGCCGATCCGCAGGGCCGGTTCGACCACCCGGACGATCCGCGCGGCGCGGTGGCCGGGTTCCGCGGCTTCGGCCGCTGCCCCACCGACAATACCGGCGGGTGGGCGGTACGCACCCGCAAGCCGGGGCCGGTGCCCGGCCCGGACGGGCGACCGCAGGCCCCGCACATCGCCGTGTCGGTGTTCGCCCGTGGGCTGCTGCACCGCGTCGTCACCCGGATCTACTTCCCGGACGAGGTCGACGCAAATGCCGCCGACCCGGTGCTGGCCGGCCTGCCGCCGGCCCGACGCGGCACGTTGATCGCGACCGCCGAGCCGGACGGCTACCGGTTCGACATCCGGCTGCAGGGCGAGCATGAAACCGTCTTCTTCGCCGTCTGACCCGGGGTCCGCCGTCGACGACCAGCACGCCGACGGTCGGCGGGTCGTCGGTGACGAGGTGCCGGTCGACGTACCCTCGCCGGTCGGTCTGTTCGATTCGCTGCTCGCCGCCGGCGAAGTCCGGGCCGCCGTTGACGACCGGGCCTGGCTGCACGCCATGCTCGACGCCGAGGCGGCGCTGGCCCGCGCCCAGGCGTCCTGCGGGTCGGTGCCGGCAGCCGCCGCCGAGGCGATCACCGCCACCGCCCGCGACCACCGGTTCGACCCGGCGGCGATCGGCGCGGGTGCGACCAGCGCCGGCAACCCGGTGGTGCCGCTGGTCGCCGCGTTACGCGCCGCCGTCGGGCCGGACACCGCCCGGTACGTGCACGCCGGGGCCACCAGCCAGGACATCCTGGACACGGCCGCCATGCTGGTGGTCCGCCGGGCGCTGGGCCCGATGCTGGACGACGTGCGGCGGGCCGCCTCGGCCGCCGCCCGGCTGGCCGAGACGCACCGGGACACCCTGCTGCCCGCCCGGACCCTGCTGCAGCAGGCGCTGCCGACCACCTTCGGACTGGTCGCCGCCGGCTGGCTGACCGCGCTGGACACCGCCGTCCGCCGGCTGGGCACTGCCCGGGACGAGGTCCCCGCCGTTCAGCTCGGTGGTGCCGCCGGCACCCTCGCCGCGTTCGGCGCCGACGGCCCGGCCCTGGTCGACCGGCTCGCCGCCGAGCTCGACCTGGCCGCCCCGCAGCTGCCCTGGCACACCGACCGGAGCCGGCTGGCCGACCTGGCCGGCGTGCTCGGCGGCACCGCCGGCAGCATCAGCAAGATCGCCCGCGACGTCACGCTGCACGCCCAGACCGAGGTCGCCGAGCTAGCCGAGGAACGCTCCGGCGGGTCGTCGACCCTGCCGCACAAACGCAACCCGGTCGCGGCCGTCACCGCCGTCGCCTGCGCCGGCCAGGTCCCCGGCCTGGTCGCCACCCTGCTGGCCGCGATGACCCAGGAGCACCAACGGGCGGCCGGCGGCTGGCACGCCGAGTGGCGGGCGCTGCGCAACCTGCTGGAGTCGGTCGGCTCGGCCGCCTACTGGCTGCGTACCTGCCTGGAAGGGCTGCGGGTGGACGCCGTACGGATGCGGGCCAACCTCGACCTGACCGGCGGGGCGCTGCTCGCCGAACGGGTCAGCGGGGCACTGGCCGGGCAGCTCGGCCGGCACCGGGCCAACGAGATCGTCAAGGCGGCGGTCACCGGCGGCGGGCCCGCCGCCGGGCTGGCCGAACGGCTGGCCGCCGACCCGCAGGTCAGCACGGTACTCAGCCGGGCACAGCTGGACGAGCTGCTCGACCCCGCCGGCTACCTCGGCGCGTACGGCGAGCTGATCGACCGGGCGCTGCGCGACCACCACAGCCGACCGACGCAGGAGGACCGCTGATGACCACCGACAGCCACCCGGTGGCGGTCGACCACGAGATCGTCGGACCCGACGGTGCGCCGGTGGTGCTGCTGGCCAACTCGCTGGGCAGCACAAGAGCGATGTGGGATCCGCAGGTGCCGGTGCTCACCGGTGCCGGGCTGCGGGTGCTGCGCTACGACACCCGGGGGCACGGCCGCTCCCCGGTACCGCCCGGTCCGTACAGTCTGGACGATCTCGGGGCCGACGTGCTCGCCCTGCTGGACCGTCTGGAGCTGGACCGGGTCCACGTGGCCGGGGTGTCCCTCGGCGGGATGACCGGAATGTGGCTGGCCGGACACGCCGGTGCCCGGGTCGACCGGCTGGTGCTCTGCTGCACCTCGGCGCTGCTCGGCCCGGCGCAGGCGTGGGCCGACCGGGCGGCCACGGTGCGGGCCGAAGGCACCGGAGCGGTGGCCGACACGGTGGCGGTCCGCTGGTTCACCCCCGGGTTCGCCGTACGGCGACCCGACGTCTTCGCCGCCGCCCGCGAGATGATCGCGGCCACCCCGGCCGAGGGGTACGCCGGCTGCTGCGTCGCTATCGGACAGATGGACCTGACCGGGCTGCTGCCGAGGATCGCCGCGCCGACCCTGGTGATCGCCGGCGCCGACGACCCGGCCACCCCGCCGTCGCACAGCGAGACGATCGTCGCCGGCATTCCCGACGCCACTTTGCGGATCGTCGCCGACGCTGCCCATCTGGCCAGCGTCGAGCAGGCTGAGCAGGTGTCCGAGCTGATCCTGACGCATCTCACTGGACAGGAGGTGACCGGCGATGCCGACCGATCCGCCGGTTGACGCCACGACCCCGTCGCCCGGCCCTCGGGCCGTACCGTCGTCGTCGGATCCGAGGTATGACGCCGGGATGGCGGTACGCCGGGCGGTTCTCGGCGACGCGCACGTGGACCGGGCGGTGGCCAACACGACCGAGTTCACCGCCGACTTCCAGGACTTCATCACCCGGTACGCATGGGGCAGCGTCTGGACCCGCGACGGGCTGGACCGGCGGACCCGCAGCTGCGTCACGCTCGCCGTACTGACCGCCCTGCACTGCACCGACGAGCTGGCGATGCACGTGCGGGCGGCGCTGCGCAACGGGTTGACCGCGCAGGAGATCAACGAGGTGCTGCTGCACACGGCGGTCTACGCGGGCGTGCCGGCCGCGAACAGCGCGTACGCGGTGGCACAGCGGGAGCTGGCCGAGAACCTGGGACCGGATGGTCGGATCCCCGACAGCGGAACAAGATCATCGGCGGATCCGGGCACCGTGGAATCCGGTTAGGGTTCGGCGACCATCACCACAGGAGAATTATGAGCGAGCACGGGCGGGAAGCTCATTTCGTGCAGTCGTTGGAGCGTGGCCTGGCCGTGATCCGCGCCTTCGACGCCCAGCATCCTGAGTTGACACTCAGCGAGGTGGCCCGGATCTGCGACCTGACCCGCGCCGCCGCCCGCCGGTTCCTGCTCACCCTGGTCGACCTCGGCTACGTCCGCACCGACGGGCGGATGTTCTCGCTCACCCCCCGGGTGCTGGAGCTGGGCTACGCCTACCTGTCCAGCATCTCGCTGCCCGAGGTGGCCGAACCGCACCTGGAACGGCTGGTCGCCCAGGTGCACGAGTCGTCGTCGGTGTGCGTGCTGGACGGCGACTCGATCGTCTACGTCTCCCGGGTGCCGACCTCGCGGATCATGACGGTGTCGATCAACGTCGGGACGCGGTTCCCGGCGTACGCCACCTCGGTCGGCCGGGTGCTGCTGGCGCACCTGCCCGAAGATGAGGCGGTCGCCCGACTGGAGCGCAGCCGGCTGGACCGGCTCACCGGCCGTACCGTCCACACCATGGCGGCGTTGCGGGCGGAGCTGAACCGGGTCCGCGCCCAGGGGTACGCCATCGTCGACCAGGAGTTGGAGGAGGGCCTGCGGTCGGTGGCGGCACCGATCCGGGACCGGGCCGGCACCGTGGTCGCCGCGGTGAACATCTCGGTGCACGCCAGCCGCAACACCGTCGAGTCGATCCGCCGCGAACTGCTGCCGCACCTGCTGGCCACCGCCGCCAAGATCGAAGCCGATCTGCGGATCGCCGCGCCGGGCCGGGCCACCCGACTGCCCGGCGCCTGACCGCCTCGCACCCGCCAGTAGGTTGTCCGGGTGGCGGGGCTGAGGACGACACGGGTGCAGATCTGGACCGACGGCGCGTGCAGCGGCAATCCGGGGCCGGGCGGTTGGGGTGCGCTGCTGCGCTACGGCGAGGCCGAGAAGGAGTTGTGCGGCGGTGAGGCCGGCGCGACGACGAACAACCGGATGGAGCTCACCGCCCCGATCCGGGCGCTGGCCGCGCTGACCCGGGCGTCCACCGTCGACCTCTACACCGACAGCACGTACGTCCGCAACGGCGTCATGTCGTGGATGGCGAACTGGAAACGCAACGGCTGGCGTACGAAAGCCGGCGAGCCGGTCAAGAACGAGGACCTGTGGCGGGAACTCGACGCCGCCGTCGCCCGTCACCACGAGGTCGACTGGCACTGGGTGAAGGGCCACGCCGGCCACGTGGAGAACGAACGCGCCGACCGGCTCGCCGCGCGCGGTCAGCGGGAGGCGCTGGGGGCCGCCGGCCTCCCGGTGCCGCCGGTGCCGCAGCCGCACCGCCGAGCGGCACCGCGCCGCAGCTGACCGCCGTGTGTCGGTGGACGGTGGCAGGGTAGGCGTCATGACGATCGAAGTACGCCCGGCGACGGTGTTCGAGGACGTCGCGACTGTCGTCGGCCCGAAGCGACCGGACGCGAACGTGTGCTGGTGCCTGAGCTACAGCATCGGCTCGAAGGAGAACCTGCAGCTGCGCGGACCGATACGCGGTGAGCGGGTACGCGGACTCGTCGGTCTCGATCCCCCTCCCGGAGTCCTCGCCTACGACGGCGACGAGGTGGTCGGCTGGGCGGCGGTGCACCCGCGAGCCGACACGAGCTTTGCCCGCAACAGGCGAATCCCGCACCTCGACGATCTCGATGTGTGGAGCGTGTGGTGTTTTCGGGTACGGCCGGGCCACCGCAAGCAGGGTATCGTGCACCACCTGCTCGCCGGTGCCGTCGGCTTTGCCCGCGAGCGCGGCGCACCGGCGATTGAGGGTTACCCCGTCGACAACAGTGGCGAAAAGGTGGACCGCACGATGGCCTATGTCGGTACCCGCGCGGTCTTCGAGCACGCCGGCTTCGTGAAGGCAGCCGACACCACCTCGGTACTCGCCGGGTTCCCTCGGGTGCTCATGCGGCTCGATCTGCGGTGACGTCGATCCCGGAGCCGAGCATCATGGCGGTCGGCTGCTGAACCGCCGCTGCGGAAGGCAGGCCGGAGGTCATTGGCTATCGCGTTGGGCGGGCAACGCCAGTGCCACGACCGCCACGGCAACCATGATCATGGCGATCGTGGAGAACGCGCGGTTGTAGGCGTCGAGCTGAGCGGCTGGGCCGGTGCCGGGCCCGGCCGCGACAGTGACCAGAGCCGCCAGCCCCAGCGCACCGCCGACCTGTTTGGTGGTGTTCATCAATCCGGACGCCGCACCTGCGTCCGGCGTCGGCACACCCGAGGTGACCGCAGTGGTGATCGGAGTGTTCAGCAGTCCACTGCCGATGCTGAACACGACGGCTGGGCCGAGGATCCCCGCGAGGTAGCTGCTCTGCACCGTCAGGTGTGACTGCCACCAGAACCCCGCTGCCGCCAGCGACGACCCCACCGCGATCAGGATCCGCCCGTCGGCGTGACGCATCAGCCACGGCGTCGTGAGAGCACCCACCACGACCGTCACCACCGTGTGCGGCAGGAACGCCAGCCCGGTCTGCACCGGGCTGTAGGCGAGCGCGTTCTGCATGGACAGCGTGAGGAAGAACCACATCGGGTTGAGGCACGCCCCCGCCAACAGCATGGCCACGTTGCCCACCGACACCGAGCGAACAGTGAACAACCGCAACGGGATCAACGGCGACGCCGCCCACCGCGCCTCGACCGCCACGAACGCCGCCAACAGCACCGAGCCGATCGCCAGGCCGGCAACCGCCGACCGCGAGGACCACCCGACGTCCGCCGCCTCGGCGATTCCGAACGCCAGCCCTCCCAACCCCGCCGTGGCCAGCACCGCCCCGGTCACGTCCAGTCTTGGACGTGCGGCGTCGGTGCGGTCGGCGACCACATGACGCACCGTCAGGACGGCCACCACCGCCCCGATCGGCACGTTGATCAACAACGTCGACCGCCACGTCAGGTACTCCGTCAGCGCGCCGCCGGCGAGGTTGCCCGCCGTACCTCCGGCGACGCCGACGGCGGTCCAAATCGCCAACGCCCGCGTCCGCACCCGCCCTTCGGGGAAGGTCGCGGTCAGAATCGTCAGTGTCGCCGGTGCCAGCACGGCGGCTCCCAGCCCTTGCGCGGCACGGGCGGCGACCAGCAGCGTCGCCGAGCCGGTCAGGCCCCCGACGAGACTCGCTCCGGCGAACAGCACCAGCCCGGCCAGGAAGATGCGACGGCGCCCGAACGAGTCGGCCAGCCGTCCGCCGAGCAGCAGGAACCCGGCGAACGTCAACGCGTAGGCGTTGACCACCCACTGCTGGCTGGTTTCGTCGAACCGCAGCGCGTCGCGGATCGACGGCAACGCGACGTTCACCACCGAGATGTCGAGCACCACCATGAACTGCGCGACACACGCCACCGCCAGCACGGTCCTCGCTGCTAGCCCGCTGCGGCCGGCACCGGCGTCACCGGCAACCCCGTTCTGCGCCATGCCACTCCCGTAGTGATACAACCGTATCAAGCGAAAGGTCAGCACAGGGTAGCCAGACCAAACACAACGAGAGGGACCGCGGTGCCCAGGACCACCGACCGCGCCGTGCGGCGGGCACAGATCGCCGACGCCCTCGTCCGGATCGCCGGCCGGGAAGGCCTGCACGCCGTGACCATGCGCTCGGTCGCCGCCGAGGCAGGCGTGTCACTCCGACTCGTGCAGTACTACTTTCAGAACAAGGAACACCTGTTGATCGGCGCCCTGCGACACCTGGAACGGCAGAGCCACCACCGTTGGGCGCAGCGCCTGGCCGGGCTACCCGACCCGCCACCGCCACGAGCGGTCGTCGAAGCGTTCCTACTCGAAGCCCTGCCGACCGACGAACCCAGCCGCGTCTTCCACCTGGTCGGCACGTCCTACGCCGTCCTGGCGATGACCGACCCGCAGGTCGCCGAACAACCATTCATCCGGGGCGTCGACCGCTTGGAGCAACAACTCGCCGACACCCTGACCCGCGCGCGCACCACCGGCCTCCTGGCCCCCGACGCGGACCCCGCCCTCGAAGCGAGCCGGCTGATCGCCCTGGCCAATGGTCTCGGCACCAGTCTCCTGGTCGGCCAACGCACCCCGGAAGAGGCCACCGCAGTGCTGCACTACCACCTCGATCGCCTGTTCGATTTTGACGATGGGCGGGCAGCGGTGGCGGAGAATCGCACGTACGGCACCTCCGGCCACACTTGCTGATCCTGATCGGAACACCTACGGGCTGGTGGCCGCGTTCGAGTCAGATCGTGTGGATGGTGATGAGGTCTTCGAGCCCTGCGAGATCGTCGGCGTTGCGGGTGTAGACGGCGGCGTCATGGGCGTGCGCGGTTGCCGCGATGAGCAGGTCCATCACCCTGGCTCCGCCATCGCCCGCAGCGCGGTCGGCGCCGGTTGGCACGTGGTGATCAGCAACTCGCGCGGGCGAGGCGGCGCAGGCAGGCGACCTCGTGGTCGCGACCATCCCGCTGGCCAACTACGAGCAACTGCCACAGGAGGCGCTCGCCGGCAAGACGGTGATCGACACCATGAACTACGCACCGGCCGTGACGAGCTGGGCGCGCCCGGAGCTCGACGCCGACGAACTCACCTCCAGCGAACTCGTGCAACGGTTCCTGTCCGGCTCATCGGTGGTCAAGGCGTTCCACGACGTCAACGGCAGGCTGCTGCGCGAACTTGCCCGCCCGGCCGACGCCCCGGACCGCACCGCCCTGCCCGTCACCGGCGATGACCCCGCCGCCAAAGCGCAGGTCACCGAGCTGATCGACAACTTCGGCTTCGACACCGTCGACGTCGGCGGCCTAGCCGAGAGCTGGCGCATCGGCCCCAACACCCCGCTGTACTTCGAGGCCTTCACCGGGGCGGTCCCAACGGGTTTGAGCCTGCCGGAAATCTACGCCTGGCTGGCCACCACCCCGCTGATCCCCACCCCGGCCGCCACGGTCGCCGAACTGGCCGCCACGACCGAGCGCCAACCGGCAGGCTTTCAGCTCACGCCCTCGGCCCAGCCAGGCGCCGTATCCTGACCTCCTCGACGCCGTGCCGTACGTGGACTGAGGGATAAGAAGGATCTCGAAGTCGCCCGCCTGCGGTGGCGACCCGGCCGGTCAGCTGACCGGGAACTCTTCGACGCCCAGCACGCGCAGTAGGTCGAGGCGCTCGCGGGACTCGGTGTCGGCCGGCGTCAACACCACCAGCTCCTGGCCCAGGTCCGGGGTCACCAGCGTCTCGCAGTCAAGCACGATCGGCCCGACGCGGGGGTGCACGAACGTCTTGCGATCCGCCCGCCGGGTGCCGACCTCGTGCTCGGCCCACAGCCGGCGGAACTCGGAGCTTGCTGCCTGCAACCGGGCGATCAGGCCGGTCACCGTCGGATCGTCGCAGCGTCGGCCCGCGACGGCACGCAGGTCGGCCACCAGCTGGCGGGAATGGCGCTCCTGCTCCGCAGGCGGGTGGACCGGGCGGGAGTCGGGTTCGGCAAACCAGCGATAGGCGAGATACCGCCGTACACCGGTGAACCCGGTGTGGTCGCCGGTCAGCAGCTTGGCGGTCGCGTTCTGCGCCAGCACCTCCCCCAGGTCGGACACGACCATCGCCGCCGTGTCGCCCAGCAGGTCCAGCATGCGGACCAGGCCGGCGCGGGCGAGACGGGCCACGCCGTCGGCGGGCGGGGGCTGGTGGCCGGCCAGGTGGAACAGGTGGTCGCGTTCGTCGTCGGACAGGCGCAGGGCGCGGGCCAGGGCGCCGAGCAGTTGCGTGGAGGGCTGGCTGCTGCGGCCCTGCTCGAGGCGTACGACGTAGTCCACCGACATGCCGGCCAGCATCGCGACCTCCTCGCGCCGCAGGCCCGCGATGCGGCGGCGCGGGCCGACGGCGATGCCCACCTCGGCGGGGCGGATTGCCTCGCGGCGGCGGCGCAGGAAGTCGGCGACCTGCTCACGCTGCATGATCTCCATGCTCCTCTGCGGTTGCCCCACGCGCGAGGGACGAGACAGGGAGCGGCGCTCCCACGATAAACGCTCCGCTACCGGCCGTCCGCTCGTGGAAAGCAAGGTGGGCACATGCAGAAACGAACCTTGGGAACGACTGGTCCGGCCGTCGGCGCGCTCGGTCTGGGTGCGATGGGGATGACCAGCGGCGTCTACGGCGTCTCCGACCGTGCCGAGAGCGTCGCGACCGTGCATGCGGCGCTGGACGCGGGGCTGACGCTGATCGACACCGGCGACCACTACGGCACGGGGCACAACGAGATGCTGCTGGCTGAGGCGCTACGCGGTCTGCCGAGGGACAGCTACGTGCTGAGTGTCAAGTTCGGGGCGCTGCTCGCGCCGGGCGGCGGTTTCCTCGGGCAGGACAGCCGGCCGGCGGCGGTGAAGAACTTCCTGATCCACTCGATGACCCGGCTGGGCGTCGACTACGTCGACATCTACCGGCCGGCACGACTGGACCCGCACGTGCCGATCGAGGAGACGGTGGGCGCGATCAAAGAGATGATTGAAGCCGGGTACGTGCGGCACGTGGGACTGTCCGAGGTGGGCGCTGAGACGATCCGCCGGGCGCACGCCGTGTACCCGGTCGCCGACCTGCAGATCGAGTACTCGCTGATCTCGCGTGGGGTGGAGGCCGACGTGCTGCCGACGCTGCGGGAACTGGGCGTCGGAATGACCGCGTACGGCGTCCTGAGCCGAGGCCTGATCCCGGGTCACTGGCAGAACACCCAAGCGCGACCGGGTGACCACCGCGGCCGGATGCCACGGTTCTCGGGCGACAACGTCGAACACAACGTCGCCCTAGTGGAGGCGCTGCGGCGGGTGGCCGAGGAGAAGGGTTGCACCGTGGCTCAGCTGGCGATCGCATGGGTGGCAGCTCAGGGCGGCGACATCGTCCCGCTCGTCGGCGCCCGTACCCGCAGTCGGTTGACCGAGGATCTGCCCGCCGGCCTGTGCGCTGAGCCCGCCGACGCGGATGCCACGGGCGGTGGCAACGGGTGGGCCGGCGCCGGTCACAGGTCGCGGCGCATGGCGACCCTCGGCCAGCGGTCCAGGCCGTGGGCGGCTTCCCGGTCGCGTACCGCCCGCAGGCCGGGGGTCAGCTCGTCGGCGGCGAGGGCGCGGAAGGCGCACCGCCGCCGGTAGTACGGGGCGTTCCACGGCACCTCGGCGAAGGTGGTCAGGGTCAGTGCCGGCACACCGCGCGCAGCCGCGACCCCGGCAAGGTGCTCGATGAGCCGCCGGCCGATGCCCTGACCGGCGGCTGCCGGATGCACCGACACCTGCTCAATGTGCAGGTTGCCGTCAGATCCCGGGACTGGGCCGCGTTCAGGGCGAGCGCGTTGACAGTGTGCCACGCCCGATCGAGCCCGGTCACCCGCGCCGGCTCGGTGACCAGCCGGCCCTCGAAAATATCCTCCGACGGCCGGGACGGCGTCACCCGACACGTCCAGGCGCGGCTGGTGGCGCTGCTGCGGCCGGGGGCAGTGATCCGACCGGTCCGGCACCACCGGCCGGCACCACCGGCACCACCGACGCATCCGCAGCCACGTGAGCCGTGACCACGTGACACCGTAAGCAGGTGAGGCGTACCAGGTGGTGGGCGGTCGGGGCGGCGGTCGGCGCGGTCGGCGGAGCGGTGACCGTGACGGTCGCGGTGGTCGCCGGCCCCGGTCCGGGACTGCGCGGGTACGTCAGCGAGTCCGGAGTCGGCGAGGGCGGCTACGTACTGGCGTACCAGTCGGGACTGCTCGCCCTGGCGGTGAGCCTGCTGCTGCTCGCCGGGGCGCTGCGCCCGGTCCGCGCCGCCGCCTGGCTGCTGGTCGCGGCGGCCGGCGCGACGACGGTCTCGGCGACCGTCTCCTGCCGGGACGGCTGCCCACTGCCGCCGCACCACCCGGTCACCGCGACCGACCTGGTGCACGGCGGGGCCAGCATCGTCGCCGTCGCCTGCTGCGTCTTCGCGATGATCGCCGTGTTCTGGTCGCCGGTGTCGACCTGTCCGCTGCGTCGGCTGGCGCTGCTCGGGGCCGCCGCCGCGCTGCCGCTGTCCGCCGCGGTCGGGCTGGGCATGCTGCTGGTCGGCGGCGGGCTGCTGGTCGGCACGTTGGAGCGGCTGCTGTTGCTACTGATCGTGGTGTGGTGCGTGGCGACGGCAGGGCAGGTGACCCGCGACCCGACCTACTCCGATCGCCGAAACTACGTGATCCCGCCGGTCCGGCCCACCAGATGAGCACGCTCACCACCGGCGCATCGGGCGACCACCCGCCCGGCGTCGGCCCGGCCGATCACCCGTCCGACGCCGGGCGGTTCCTGTCGGTGCCCAGGTGGCCGGCCACCGCCGGCTGGACGGTGCTCGTCGGCGTACTGGCCGTCCTGGTGGTACCACCGCGCGGGTGACCCCGGATCCGTGTGCCACCGTGGGCCGGCTCTACCGGGTGTCGCTCGTCTAGCTCTCGACCAGCCCGAGCCGGTGACGGGACCGCGCGTCCGACTCCGACCGGACGGCCGCCGTCAGAACAGGACGGTGGCGAAGGAGCCGACCCGGCGGAACCCGCACCGGTCGTAGACCCGGCGGGCGGCGGTGTTGTAGTCATTGACGTACAGGCTGACGGTCGGGGCGATCCGGCGCAACGCGTCGCGGACCACCGCCGCCATCGCCGGGGTGGCCAGCCCCCGGCCGCGCCAGACCGGATCGACCCAGACTCCTTGGACCTGCGCGGTGTGCCGGGTGACGACGGCCAGCTCGGCCTTGAAGACCACCGTGCCGTCGACGATCCGGGCGTACGTGCGACGGGCCCGGACCAGCTCGGCGACCCGCCGCCGGTAGCCGCGCCCGGCGTCCTCGGCGACCGGGGAGACGCCGACCTCCTCGGTGTACATGGCCACCGCCGCCGGGAAGAGCAGGTCGATCTCGTCGGGCCGGACCAGGCGTACCCCCGGGTCGGCCGGCACCGCCGGCGGCCGGTCGGCAATCAGCAACGGCTGGTCGGTGCGGATCTCCCGGGCCGGGCCCCACTGCCCGCCGATTCGTTCCCACAGCCCGAGTACGGCATCTGCCCGACCGACGATCGACGAGCAGACCCGTTCCTCGTTGGCGAGCCGGTCGGCGAACGCCGCGACCGCAGCCGGCGAGGCGTGCACCGGGGTCAAATGCCCGCCGAGCCAGCACAGCGACTCGAGTTGGCGGCGGGGCCCGTAGCCGAAGACCCGGCCGTCCGTACGCCACCAGGCCAGTCCGCGCGCGGCGATCCGCTCCGCGACCTGCGGCGCGGCATAGGGGTCGAGGTCGAGGATCCGCTCCACCGCCCCACGCTCGGTCTCCCCGAGCTGCCGCACCGGCACCGTCAGCACAGTTACCAGCCTGCCAGATCCGATGCCGCCCGGCAGACCCGATCCGGGCACCAGGGGTCAGGCGCTGCCCCGCACCACCAGTTCGGTCGGCAGGATCACTGCGGCGTATGAGTCGCCGGCCAGGTGGCCGAGCAGCAGCCGGACCATTTCGGCGCTGATCCGCCCCAGCGGCTGGCGGATGGTGGTCAGCGGCGGCAGCGACGCGGTGGCCACTTCGGAGTCGTCGAAGCCGCCGACCGCGACGTCCTGCGGCACCCGGCGGCCGGCCCGGTGCAGCGCGGCGATCGCCCCGGCGGCCATCAGGTCGGAGCTGACGAAGACGGCGTCGAGGTCGGGGGCCTGGCGCAGCAGCTGCTCCATCGCCGCCTCTCCCCCGGCCCGGGTGTAGTCGCCGGTGACCACCAGCCGGGGGTCGGTGTCGCCAAGCACGTCGTGGTAGCCGGCGAGGCACTCGACCCCACCCGGGGTGTCCAGCGGGCCGGTGATGGTGGCGATCGTCCGGTGCCCCCGGGAGCGCAAATAGGAGACCATCTGCCGGGCGCCGTCGCGGTCGTCGGCGGCGACGTAGCTGACGTCGCGTTCGTGACCGAGCGGTTTGCCGCAGACCACGAACGGCAGGCCCCGCCCCTTCAGTTCGTCGATCAGCGGGCTGCCGGCGTGGGTGGAGACCAGCAGCGCGCCGTCGACGTGGCCGGCGGTGACGTAGCGGCCGACCCGTTTGCGGTCCTCGGAGGTGCCGGCGATGGTCAGCAGCAGGGTGATGTCCCGCTCGGCCAGCGCCTGGGTGCAGCCGCGCAGCAGGGCGTTGAAGTTCGGGTCCTCGAAGAGCCGGTCCTGCGGCTCGGACAGGATGAACGCCACCGAGTCGGACCGCTGGGTGACCAGGCTGCGGGCGTGCTGGTTGACCACGTACCCGGTCTTGCGAACGGCCCGTTCGACGGCCTCGGCGGCCGGGCCGCTGACGTTGTGTCCGCCGTTGAGCCACCGTGACACGGTCCCCCGGGACACCCCGGCGACCGCGGCGACGTCGTCCATAGTGGGGCGGGCCCGCTCGGGGCGGGCCCGGTTACGCTCGGTTCCGGCCACGGTCACATTGTCTTCCTTAGGCCTTGATCGATCCGGATAGCAGGTCGATCCGCCAGTACCGCTGCAGGGAGAGGAAGAGCGCCACCAACGGAATGATCGACAACAGCGATCCGGTGATCACCAAACTGTACAGGGCCGGGGTGGTCGAACCCCGGTTCAGCAGGGTGTACAGGCCAAGGGTAACGGGAAACTTGTCGTCGTCGGCCAGCATGATGAACGGCAGCAGGAAATTGTTCCAGATCGCCACGAACTGAAAGAGGACACCGTGATCAGGCCGGGGACCATCATCGGCACCGCCACTTGGCGGAAGATCCGGAACTCGCCGGCGCCGTCGGTGGGGGCCGCCTCGATGACGGTGTCCGGCACCGCCGCCGCGTAGATCCGGGCCAGGTATATGCCGGACGGGCTGATGATGCTGGGCAGCAGGATCGACCAGTAGGTGTCGGCCGGTCCGACCTTGGCCAGCAGCAGGTACTGCGGTACGGCGAGGATCACCCCGGGCACCAGCACCCCGGCGAGCAGCGCGGTGTTGGCCACCCAGCGCCAGAACTGCCCACCCCGGTACGTCATTACCAGCGCCGGGGTGAGCAGCAGGATTTTGATCCGCCAGGCGATCTGCAGCTCCGAGCAGCCGTCGATGCGGGCCGACTCGTACAGCTCCGGCGAAATGGCCCGCAGGGCGGTGAACAGCACGATCATGTTGAACCCGCCGCCACCCCTGAGCGCGATGTTGACGACCGCTTGGAAGACCGTGCCGGTGTCGAGCAGGTCGGGCTGCGGCCCGCCGAGCCAGTCGAGCATGTCGTTGAGCGGGCTGGTCACGGGCAGGTAGAGGAACCCCCAGAGCAGGCTGGCAATCACCGCCGGGACGGCGTACGGCAGGAAGATCGCGACCCAGCTGAAGCGTTGCAGGCCGCGCCGGGGGCGGTCCAGCAGCAGGGCGAACAGCAGCGCCAGGCCGAGCATCACCGGCATCAGCAGCGCGCCGTGGCCGAGGACCCGCAACGCCCCGGTCAGCAGCGTCGGGTCCGCCAGCGCGGCCCGATAGTTCGCCAGGCCGGCGAAGACCTCGCTGCGCGAGCCCCGGCCAGCCCGAGGCCGGAGACCTGCACCTTGTGCAGGCTCAGGTGGACGGCGCACCCGATGGGCAGCAGGAAGGTCAGCACGAACAGCGGCGTCACTGAACTCATTCGGCGCTCATTCGGCGATCGAGAAGCCGTCAGATGGTGACAGGGGAAAAACAGCTGTGAGCGCTCACGGTGTTGGTGCCCTACGTAGCTGTGTCGAAAGCCACATCGGGGCTGACTCCGCTGCTGTGGCATGTGAAATCATGTCGGTGTTGTCTTGGGAGCGCGCACAGTTTCGGAGTGTCACATGGTGCAGAGACCACCGATCCCCCGGCTGGACCGGCTGGCGTACGGCGGGGACTACAACCCCGAGCAGTGGCCGGCCGAGGTCTGGCCGCAGGACGTGGCACTGATGCGCGCGGCCGGGGTCAACCTGGTCAGCGTCGGGATCTTCTCCTGGGCGCTGCTTGAACCGGCCCCCGGCGAGTTCGACTTCGGCTGGCTGGACGAGGTGCTGGACCTGCTGCACGACGGCGGGATCGCCGTCGACCTGGCCACCCCGACCGCCGTACCGCCGGCCTGGTTGCGTCGCGCGTACCCGGACGCCCGGCTGGTCGACCGCACCGGCGCGGTGCTCGGCGGCGGCGCTCGGCAGTCGTTCTGCCCCAGCTCACCGGCGTACGCCCAGGCCGCAACCCGGATCACCGAAGCGATCGCCGCCCGGTACGCCGCCCACCCGGCGCTGGTGCTGTGGCACGTGCACAACGAGTACGGCGGCGCCAACGCCCTCTGCTACTGCACCGGCTCCACTCAGGCGTTCCGCGACTGGCTGCGGGAGCGCTACGGCGACGACCTGGCTGCGCTGAACACCGCGTGGGGCACCAGCTTCTGGGGGCAGCGCTACGGCGACTGGGCGGAGGTCGAGGCACCGACCGCCGCGCCGACCGCCGTCAACCCGGCCCAGCAGCTGGACTTCCTGCGGTTCTCCTCCGACGCACACCTGGCCAACTTCCGCCGCGAGCGCGACATCCTGCGCCGGCACACCCCCGACGTGCCGGTGACCACCAACTTCATGCTGGCAAACTGCAAGACGTTGGACTACTGGCGGTGGGCCGACGAGGTCGACGTGGTCGCCAACGACCACTACCTGCAGGCCGAGCGGGCCGAAAACGCGATCGAGCTGGCGATGTGCGCCGACCTGACCCGCTCGGTGGCCGGCGGTCGGCCGTGGCTGCTGATGGAGCACTCCACCTCGGCGGTCAACTGGCAGCCCCGCAACATTGCCAAACGCCCCGGCGAGCTGGCCCGCAACAGCCTCGCCCACCTGGCGCGCGGCGCCGAGTCGGTGCTGTTCTTCCAGTGGCGGGCCGCCCGGTTCGGGGCGGAAAAGTTCCACTCGGCGATGGTGCCGCACGGCGGCACCGGCACCCGGATCTGGCGCGAGGTGGTCGCGCTCGGCACCGAGGTGCTGCCCCGCCTCGACGAGCTGCGCGGCACGACGGTGGTCGCCGACGCGGCGATCCTGTGGGACTGGCAGTCCTGGTGGGCCGTGGAGCTGGAGTGGCGTCCCTCGGTCGACCTGGACTTCCGGGAACGGGTCGAGGCCTGCTACGAGCGGCTGTGGCGCGACCGGTTGACCGTCGACTTCGCCCACCCCGAGGCTGCGTTGGACGAGTATCCGCTGGTGGTAGTGCCGAGCCTGTACCTGACCACCCCGGCGGCGGCGGAGAACCTGCGCCGCTACGTCGCCGACGGCGGGACTCTGCTGGTGTCGTACTTCTCCGGCATCGTGGACGCCACCGACACCGTCCACCCGGGCGCGTACCCGGGCGCGTTGCGGGACCTGCTCGGGTTGACCGTGGACGAGTTCCTGCCGCTGCGCGCCGACGAGTCGGTCGAGCTGGGTGAGGGCCGGACCGTGCTGGAGCAGAGCCTGGCCGGGCCGGACGGCCGGTTGACCGGTGATGTGTGGGCCGAGGCGGTGGAGCTGGCCGGGGCCGAGGCGGTGCTGCGCTACACCGACGGCCCGGCGGCCGGGGGTCCGGCGGTCACTCGGCACCGGTACGGCGCCGGCACCGCCTGGTACATCTCCACCCGCCTCGGCGCCGCCGCGCTCGCCCCGGTCATGACCCAGGTGTACGCCGACGCGGGCATCGCACCGCCGGCCGGCGTCCCCGACGGCGTGGAGCTGGTCCGCCGGACCGGGCCGGCAGCCGACTACCTGATCGCGATCAACCACTCCGCCACCGACGCCAAGGTGCCGCTCCCAGCGGAACTGCCGGGCACCGGGGCGGAGCTGATCACCGGCGCGAGCTGCGCCGGGACGGTGACGGTGCCGGCCGGACAGGTACGGGTGGTACGCCGGGGGTGACGACACCTGATGACAGGGATCGGCGGTGATGATTCTGGGAGCGCTCTCAGTACTTCATCGTTGCGACGGCTCACACCGGGCACATCACCACTCCACAGCGGACCGGTGCGGCCGTAAGCGCTCCCAGGGCTTGTCCCTGTCGAGGAGGGCGCACACCGATCCGGCGTACGCGGCAGTCGTCGACACCAGGATGTCGGACGTCATCGGCTTCGTTGCCCCATTTGCGCGACAGCGCGCGGATCGCCGACTGGCAGTCGGGCGGCGGGCGGTCAGTCGCTGGTCACCAGATCCGCCGACCGAGTTACCCGTCGGCCCAGCTGAGCGTTTACCCACCTGTCGCCTGCCTCGCGGACCAGGAACAGGAGCACCAGTGGAACTACGACGATCACGCCCGAGCCGGCAGCTGGCTCAGGTGCTCGTGGTCATGCTCGCCCTGCCGTGTGTGGCGCTCGCCGGCCGGGGTGCCTACGACGCCGGGGTCACTGGTGTCGGATACGCCCGGTCACCGGGTCAACTGGCGTCGGACCGACGTCTGCACCACGACTTCGAGAAGATCCGCCGCGAGTTCGTCGCGACCGTGCCGCCGGGCAGCCGAGTGCTCATCGATCCGCCGCTCAAGCATCTCTGGCTGCAGCGTTTCAGTGAGTTCACCGCGCTGGCCGGCGGCACCGTGGTCACCAACCGCCGGGACGCCGAATACCGGGCCAGCCTCGTCCACCGGGACACCACGGTGGGCCGCCGGTTCGACGTCGAGCTGACCGTGCTCCAGCCGACGGTGCCACAGCCGGCGGTGCTCGACTGATGTCCGCCGATCACCTGCTGACGGTCGCGCTCATCGTGGCAGCAGGGCTGCCGCTGACGTTCACGATCGTCCGGTCCATGCCCGTCGCCCTGCTGCTCGCTCCGCTCGCCACGGCGCTGGTCAGCACGGTCGCGGTAGTGCTGATGCTGGTCTTCGGCGCCAATTTCCGCAGCTGGCTGGCAACGGCCTTCATGATCACCTGGGCGGCCTGCGGCTGGTGGCTGCGCCGACCACAGCCGGCTCCACCCACCGTACCTTCGCTGGCCGGCGCACCGTGGCTGGCCGTCGGCGTCACGGCCGGTGTGCTCGCCGTACCGTTTCTTCTCGTCCTGCACCCGCCGACAAGTTGGGACGCGCACTCGATCTGGTGGCTGCACGCCGGGTACTTCACCTACGACGCAGAGATCGCCCGAGCGGCGATGGCCAGCCCCGGCTTCGCCTTCTCGCACACCGACTACCCGCCACTGGCCTCCGCACCGGTCGCCGCGGCCTGGAGCCTGTTCGGCCAGAGCTACCGGACCGCGCAGGTGGTGTCGGCCGTGACCACGTTCTCGGCGGTCGCCGCCGCCGTCGTGGCGGTCGCGACCGCGTTCACCCGGAGCCGACCCTGGCTCGCCTGGCCCGCCGGGGTCGCGGTCGGACTGGCGACCTGGGCGACCGGAGCGGAGTACGTGGCCGCCGGCTACGCCGACGCCCTGTGGTCGGCGTGTCTGGTCGGTGCCGCCGCGGCTCTGCTGCTCGGCCGCGATCCGTTCGCCCGTCCCGCTCTCGGGCTGGTGCTGCTGACCGCCGCCGTCCTCAGCAAGAACGAAGGACTGGTGGCCGGCGGCATCCTCGCCGCCCTGGTGACGGTCCGGGAACGCCGTGACCTCGGCCGGGCGCGGCTGGTCTGGCTGCCGGTCGGGTCGGGCCTGGCCTGGGTCGGGCTGTCCCGCCTGGTGGGTTCGACATCGGACATCGAGCAGGCCGAGCCGCTGGGCAGTTTGTTCGGCGACACCGCCCGCCTGACCAGCCGCCTGCCCCCCACCCTCGACGCGCTGTGGGAAACGGTCGGTCCGCTGGTGGCCGTGGCCGTCTGCTGTTCGCTGGCCGGGGCCCTGCTGGTCCGTCAGCGACGTGCCGCGCTCGGAGCCGGGTCGGACCTTTGGATCTGGCTACTCAGCTGCGGGTACGCGACGACGCTGGTGGCCACCTATGTGACCGGGCCGTCGGACGTCGACTGGTGGCTGGGCGCGTCGGCGGACCGGGTCACCGTCCCGATCGCCATGCTCGCCTGTCTGAGCGCAGTGTCGTGGCTGCTGGCAGCCGTGAGCGACCGCGACGGGCCGGTCGGTACGCCGGAGCGGTCGGGAGAGTCCGCGGCCGGTGACCACCCGCCTGCGGCTGCGGCCTACCAGGCGGCCGGTGCGTAGTCCTTCAGGAAGCAGCCGAACAGGTCCTCGCCCTGCTCGCCACGGACGATCGGGTCGTACACCCGGGCCGCGCCGTCGACCAGGTCCAGCGGCGCGTGGAAGCCCTCGTCGGCCAGCCGCGTCTTCGTCGGGTGCGGCCGTTCGTCGGTGATCCAGCCGGTGTCGACGGCGGTCATCAGGATGCCGTCGGTCAGCATCTCCCGCGCGCTGGTGCGGGTCAGCATGTTCAGCGCGGCCTTGGCCATGTTGGTGTGCGGGTGACCGGGCCCTTTGTAGCCGCGGCTGAACACTCCCTCCATCGCCGACACGTTCACCACGTACTTGCGCCGGGCAGCCGCAGCGGCCATCGCCGGTCGCAGCCGGCTGATCAGGATGAACGGGGCGACGGAGTTGCACAGCTGCACCTCCAGCAGCTCCACCGCGTCGACCTCGTGCACCCGCTGCACCCAGCTGTTCACCGGGTCGAGGTCCGGCACCAGCCCACCGGCGTCGATCGCGGTGGCCAGGGCGATCCGGTCCGGGGTGGCCGAGCCACTGGTCAACGCCAACGCGGTGAGCGCCTGCGGGGTGATCGCCGACGGCTGTGACGGTCCGGCGATCGCCGTCGCGGTGGTGCCTCGGCCACCGACCGAGGCGAAGCTGACGATCTCCGGCAGCGGCCCGTCGGGCAGTGGCGCCGACTCCGCGGCGACCAGCTGGGCGTACGCGCCGGAGCTGCGCCGGACGGTCTGCGCCGCATTGTTGATCAGGATGTCCAGCGGACCCTGCGCGGCCACCGCATCGGCGACCGCGATCACCTGGGCCGGGTCGCGCAGGTCGACGCCGACGATTCGCAGCCGGTGCAGCCACTGGTCGCTGTCGTCCATGGCGGCGAACCGGCGGGCGGCGTCCTGCGGGAACCGGGTGGTGATCGTGGTGTGCGCGCCGTCGCGCAGCAGCCGCAGCGCGATGTACATGCCGATCTTGGCCCGGCCGCCGGTGAGCAGCGCCCGGCGGCCGGTCAGGTCGGTACGGGCGACACGGCGCTCGTGGTTGAGCTTGGCGCACGGCGGGCAGAGCTGGTGGTAGAACGCGTCCACCTCCCGATAGCGCTCCTTGCAGATGTAGCAGGCGCGGGGCTGGCGCAGGATGCCGGCGGTGGCGCCGACGGTCGACGACACCAGCGGGACGCCTTTGGTCTCGTCGTCGATGCGCCCAGGTGCCCCGGTGGCGGTCGCGGCGGTGACGGCCCGGTCGGCGGAGAGGACGGCGTCGCGTCGCTCGGCCCGCCGCTGGCGCTTCACCGACTTGTACAGCTTCGCGGTGGCCCGCTGCACCCGTACCACGTCCGGATGGTCGGACGGCAGCGCCGACAGCGCCTCGATGACGTCGAGGCAGACCGCCAGCTGCGCCGGGTCGACCCCGGCCGCAGCCGGCTCACCAAGCGGCCGTACGTCGTCCACCGTCATTGGATTCCTTCCGTGGATACTCCGGCGTTGCGGCCGGGAAGCAACCGGAACTTCTGCGGAGCAGGGCAGGGAGAGCCGGTCCGCCACCAAGGTGGACCGGCGTGCACCCCACACGCGACCTCACGGCTCACGACCGAATCGTTAGACTGTGGACTGCGTCCAGGACCGTGAAGCGGGCGTTCAGATACCGCTTCCACCCCACCCCCGGGCAGGCCGCCGAGCTCGCCCGGAGGTTCGGTTGCGTCCGGCTGGTCTACAACATGGCGCTGGCCGCCCGCACCGAGGCGTGGGCCCCGCGTCGGCAACGGGTCACCTACAACGCCACGTCGGCGATGCTCACCGCGTGGAAGAAGACCGACGACCTCGCGTTCCTCAACGACGTCTCCTGCGTCCCTCTGCAGCAGGCGCTGCGGCACCTGCAGACCGCGTCCACCAACCTCTGGGCGAAACGCGCCCGGTACCCGACGTTCAAATCGCCCTGCGACGACCGGATCGAGCCGGCCCCGGCGTCGGGTGCTGTGGTGGGGGTCGATGCCGGCCTCGACAGCCTGTTCACCCTGTCCAGCGGGGAGAAGATCCCCAACCCGAGGCACGAACGCCGCGACCGCGATCGGCTGGCCCGCGCCCAGCGGAACCTCGCATGCAAGGCCAGAGGCTCCGCGAACCGGGCCAAGGCCCGGCTGACGGTGGCCCGGATTCATGCCCGGATCGCCGACCGCCGCCGCGACCACCTGCACAACTCACCACCCGGCTCGTTCGTGAAACCCAAACGATCGTGATCGAGGACGACTGGTACGGCCGGGACCTGGTGGTCGTGGACCGCTGGTTCCCGTCGACCCGACGGTCCTCGGGCTACGGCGAACTGGCTGAACCCCTGCCGTTGGCCGTCCGGTCGTGGACCTGCCGGTGCGGGCAGGCCCACGACCGGGACATCAACGCGGCCCGCAGCATCCTCACGGAGGGGCTCTCCGTGATCGCCTGTGGAGGCGGTGTAAGACCTCACCGGGAGTCCTCCTCTCGAACGGGGCGGTCGGCGACGAAAGAGGAACCCCCCTGGAGCGTCACCGATGCGACCTGAAACTCTACGCACCGGGCCGCGTGAGCCGCGAGAGCGTTGCGCCGGGAGACAGCGGCGTTGCGCACATCAAGGAACCACTGTCGCCGGCGAAACCGGCCATTGACGACGCTCTGTGACCCAGCTCACTCAAGGTGAAGAACCATCGTGGGGGCGCGGATCGTCTTGCCTGTTGTGGGACGGAGCTTGGACGCACTCGACGAGGGTGAGCTGCTGCGCCGCATCACCCGGGGCGATCGGCGGGCCTTCGACGAACTGTACCGTCGGACGTCGCCCTGGTTGACCGCGCGGCTACGCCGCAGGTGCGCCGACGACGACATGGTCGCCGAGGTACTGCAGGACACCTACCTGGCGGTATGGCGCTCGGCCGGCAGCCAGGCTCAGGACGCGGCGAAGGGCAGTGCGGTCGGCTGGCTGTGGACCATCGCCGCCCGCCGGCTGGTCGACGCGTTCCGCGCCCGCGCCCGCCGGGAACGGGTCCCGGCGGTGCAGACCGCCGCCACCGTCGCCCCAGCCGCTGAGGACGAGGCACTGGCCGGCCGGATGAACGCCGACCTGGAACAGGCGCTGCTGGCCCTGCCAGCCAACCTGCGGCAGGTACTGCGCGCCATGGTCCTCGACGGTCTGACCACCCGGGAGACGTCGGTGCTGCTCGGCATGCCGGAAGGAACCGTGAAGACGTACGCGCGACGGGCCCGGATCGCGCTACGGGAGGCATTGTCATGACCACCCACCCCACCCCCACCCTCATCTCCCGCTACGCGTCCGGTGACCCTCGGATCGACGAGGCGACCGTCTGGGCAGTCGAAGCCCACCTGGAGTCCTGCGCACCCTGCCGGATGCAGCTGTCCGACAGCGTCGGCCCGGCCGACCGGCAACTGCTCGACCGGGTGGCGGTCGGCGTCGCGGCCGGGATCGAGGCCGGCCCGGCACCGGTACGCCGTCGCCGGTTGCGGCGTTCCGGGTTCGCCGCACGGATCCTCCCCTGGCTGGCCACCGCCGGCGCGTTGATGCTGATCGCGGTTCTGTTCGAGACGACCTTCGCCAGTCTGCCCTCACTGGTGCTGCTGGTCGCTCCGGTGACTCCACTGCTGCCGGTGGCTGCGGCGTGGAGTCGCCGCACCGACCCGGCCTGGGAGTTGATGGCGACGATGCCCCGGACCGGGCTGCCGTTGCTGCTGCGCCGCACCCTCGCGGTACTGACCGTGGTCGTGCCGGTACTCGCGGCGGCCGGCTGGTCGACCGGGCAGTCCCCCGCGCTGTGGCTGCTGCCCGGTCTGGCCTTCACCGCCGGCGCACTCGCGTTGGGCGGGCTGGTCGGGGTGGACCGGGCCGCACTCGGGTTGACGGTCGTCTGGGCGGTCGGGGTGATCCTGCCCAGCCTGGTCGGTCAGCAGCTCCCGGTCATCCTGAGGTCCGGCAGCTGGCCCGGCTGGGCGCTGGCCACCGTGGCGTTGGTGGCCGTGACGGCGGTGCGGGCAGGCGACCACAACCGGCTGTACCTCGGCCGGATCTCGTCCGACCGGTCCTGACTCCACCCGCCGACCGGGCCGTACGCACGTGCGGCCGATCGGTTCCATTTCCCACCTGGCGGTGATCTGCCAGGTACCAAGAGTGTCCACTCAAGGAGAGATTCATGATTCGTGCGGTCAGCGCGGCAGAGACCGCACCCTCCACGTACGCGTGGGCGGTGCACACCGAGCGCCTGGTCGTTCGGGCCGGCCGGCACCTTGCCGTCAACGGGCTGGACCTGGCGCTGGGCACCGGCGTACACGGCCTACTCGGCCCGAACGGCGCCGGAAAGACGACCCTGATGCGGGCCCTCGCCACGGTGCTGAAGCCGGCCGGTGGCCGGCTGGCCCTGCTCGGCGAGGACGTGACCGGCCGGGCCGATCTGCGCCGAGTCCGCCAGCGCCTGGGTTACCTGCCACAGCATTTCGGCTTCTATCCGCGCTTCACGGTACGGGAGTTCGTCGAGTACATGGCCTGGCTCAAAGAGATGCCGAAGGCCACCGTTCCCGGTGCCGTGCAGCGCGCCGTCGACCGGGTCGGTCTGACCAGCCGGGCCGACTCAAAGTTGAAGACGCTCTCCGGTGGAATGCTGCGCCGGGCCGGAATTGCCCAGGCGATCGTCAACGATCCGGAGGTGCTGCTGCTCGACGAGCCGACCGTCGGCCTGGATCCGGAGCAGCGGCTGGACTTCCGGGAGCTGCTGCGCGAGGTCGGCTCGGACAGCTGCGTGCTGGTCTCCACCCACCTGGTCGAGGACGTCGCCGCGGCCTGCACCGATGTGGTGCTGGTCAACGAGGGCCAGTTGGTCTGGCAGGGCACCCCGGCGCAGCTGGCCGAGCAGGGCAGCGCCGGCGACGCCGGGGACAGCGCCACCGAACGTGGCTACTCGGCGCTGCTGCGCGCGTACCGGGGGAAGGTCCCGGCATGACCGGGCGGATCATGCGGACCGAGGTACGCCGGTCGGCGGTACCCGCCCTCGCCGGACTGCTCGTGGTGGTCGGCGCGTCCGTCACCCTCGCCTCCACCCAGTCCTTCGCCGGCCGGTGGACGCAGCTGGCGATGTACGGACGTGGTTCGCTGCTGCTGTTGTTCCCGCTGGCCCTGGCTGGCGGCGCGTGGCTGGGCCGGCGTGACCGGCAGCACCGGGTCGGCGAGTTGTTCGCCACCACCGTACGGCCGCGCTGGCGACGGACCCTACCGCTCACCGTCGGGTACGCCGCCGCCATGATCGCGGTGTACCTACTGGTCCTCGCCATCGGGACGTTCTGGGTGGCGCCGACGGCCGGTTACTTCCCCGGTACCGTCCTCGGCATCACCGCGGTCGGCGCGCTGGCGATGGTCGCCGCCAGCTGGTTGGGCCTGGCCGCCGGCCGGGCCGTGCCCTGGATCGTCACCGCGCCGGTCCTCGCAGTCGTCGGGTTCGCCGTGGTCGGTCTGATCCCGGACTTCGTCACGAGGTCCAACCTCGACGAATACTTCGTCAAGACCCGGCCGGACCCGTCGGCGTTGCTGCTCATCCCGGCGGCGCCCAACGAAATCGACAATTTCCAGACCATCCCGACCTCGGTCAGTTTGCTGCAGGCGATGTGGTTGACGGCGCTCGCCGGCACCGCGCTGCTGCTGATCGGCGCGGTGCGCCGTGGTGTGCTCGCCCTGGCGGTGCTGCCCACCGTCCTCGGTGCCGCCGTGGCGATCCCGCTGCTGCCCACCAACGGATACACCGGGGCGGCTGTCGTCGACCCCGCCGCCGTCGAGCTGGTCTGCGACGACGACGGCCCGCAGGTGTGTGTCCGCAGGGTGCACGCGGCGGTGCTGCCCGACGTCGTCGGACCGGTCCGGGAGACGCTCGCGGCGCTGGGGGCCAAGCTGCCGAATCCGCCTACGCGTGCGGTGGAGAGCGACCAGCTGGCCGCCTGGGCCGCACCCGAGCAGACGGCGGTCCGCAACGACTCAGACGTGCTGGTCTTCGGTACCCCGGACATCAGCCGGACGGGCCGGGCCGATCTGTCCAGCGGGTACTTTCAGGCGGAGTTGCTGCGGTCCGCGTGGTCACAGGAGTGCGAGGGCGACGAGCCTTACCTGGTGTTCAAGCCGGCCCCGTACCTGGCTCAGGAGGTTGCGGTGGCCTGGTTGGTCGGCGAGCCGCCGCAACCGCAGAGCTGGTGGTCTCCGGAGGACCGGCAGCTGGCCGACGCGTCGTACCTGGCGCTGACGGGTCTGCCGGCCGAGCAGCAGCGACAGGTCGTCGGGCAGGCCCGCGACGCGGCTCTCGACTGCGACTTCGACCGGATCGAGGAGCTGTTGCTGGCAGGTGACCAATGAGGTGGCTGAGCCTGCACCTACGCGCCCGTCGAGTGCCGATGGCCGCCGCCGTCGTCGTCGGTGTCATCGCGCTGACCTGGGTCAGCTGGCCGGTCTTCTCCGACGGACAGACCATCAACACCCGGATGATCAGTGTCACCGTGATGCTCGCGGTCGTCGCGATCGGCACCACGCTCAGCGGCGCCGACGACGCCCTCGACCACACCGCGTCGGTCAGCTGGCCGACCCGCCGGGCCGCACATCTGCTGCTCTGCGCCGCCGCGGTGATCGGGCTGCTGCTGGTCACCACGCTCACCGACGCCCGGTTCGAGCCGCTCGGTGTCGTCGCCCGCAACACTGCCGGGCTGCTCGGGCTCACCGCACTCGGTGCCGCGCTGCTCGGTGCCGCGCTGTCCTGGATCGCTCCGCTGGTCTGGACCATCGTCGCGATCATGCCGTGGATGGGGCCCAGTGGACAGTTGCGGATGCAGCTCGGTGCGTGGCTGGTCCAGCCGGCCGGGACCTCCGCCGCCACGGTCTGCGCGACACTGCTGGCGGTGGCCGGGCTGGTGGCGTATACGGTACGTGGCTGCCCGCTGCGGCCTGCGGCGGAGACGGTGCCGCACAACTGAGTGGCGACTGACCGGCGGCGGTTTCCCGCCGCCGGTCAGCGGTGGCCGGACAGCAGCCGCGAGTTGTACCGCTCGGTCGCCCGCAGCGCCAGGACCGGGCCGGCCACCAGATATGCCACCCAGGTCATCGGCAGGGTGATCAAGCCGATGACGATGAACGTGAGCAGGACGTTGATCCAGAAGAACACCCAGAACGAAACCATCAGTACGATGCCGGTGGCCATCTTGCCGGCGTAGATGTTGCCGATCCCGAAGATGCCGAACAGGCCGGGCACCAGTTCCAGGGCGACCGCCGCGCCGACCGACTTCGGCACCGCGGGGCCGGGGACGGAGGCGTAGCCGCCCGGTTGGTACGGCTGCCCCGAGGTGGGCATCGGCTGCTGCGGCCCCGACTGGTATGGGTTGGGGTAGGTCACCGGCTCAGTCTCCCAGCTCCAATGGAGATCAGCACCGTACGTTCGGTCGTCCGCCGCCGGTCTTCCGTCGCTGCTCAGTGGCCGGCCGGTGGCCGGTCCACCGGGCCGTCAGCGGATCGAGATCAGCCGGATCGCAGTACGCAGCAGCACGACGGCGGCGCCGGCGACCATGACCATCCCGATACCGGGCATCAGCTGCCCCCAGCTGCCGGTGGTCGAGCTGAGGTAGATCAGCCGGGCAGCCTGCCAGCCGATGATGACGGCGACCGCCAGCCCGGGTAGCAGGGCGTGTGCGATGGCCACCTTGCGGTACGGCAGCAGCGCGCCGGCGACGGCGATGAATCCGGCGGACAGCGTCCACAGGCCGGGTCCGGCGGTGCCGGAGAGCGGCCCGAACGGTGTGATCACCCAGGGGAGCAGCGAGCCGACCAGCGCGAGCAGACCGCCGATGATCATGCCGAGGCTGCCGGCGTGCAGGATGCGCCGACGGGCGGGGGCGGCGGTGGATGCGGTGTCAGCCATGACCGGATGCTAGGCCGGGATCCCTGGTGTGCCCCAGCCGGCAATCGGTGAGTGGTCGAGCGGGGCCGCTGGACGGCCAGATAGTCACCACAAAACGCGCGAACCGGGCGACGCTCCCCCGCTCGTCCACGACCGCCGACCGCTCGCAGGCCCGGGTAGACCGTTCACCGCCCCAACCCGGCGTAAGGCAGATCAACTATTGCCTGTCCGGGCCGGGTCACGTTCTCTTCCCAGATTAAGGGTGTGACCGACCGCACAAGCCGTCGGGCGGTCCCGACTGACCGACGGAGGTGCGGATCGGACAGCGGCACAGTCGCGGCACGGTGGCCTGCCGGTCGCCGCGTCACGACCCGTCACCTGCCGTTCCCATAACGACTAGGAGGCCCCACAGTGACTGACGTAACCCCCGATAAGAACGCCGGTGGCGGGGAACCGCCACCGGCGACGTCACCACCGGACAATGGTTGGCGCCAGGAGTACTGGCGCAAGAACCTGCGCCTCATGGTGATCCTGCTCGCCATCTGGTTCGTCGTGTCGTTCGTCTGCGGAATCCTGCTTATCCAGCCGTTGAACAACATCGAGATCCTCGGGTTTCCACTGGGGTTCTGGTTCGCCCAGCAGGGATCGATCTACACCTTTGTCATCCTGATTCTGGTCTACGCGAAGATGATGGACCGGATGGACGACCAGTTCGGTGTCAGTGAGCGACCGGCGGAAGGGGGAGAGAAGTGACCCAGATCCAGGGCTGGACGCTCGGCTTCATCATCCTCACCTTCGCCCTCTACCTCGGCATCGCCTGGCGCAGCCGGGTGAAGGAAACAACCGGCTTCTACGTGGCCGGTCAGGGAATCCCGACCGTCGCCAACGGTGCGGCCGTCGCCGCCGACTGGATGTCGGCCGCGTCGTTCATCTCGATGGCCGGCCTGATCGCGTTCCTCGGTTCCGACGGCTCCATCTACCTGATGGGCTGGACCGGCGGCTACGTGCTGTTGGCCCTGCTCATCGCCCCCTACCTGCGTAAGTGGGGCAAGTTCACGGTCCCGGAATTCGTCGGCGACCGCTACTCGGAGACCGTCCGGACGATCGCCGCCGTGGCCGCGATCATCATCTCCTTCACGTACGTCGTCGGACAGATGCGCGGCGGCGGCATCGTGTTCAGCCGGTTCCTCGGGCTGGACATCACCGGCGGCGTCATCGTCGCGGCGCTGATCATCTTCGCGTACGCGGTGCTCGGTGGCATGAAGGGCATCACCTGGACCCAGGTGTCGCAGTACACGGTACTCATCATCGCCTACCTGATCCCGGCGATCGCGGTGGCACAGCAGATGACCGGGCTGCCGATCCCGCAGGTCACCTTCGGGCAGATCCTCGGCGAACTCAACGCGCTCAGCACCCAGATGGGGCTGAGCCAGTTTACCGAGGCGTTCTCCGCCCGACCGCAGATCGACGTGTTCCTGGTGACAATGTCACTGATGATCGGTACCGCTGGCCTGCCGCACGTGATCATCCGGTTCTACACGACAAAGACGGTCCGGGGCGCCCGCTACTCGGCGTTCTGGGCGCTGTTCTTCATCGCGCTACTCTACACCACCGCACCGGCGGTGGGCGCATTCACCAAGCTGAACCTGCTGCAGGACGTCAACGGCGTGGCGGCGGACTCGCTGCCCAGATGGATCGAGAACTGGGCGGCGACCGGCCTGGTCACGGTCAACGAGAACGCGCAGACGATCCAGACGGTGAGCAACAGCCCCACGTCCGGGGCGGACCTGATCGTCAACAACGACATCCTGGTGTTGGCCAGTCCGGAGATCGCCGGCCTGCCGGCACCGATCGTCGGCCTGGTGGCCGCCGGCGGCATGGCGGCCGCAATGTCGACCGCCGCCGGTCTGCTGCTGGTCATCTCCTCGTCGTTCTCGCACGACCTGTACTTCCGCCGGGTGAAGCGGGACTCGACCGACCAGCAGCGGCTGCTCGCCGGACGGATCGCCATGGGTCTGGCGGTCCTGATCTCGGTGTACGCCGGCATCAACCCGCCGGCGTTCGTGGCCCAGGTGGTGGCGTTCGCATTCGGTCTCGCCGCTTCGACCTTCTTCCCCGTCATCGTGCTCGGGATCTTCTGGAAGCGATGTAATGCGGTCGGCGCGGCATCCGGCATGATCGCCGGTCTCGTCTTCACCGCCAGCTACATGATCTACACCCTGGAGGTCTTCGGCACCTCGGCGAATCCGCACATCTTCGACATCAGCCCGGAGGCCATCGGCACCATCGGTGCGATCGTCAACTTCATCGTCACGATCGTCGTGTCGAAGATGACGGCACCGCCACCGGAGGAAATTTCCGAGATGGTGGAGAGCATCCGTTACCCGGCGGCCCGCCGCGCCGTGCCGGCCGGCTCCACCGGCGACGCGGCCTGACCCGGACCGTCATCTACCCCTGACAGCCCCGGAGGGCGGGCCCCGACAACGACGTCGGAGCCCGCCCTCCGGCCGCTCCGGGCCACGCTGACCCGACCGCCGCACCTCGGCTGCCCTGCCCGGACGGCCCCATCCGGACAGCCGAGGATTCAGCGATCCGCTCCGGTCCGGGGCGATGGTTGCCAGAGTTGGGGCGTGCACGACGACAGCCCGCACCCGCATCCGACCGCCGGCGGTCTCCGCCTGGTGCGCCGGAACCCGCTGGTGACCGGCGACGTCAGCTGGATGGAACTGTTCGTCGACCTGTTTTTCGTGTTCGCTTTCCTGAAGATCACCACCTTGATGGCGGCCAATCTGACCGCAGTCGGCATGCTCCACGGGGTCATGGTGATCCTGCTGCTGTGGCACTGCTGGACCCCGGTCGTCTGGCTCGGCAACGTGGTCCACCTGGACCGGGGCGGTATGCCGCTGATGATGGCCGGCATCGCCACCATCCTGCTGGTGATCGGCGTCTCCGTGCCCGAGACGTTCCTCGACACGCCAGGCAGGCTGCCGGGGCCGGTCATCGTGGTGGTCGGCTACCTGGCGATCCGGGTCGGCGTACTCGCGGTCCTCACCCGGTCCCGCTGGTCGGAAGGTCCGGCCGGACGGCGTCCGGCCGCGATCGCCTGGTTGACGCTCGCCGCGTCGGCGTCGGTCCTGCTGTCCTCGGCGCTGCTGCCGCCGCACCTGCCGGCCCGGTTCGACGCCGACCTGGTCCGGTTGGTCCTGTTCGCCGTAGCGCTGTCCATCGACTTCGTGGTGCTGACCGCGGTCGGTCGCGGCAGTTGGCAGCTCGTCTCCGCGTGGCACCTGGCGGAACGGCACGCGCTGATCGTCCTGATCGCGCTCGGCGAGACGATCATCTCGGTCGGCACCGGAGGCGCGGTCCGCGCCGACATCCCGGTCACCTGGTCGCTGCTCGCCGCCGCCACGCTCGGCCTGATCGTCGTGTCGGCCCTGTGGTGGACCTATTTCGACCTCGCCAAGATCCTCGCCGAACACGCCCTGTCCCGGCGCGCCGGTGCCGGTCAGACCCGGATGGCCCGGGACGTGTACAGCGGACTGCACCTGCCGATGATCGGTGGGCTGATCTTCTTCGCTCTCGGACTCAAACACGCGATCGCCACCATCGGCGGCGGCCCCGAGCATCCCTGGACCTCCGGCAGCTCCGAGCACCCCTGGGACACCGCCGACGTGGTCATCCTGTACGGCGGGGTACTGCTCTATCTGCTGGCGCTGGTCGCCTTCGAATGGCTGTCCGGACGCCTGCTCGGTCGCAGCCCGATCCTCGGCATCGCTCTGCTGCTGGGTCTGCTCCCGGTGGCCACCCGGGTCCCGGTGCTGGGCGCTTTGGCGCTGCTGGCCGTCTGCGTCGTGGCGATGGTGGTCGCCGACCGGACCGTGTTCCATCGCCGGCACACCCAACTGCACCGGCTGGCCGAATCCGAGACGTCCCGGCTGCACGGGGTCACCCCCCGGGAACTCTTTCTCGATCTGGTCTTCGTCTTCGCGTTCATCCAGGTCACCACCCTGATGACCCGCAACGCCTCAGCCCTGGGCATCGTCCGGGGGCTGACCCTGCTGGCGCTGCTGTGGTGGGCTTGGACCTCCTTCTCCTGGCTCACCAACGCGGTCCACACCGAGACGGTCCTGGTCCGCTGCACCACGATCGGCATCGCCGCCTCGATCCTGGTGATCGGCATCGCCACCCCCCAGGCCTTCGAGCCGGCCCCGGGAAGTCTGCCCGGTTCGCTGATCATCGTCGCCAGTTATCTCGCCAGCCAGCTCATGCAGACCCTGCTGATCCTGCAGGCGTCGCGCACCGAGCCGGTGCTGCGGGCGCTCGCCCGGCAGAACGCCGTACCGTCCACCGCCGCGCTGCTGCTGCTCGCCGGGTTCGCCGTGGTCGAGCTGGCGTCACCCGAGCGGCTGGCCGCGAACCCGGCCGTCACGCTGCTCTGGGTCGCCGCGCTCACCATTCAACTCGCCGGCAGCTACCCCGTCGGGGTGAAATCCTGGCGGCCCCGGTCCACCCGGCACTGGGTGGACCGGTACGCGCTGATCATGCTCATCGCGTTCGGCGAGGCAATCATCTCGGTCGGCCTGGCCGTCGCGGACCAGCCGGTCTCCACCAAAGTCATGGTCATCGTCGTCACGTCGGCGGTCGCCGTCGGAGCTCTCTGGTGGCCGTACTTCACCACGATCGACTCGGCCCGGCTCGCCTTGGAGGCGCAGACCGGCGTCGACCGGGCCAAACTCGCCCGGGACGGGTTCACCTACCTGCACCTGCCGATGGTCGCCTGCGTCATCCTGATCGCGTACGGCCTGCACCAAGCCGCAGTGCCGCACGACGACACCGGCACCCGGTTCGGCCACTACGCCTTCTACTGGGGAGTGGGGTTCTATCTGCTCGCCAACCAAATGTACTGGTGGCGGACCTGGCACGCGCTCAGCTGGTACCGGATCGCCAGCGCCAGCGTGGTCATCGTGCTGGCGTTTCCGACCGCCGCACTGCCCGCCGCCTGGACGCTGCCGGCGCTGACCGTGTTCGGGCTGATCTCCGCGGCGGCCGAGTTCCTGCGGGTCGGCGACCTGCGGACTCAGCCGCCCCAGCCGACCCGCTGACGTTCGACGGGGGCGGCCGGCGGGCTGCCAGCGGTAGATCGGCCGCGTTCTACTGGCCGACCGCCCCATCGATGCATTCCCGCAACAGGTCGGCGTGGCCGTTGTGTCGGGCGTACTCCTCGATCATGTGGATCAACACCCAGCGCAGCGAGATCGGGCCGCGCCGGGCGGAGCCGGTGACGTCCAGTCCGGCGGCGTCGGCGACGAAGCGTTCGGCGTACTCGATCTCCTCCCGCCATGCCGCCCACGCCTGGGTGACGGCCGCCGGGTCGGCGACGGAACCGTCGAAGTCGTCGTTGGGTACGGTCTGGGAGTAGAAGCGTGGCGGGGCGTCCTCGCCGGCCATCACCCGCCGGAACCAGTACCGTTCCACGTCGGCGAGGTGCCGCACCAGCCCGAGCAGCGACAGCGCCGACGGCTGCACCGACCGGCGAGCCAACTGCTGCGGGTCGAGTCCACCGCACTTGAGTTCCAGGGTCCGACGGTGCCAGTCGAGAAACCCGGCGAGGGTGGCCCGCTCGTCGCCGAGCCGGGGCGGAATGGCACGCGGATCGGCGGCCGGGTCGGTGAACATGTCGATCGTCATGTCGGCCATCATCGACGGGCTGCTCCGGCACGGCCAGCGAATTCGGCTTGACCTTGGAGCGCGCTCCGAGGTCTACCGTCGTCATCATGACCACGGGCACCAGAGTCGAGATTCTCGACCGCACCAGCTGCGCCGCCGGGGCGGGCGACGCGTCCGGGACCGGTGGATCCGGGGCCGACACATTCGAGACGGCGGTTGAGCGGCCCGGCCTGCGGGTCGCCGCCCTCGCCGCCGCTGTCGGCGTGTCGCCGGACACCGTCCGCTACTACGAACGGGCCGGGCTGCTGCACCCGCCGGAGCGGACCCCCACCGGTTACCGGGTGTACGGCGCCGCGGCGGTCGACCGGCTCCGGTTCATCCGGGGCTGTCAGCGGCTCGGGCTCCGGCTGCGGGAGATCGCCGATCTGCTCGCCGTCCGGGACACCGGTGTTTGCCCGTGTGAGCCGGCGGAGCAGCTACTGCGCCGCCGAATCGCCGAGGTCGACGTGGAGCTGGCCCGGCTGACCGCGCTACGGGCGGAGATGGCCGAGATGGCCGAGAAGCTGCCGACGGCGGCCTGCCCGCCGCCGGTACCAGGGCGATGGTGCCCACCGGATGGGGACGGGAGGTGATCACGATGCTGGAGCTGACCACGCGCTGCGACTGCGAGCCGGACTGCTGCGGGCCGGACTGCTGCTGACCAGTCGGCCCTCAGGGCCGGGTAGGTACCGGGCCGGTGGGTGCCGCCGGGTGTGTCGGCGGCACCCACCGGGTGCTGGGAAGATGTTACGAGGCGGTGCCGGTCACCGACGAACCGTTCCGTACGACGGTGTAGGTGATCGTCGTGCCGCTCCAGAAGTGGAAGGTGAGCGTCACCGGGGAGCCGTCGTTGACCTCGGCGAAGAACTCCGACGTCAGGGTGATGCTGTTCGCGGCGTAGTTCGGCCGGAAGGTGACGTCGAACTCCTTGTACGACGTCCAGTTGTGCGGGCCGGCGTTGGAACCGTCCGCGTACCGCGCCTCCATGGTGGCCAACTGGTCACCGCGGAAGGTCGTCGGGATGTTGAACGACGAGGTGGTACCACTCGCGTTGCTCAGCACCGGCGGGTCGGACGAGATGATGTTGATTCGCCACGGTACGCCGGACGAGAAGCGGGCGTGCAGGGTGGCGTTCACCCCGTACGCCCGGTTGCCGACCAGGCGGGTGACGGTGGACGCGGTCAGCGTCAACTGATTGCCGCTGACCGTGTAGTCGGTCCCCCGGACCAGGTCGGTGTTGCCCTGCCGCAGCCCCTGAAAGGTCAGCCCGTTGAGGTTCAGCGCGAGGGTCTTCGCGGTGACGCCGCCGGTCCGCGGCACGAAGATCATGTCGCTGGCGGCGGTGCCGGAGCGGGTGGTCCAGGCCGACTTGATCTGGGCGATCAGCTCCGGGTCGCTCCACTGGAAGCTGGTCCGGCCGAGGTGCTGGCCGTTGTCCCACAGCTGGGTAGCGATGCCGCGGGTCCGGGTGTGGTAGCCGAAGAACTCGAAGAACTTCAGTTTCTCGCCCTGCTGGATGGTGCCGGTGTGCCGGTCGAAGCCGAGCAGGCCGAACTCACCGATGACGACCGGGATGTCCCGGGAGACGAAGGTGTTCTGTACCCGGTTGAGCGAGTCGATCACGTCCTGCTGGGCGGTGGCGTCAAAGCGGTAGCCACCGGCGACGTTGACGCTGAACGGCCAGTAGCCGTAGTAGTGCACCGTGGCGATCAGGTTGGGGTCGTTCAGCGCGGTGAAAGTGCTGGCGAGCTCGTCGAGCCGGGCCTGGTCGGATGAGGTGTGCAGGGTCGGCAGGATGAGCAGCCGGGTGGCGTTGTTACCGCCAGAGTTGCGGACGATCTGGTGGAACCTGCGGTTCAGCTCGTCGAGCAGCTGGGCGTTCTGGGCATCGCCGGAGCTGTTGCTGAACTGCGGCTCGTTGACGCTCTCGAAGTGCAGCTTTGGCGACGAGTCGCGGAAGGTGTTCGCCAGCTGGGTCCACAGCGCCGAGTAGCGATCCAGGACGCCAGTACGGTTGCTGGGCATCGTGTTGATCCACTGCCACGAATCGTGGTGCAGATTGATCATCACGTACAGGTCCTCGGCGAGGGCCCAGTCGACGATCTGCTTGACCCGGGCGAGCCGGGTGGGGTCGATCGTGTAGCTGGGCGCGCCGCCGTGGTGGTGCGTCCAGGTCGTCGGGATCCGGATGCTGTTGAAGCCCTGCGACTTCACTGTGCGGATCAGGTCCCGGGTGACCAGCGGGTTGCCCCATGAGGTCTCACCGCTGCCGCCGACGTTGTCGCCGGTCGCGTCGAGGGTGTTGCCCAGGTTCCAGCCGGGCTGCATGGCGTCGACGACGTCCTGCGGGTTGCCCGGCGGACGCGGGGTCGCGGTCGGTGTCGGGGACGGCGGCGCGGTGGTCGGCGGCACCGTCGGCGACGGTGGGTCGGTCGGCGGCGGCGTGCTGGGACCCACGCTGCCGGTGCAGGTGACACCGTTGAGCGCGAACGAGGTCGGCGCGGTGTTGCTACCCGACCAGGAGCCGTTGAAGCCGAACGAGACGGTCGCGTTGGTGCCGAGGTTGGCGTTGTAGCTGACGTTGGTCGCGGTGACCTGGCTGCCCGAGCTGGTGATGGTGGCGTTCCAGGCCTGGGTGACCTGCTGTCCTGACGGGAAGGCCCAGGTCAGCTGCCAGCCATTGAGCGGGTCACCCAGGTTGGTGACGTTCACGCTGGCGGTGAAGCCGCCGGGCCACTGGGCGGGCGCCGAGTAGACCACCCGGCAGCCGGCGGCCGCGTGCGCGCTGGCCGCGACGGCGACGCTACCGCCGACCAGCGCGGCGGTCACACCGCCGGCGATCAGGCCAGCACGCCACCGTCTGCCGCGAGCCGTCGTTGTCTGTTGAGTCATGTCGCTCCTCGCCGTGGGGTGTGCCTGCGGGTCAGGCACGGAGGGACGGGCACCGGCGGTCGCAACGAGCAGCCAGCACCAGCGAAGTGGCCGCAGACTAAGTCGGGAGCCTAAACTTTGTCAATCGGCGTACGCCGATGAGAATGTCGCCGGAGGTGCACCCCCCACCAATCCGCCGCTGCCGGCAGACGCCCCCCTGACCGGCACAAAGACGATCCCGTTGGCGGACCGACGTCCGCCAACGGGATCAGAAACGACAGCCGGCCCCGGGCCGGCGCGCGTCACGCCTCAGTGCACCGTGACCGTCGGCCCAGGAAGAAGCTCACGCATCTCCTCCGGCAACTCGGCACCCGTCTCCTCGGCGATCCGTAGCGCCTCCTCCACCAGGGTCTCCACGATCTGCGACTCCGGCACCGTCTTGATCACTTCACCCTTGACGAAAATTTGACCCTTGCCGTTGCCGGACGCCACCCCGAGGTCGGCCTCCCGAGCCTCACCCGGCCCGTTCACCACGCAACCCATCACCGCCACCCGCAGCGGCGCCGGAAACCCGTCCAGCGCGGCGGTCACCTGGTCGGCCAGGGTGTACACGTCCACCTGCGCCCGCCCGCAGGACGGGCAGGAAACGATCTCCAGGCCCCGCTCACGCAACCCGAGCGACTCCAGGATCGCCGTACCGACCTTGATCTCCTCCACCGGCGGCGCGGACAGGGACACCCGGATGGTGTCGCCGATCCCTTCGGCCAGCAGCGCGCCGAACGCCACCGCCGACTTCACCGTGCCCTGGAACGCCGGGCCGGCCTCGGTCACCCCGAGGTGCAGCGGATAGTCGCACTGCTCGGCCAGCAGCCGGTACGCCCGGATCATCACCACCGGGTCGTTGTGCTTGACCGAAATCTTGATGTCCCGGAAGTCGTGCTCCTCAAACAGCGAACACTCCCACAACGCCGACTCCACCAGCGCTTCGGCGGTCGCCTTGCCATGCTTGGCCAGCAACCGCTTGTCCAGTGAACCGGCGTTGACGCCGATCCGGATCGGGGTTCCGGCCGCCGACGCCGCCTTGGCGATCTCGGCCACCTTGTCGTCGAACTGCCGGATGTTGCCCGGGTTGACCCGTACCGCCGCGCAGCCGGCGTCGATCGCCGCGAAGACGTACTTCGGCTGGAAGTGGATGTCGGCGATCACCGGGATCTGCGACTTACGGGCGATCGTCGGCAACGCGTCCGCGTCGTCCTGCGACGGCACGGCGACCCGCACGATCTGGCAGCCGGACGCGGTCAGCTCGGCGATCTGCTGCAGGGTGGCGTTGATGTCCGAGGTCACCGTGGTGGTCATCGACTGTACGGAGACCGGCGCACCGCCACCCACCGGCACCGGACCGACCATGATCCGCCGGCTGGCCCGGCGCGACGCCAACGGCGGCGGCGGCACTGCGGGCACGCCCAGACTGACTGCGGTCACTTCAACTCACCTCGAGAACAGCGTGATCGGGTTGACCACGTCCGCGGTGATGGTCAGCAGCGTGAACGCGCCACCGATCAGCAGAACCGCGTACGTGAGTGGCATCAGTTTGAAATAGTCGACCCGGCCCGGATCGGGCCGGCCGAGCACCGCGTACAGCCAGGACCTGGCCTTCTCGAACCAGGCAATCGCGATGTGCCCGCCGTCCAACGGCAGCAGCGGCAGCAGATTGAACACCCCGACGAAGAAATTCAGCGAGATGAACAGCAGCACGAACAGCTCCCAGGCGTCGTTGGCCACCGCCTCCCCGCCGAGCCGGCTGGCACCGACCACGCTGATCGGGGTGTCGATGTCGCGCTCCGCGCCGGTGATCGACGCCCACAGCGCCGGGATCTTCTCCGGGATCCGCATCATCGCCTCGACGGTGCCGACCGCCATCTGGCGCAGGTAGTCGCCGGTCGCGCCGAACGCCTCGATCGGCCCGTACGTCACCATGCCCGGCTTCTCGATCCGCAACCCGACACCGAGCGCGGCGACCGTACTCAACGGGCCTTCGTCGGTGCCCAGCTCGGGACGCTGCACCGCGGCGAGCTCCGCCTCGACGGTGCCGGTCGTCCCGTCCCGCTCGTAGCGGACGGTCGCCGGCCCCGGATCGGCACCCCGGATCGCCTCCAGCATGTCACCCCAGGTGTCGACCGGGGTGCCGCTCACCGCGAGGATCCGGTCGCCGTCGCGCAGGCCCGCCTGCGCGGCCGGGCTGGCCGGGTCGCCGGCCTCGCAGGCACGGGCCACGTACTCGACGACCACACAGTCGGTGACCGCGACCACCGCCGGCTCCTGACGGGCCTGCTCCTCGGTGGCGGGGAAGTCCGGGTTCGGCAAACCCATGAAGACCGCAGCCAGCCAGAGGGCGACGATCGCCAGCCCGAAGTGGGTCACCGAACCGGCGGACATCACCACCGTCCGCTTCCACACCGGGAAGCGCCACATCACCCGGGACTCGTCGGCGGGTGCCACGTCGTCGTCCTGCGGGGTCATGCCGACGATCTTGCAGAAGCCACCCAGCGGGATGGCCTTGAGGCCGTACTCGGTCTCACCGCGCCGGAACGACCAGATGGTCGGGCCGAAACCGACGAAGTACCGGGTCACCTTCATCCCGAACTTCTTCGCGGTCACCATGTGACCGGCCTCGTGCAGGCTGACCGAGATGAGAATCGCGAGGGCGAAGAGAACCACCCCGAGCAGGTACGCCATCAAGCTCCCTCCGCCGATGCACCGATCAGCTCATGCGCCCGGGTTCGCGCCCAGGATTCCGCAGTGAGCACATCGTCGACCGTACCCGGTTCACCAAAATCCGGTGCCGACTGCAGCACCCGCTCCACCGTGTCGACGATGCCGAGGAACGGTAGCCTGCCGGCGACGAACGCCGCCACGCACTCCTCGTTCGCGGCGTTGTAGACCGCCGGCCGGCAGCGGCCGTCCGCGCCGGCCTGCTTGGCCAGCGCCACCGCCGGGAACGACGTCTCGTCGAGCGGGGCGAACTCCCAACTCTGCGCCCGGGTCCAGTCGACCGGGGCGGCCGCCGCCGGCACCCGGGCCGGCCAGCCCAGGGCCAGCGCGATCGGCAGTCGCATGTCCGGTGGGCTGGCCTGGGCGATCGTTGAACCGTCCACGAACTCCACCATCGAATGGATCACCGACTGCGGGTGGACCACCACCTCGATCCTCGGGTACGGGATGCCGAACAGTTCGTGCGCCTCGATGATCTCCAGGCCCTTGTTCACCAACGTCGCCGAGTTGATCGTGATGACCGGGCCCATGTTCCAGGTCGGGTGGGCCATCGCCTGCTCCGGGGTGACCTCGGTCAGCTCGGCGCGCGCCCGCCCCCGGAACGGGCCGCCGCTCGCCGTCACCACCAGCTTGCGCACCTCGTCGGCGGCACCGGAGCGCAGGCACTGGGCGAGCGCCGAGTGCTCGGAATCCACCGGCACGATCTGGTCCGGGCGCTGGATCGCCGCCCGCACGATCGGGCCGCCGGCGATCAGCGACTCCTTGTTGGCCAGCGCCAGGGTCCGACCGGCCCGCAACGCCGCCAACGTCGGGGCCAGCCCCCGGGAGCCGTCCACCCCGTTGAGCACCACGTCGCACGGCCACTCGGCGAGTTCGGCCATCGCCGACGGGCCGGCCAGGATCTTCGGAATTCGGAACCCACCGGTCGGGTAGCCGCGCCGGGACGCCTCGGCGTAGAAGGCGAGCTGCAGGTCCTGCGCCGCCGAGGCCCGGGCCACCGCCACCACCTCGACCTGCAACTGCAGTGCCTGTACGGCGAGCAACTCGACGTTGCCGCCGCCGGCACCGAGCCCGACGATGCGGAACCGGTCAGGGCTGCGGGTGACGATGTCGACCGCCTGGGTGCCGATCGAGCCGGTGGAGCCGAGCAGGACGATATCCCGTGGGGAGGAAGTCACCGACTCATTGTCCCGTAGCGGCGCAGCCGCCCGGACACCGCGTCACCGTACGCCGTCGTCGGCCTCGTCGAGCAGATCGGCCGGATCGATGGTGAACTCGAACGGCTCCTTCATCACGAACGTGGTCCCGGCCGCAGCCGCCGCCACCGGCCGGTACTCCCCGTCGCTCAGCTCGTGCAACACCAGCGCCGGCACTCGGTTCCGAAGATCCACTCGGAGGAACCAGGCAACGCCGGCTGCGGCGTACTGCCGGGGCCGGTCGATCACGTCCTTGCGCCGGTTGCCGCGCGACACGATCTCGCCCAGCAGTACGGCGTCCGCCACGTCAACGGTCGTCCTGCCGCCACCGGACGTCCGCAGCACGACCAGGTCGGGTATGAACAGGTCAGCCCCGGAAACCACGTTGATCTCCGGATAGGCCCATAGGCCGGCCCTGCGCGCAGCCCGATGCAGCAGGTAGGAAAGCTCCCGCTCGACCGACTGGTGGTCAACTCCGGCATATGGTGTCACGATCACGCTCCCGCTGAGGACCTCGACCTTGGGACCATTGGTCTCCGGCAACAGGTCAAGGGCGAGCTGCGCGGTCCACGGCTCGTCGAAATCGCCGAGTACGTCGAACGACGGCTCACGCCGCGGCTCCGGATCGGGCACGAATGCCGGCTGTGCCAACGTGCTCACCCCTTTCCGCGGGACATGATGCACCGACCAGACTAGCCGCGCCGCCCCGCCACGGCGGCGCACCGGGCCATGTCGGCAAGCCAACCGCCGCCGGACCGGACGGCCACCCCGCGCCGGCCGACCGCCCGTACGGGAGTGGCGACCGCCCCGGTGGGGAATGCTGAGGGACATGGTCTCCCGAGGTCGCCGGCTCGTCCGGGCAGCGTTCCGGCCGCTGCGCGGGCGGGACCTGTCATTGCACGCCGCCTCGATCACCTTCTTCGGCGCGATCGCGGTCGTCCCGGTGGTGCTGCTGGCGATCTGGCTGACCGGACTGTTCGCCGGTGCGGGCCGGATCCGCCGGCTCACCGACCCGGCGATCGACACCCTGCCCGGACAGCTCGGCGCCGACCGGGCCGCCGCCGCCCTGATCGACGCCGGCCTGCACCTTACCCCGGTGCTGGCGCTGGCCGCCGTGCTGCCCGCCTCGCTGTACGGCGAAGGGCTGCGCCGAGCGTTCGTGTCGGTGGCACCACCGCCGGAGCCGGCCGAGTCGATGGTCGGCTGGCGGGGCCGGGTGCTGCTGCTGCCGCTGCTCGGCGCAGCACCGGCGCTGATGCTGCTGGTGCTGCTGGCCCTACCGTCGGCCGCCGGGCTGTTCGCCCGGGGCGGCTGGGCCGGCGCGCTCGGGGTGGTGGTGTCGTTCCTGGCCGTCTGGCTGGGGCTGAGCCCAGTGCTGGTGTGGGTGTTCCGGGTGGTCGGGCCAGGCAAACCGGACTGGCTGGCCACGGTCGCGGTCGGCTCGTTCACCGCCGCCAACCTGTCCGGTTTCCTGCACGGGTTCATCCTGTTCTGCTCGCTGCCGCTGGACCTCGGGGTGCCGTTCGGCGGGCTCGACCAGGTCGGCGCGGCGGTCGCGGTGCTGCTCTGGCTCTACCTGCTGCACGTGATCGTGCTGGCCGGCTACTCCGCCACGCTGGCGTTCAGCCGGTGGCGCCGTCGGCGCCGGCACCGGAGCCGACCGATGCCAACTGCGGCTGCGCCGGGGTCTCGTGCAGCCCGAACCGGCGGTACAGCCGGCCCAACGGACCCGGCGCCCACCAGTTCCACCGACCCAGCAGCCGCATCGTCGCCGGCACCAGCAGCACCCGCACCAGGGTCGCGTCGACGACGATCGCCACGATCATCCCAACCCCGATCAGCTTGATGAACGAGATGCCGCCGGTGGCGAAGCCGGCCACCACCACGATCAGCAGCAGTGCCGCGGCGGTGATGATCCGTCCGGTGTGCTGCAGCCCGGCGGCGACCGACGCGGTGTTGTCGCCGGTGCGGTCCCACTCCTCCCGCACCCGCGACAGCAGGAACACCTCGTAGTCCGTCGCCAGACCGAACAGCACCGCCAACATCAGGATCGGGTTGGTCGGATCGATGAACCCGGTCGGGGTGAAGCCGAGCCAGTCGGCGAAGTGCCCGTCCTGGAACACCCAGACCACCACGCCGAACGAGGCGCCGATCGACACCAGGTTCATCAGTACCGCCTTGACCGGCAACACCACCGAGCCGAACGCCAGGAACAGCAGCACCATGGTGGCGGTGGCCATCAGCAGCGCCATCCACGGCAGGTAGCTGCCGAGGCTGTCCAGCATGTCGATGTCGGCGGCGGTGCGGCCGCCGACGAGGACCTCGGCCCCGGCCGGGGGCGGCAGGTGGCGGATGGCCCGAACCAGTGCCTCGGCCTCGTCGCCGGTCGGCTCGCCGACGTAGCTGACCCGGATCAGCGCCGAGGTGTCGCGTACCGCCGCGATCTGGGCACCGGTGGCGCCCGGCAGCCCGGCGATGTCCTCGGCGAAGGCCTGCACCAAGTCGGGGCCGGCGCCGGAGACCAGCACCTCGATCGGGCCGATGCTGGCGCCGTCGGGGAACTCCCCGGCGATCGTCTCGGCCACCACCCGCGACTGCGCACCGGCCGGCAACACCCGCTCGTCGAAGCCACCGAACTCGGCCCGCAGGAACGGGGTGGCCAGCAGCAGCAGCCCGACCACCACGACGGTGGCGTACCGCACCGGACGCCGCATCACGCTGCGGGCGATCCGGGCCCAGGCGCCGGCCCGGCCGGCCTCCCCCGGCGGTGGCGGCACCGCCCGGCGGCGCCACGGCAACGGTACGGTGAGCGCGTTGATCCGCGGGCCGAGCACCGCCAACAGGGCGGGTAGCGCGGTCACCGAGGCGAGCATGGCGACCAGCACCGCGGCCATCCCGCCGAAGCCGATCCCGGTCAGGAACGGCTGCGGGAAGATCAGCAGGCTGATCAGCGAGGTACCGATGATCAGGCCGGAGACCGCGACGGTACGCCCGGCGGTGGCGACCGTGCGCACCAGCGCTTCCGGGGTCGGGTGGCCGGCGGCCAACTCCTCCCGGAACCGGCTGACCACGAAAAGCGCATAGTCGATCGCCATGCCCAGCCCGATCAGGGTGATCACGTTGATCGCGAACACCGAAACCTCGGTGGCCAGGGTGAGGGCCCGGACCGCCACGAACGCGCCGAGGATGGCGAGCACGCCGACCAGCAGCGGCATCGACGCCGCGACCAGCCCACCGAAGATCAGCACCAGCAGCACCAGCAGGATCGGCAGGGCGATCAGCTCGGCCCGGGTGATGTCCCGGATGGTCTGCTCGTTGGCCTGGTCGAGGAACGGCACGGCACCGCCGGCCCGAGTGGTCAGCCCCGGCGCGTCCAGCAGCGGTCGGATCTGCTCGAAGGCGGCGGTCTTGGCGTCCTCGTCGTCGCCGGCGAGCTGGACCAGGGCGTAGGTGGCCAGCCGGTCGGTGGCGACCAGCGCCGGTGACTCGGTGTCGTAGTAGCTGGTGACACTGGTCACCTCCGGCCGGGTGGCCAGCGACGCCAGGGTCTCGGTGACCGGCTCGCGGAACGCCGGGTCGTCGACGGTGGCCGTGTCACTGCGGTACAGCACCAGCACGTCGACGTCCTGGTTGCCCAGCTCGGCGTTGATCCGCTCCCGGGCCTGCGTCGACTCGGCCGCCGGGTCGGCGAAACCGCCACCGGAGACCGCCCCGAACAGGCCGGTCCCCCAGGTCACTCCGACGACGACCAGCAACGCGGCGGCGGCCAGCACCACCCATCGCAACCGGACCACGGTCCGTCCCCACCATGCGAACACGTCTCGACTATCGCAGGCCCATCATGGACGCCGCACGGCGACTAGGGTCGGGACATGGGTACGTCACAGTCTCCGGCACCGCGACCCGACACGTCGGACCGCGCGGACCTGCCCAACACGGCCGGCCTGCCGGCCCGGGCCGACGTGGTCGTCATCGGGTCCGGGCACAACGGTCTGGTCGCGGCGGTCCTGCTGGCCCGGGCCGGGCTGAACGTGCTGGTGCTGGAGGCGGCCGAGGTGATCGGCGGCGCCACCCGCACCGAGCAGCCGTTCACCCGGGTGCCAGGGCTGCGCCACTCGACCGGCTCGTACCTGCTCGGGCTGATGCCGCCGGAACTGCTGGCCACCCTCGACGTGACCATCCCGGTGCTGCGCCGCGACCCGCACTACTTCCTGCCCACCCCGGGTGGGCCGGGGTCGCCGTACCTGCTGTTCGGCACGGACCGGGCCGCGACCCGGGCGCAGATGGCGGCGACTCTCTCCGCCGCCGACGTGGCCGCCGACGACGCCATGCAGGCCGAACTGGCGGCGCTACGCGACGACCTGGCACCGGCCTGGCTGGCCGAGCCGCTGCCGGTCGAGCAGACCGCGCAGCGCTACGTCCGCCCGGCGCTGCGGCAGGTCTTCATCGACCTGGTCCGCGGCTCGGTCGCCGACTACCTGGCCCGCTTCGAGTTCCGCTCCGAGCTGCTGGTCGCCATGTACGCCGTCACCGACGGGCTGAGCGGGCTGACCGCCGGCCCGGACGATCCCGCCACCGGCCATAACTTCCTGGTCCACAACATGTGCCGGCTGCCCGGCGCGGATGGCACCTGGATGATCGCCGCCGGCGGGATGGGCACCGTGTCGCGGACCTTCGCCGACGCCGCCCGAGCCGCCGGGGCGCGGATCGTCACCGACACACCGGTCACCGGGATCACCGTGGACGCCGGCAACGCCAGCGGCGTCGTCGTCGCCGACGGCCGGTCGGTTGCCGCCGAGGTGGTGCTCGGTGCCTGCGACCCGTACCGGCTGCTGGAGCTGGCCCCCGACGGCGCGCTGCCGGCCATGTTGACCGACCGGATGGCCGCCACCCGCCGGCCGGGCAGCACGTTGAAGGTCAACCTGGCGCTGACCGGGCTGCCCCGGTTCAGCTGCCTGCCGGACGCCGCGCCCAGCCCGTTCGGGGCCACCATCCATCTGCTGCCCGGGTCGGCGTCGCTGCTGCCCGGCGGCGGCGAGTCGCCGATGACCGCGCTGCGGGCGATGTGGGCCGATGTGCGGGCCGGCCGGCTGCCGGCCGAGCCAACCATCGAGTGGTACCTGCATACCACGGCCGACCCGTCACTGCGCGACGCCGCCGGACATCACTCGTCGGCGTTGTTCGTCCAGTCGGTGCCGTGGCAGCCGACGGGTTCGTCGTGGTCGACCCAGCTGCCCGGGTACGTCGAACAGCTGCTGGCCGTCTGCGACCGGTACGCGCCGGGCACCAGCACGCTGGTCGCCGACGCGGTGCCGCTCGCCCCACCCGGCATCGAGGCGCACTTCGGCATCACCGGAGGGCACATCCACCACGTGGACAACACCGTGTCGTTCACCGACCGGATGCCGTACGCCACCGGGCTGCCCGGCCTGTACGCGGGCAGCGCCGGCTGTCACCCGGCGGGCAGTGTGATCGGCGCCGCCGGGCACAACGCCGCCCGGCGGATCCTCACCGACCTGGGGCGCGGCGGACGTTAGGCGCGGCGGTCCCCAGGCCGTCGGCGCCAGGCAGGTGCTAGGCCTGCGCCGCCGGCTCGCCGGCCGGGATCTGGCACTCCGCCGGTGCCGGAGTGCCCGCCCGGCGGGCCCGGATCTCGTGCCCTACGCTGGTCAGGCACCGCCCGCTGGTCAGGTCGAACCGCCAACCGTGCAGCTGGCAGGTGAGCTGATCGCCGTCGATGATGCCGAACCGGGTCAGGTCGGCCTTCAGGTGCGGGCAGCGGCGCTGCACGATCCAGTCACCGATCTTGACGTCCTCGGCGTCCGGGCGTTGCTCGGCGTACCAGCCCTCGGCGTACTGCAGCCGCTCAGTGGACAGGCACTTGAAAAAGGCGTAGACGAACTCGTTGTACTGGCCGATCCGCGCGGCGGAGAACCGGCAGGACAGGAAGAGCGAGTTGACCCAGTCGACCTCGCCGGTGTGCAGCAGGTGCTCCACCAGTGCCCGGTCGGTGCGGAACCGGTAGCGGACCTTCTCGTCGGCGTACGGCCGCACCTGCTTGCCGGGGAAGTCCACCACGATCGACTCGACCGACTCGCCGTCGTAGTCGACCAGGTCGAACCGGACCGGGCCGCCGACCCCTTTGGCCAGGTAGACCGACTCCTCCAGCAACGGCTCGATACGACGTTTCATCTCGCCCAGTACGTCAATCTCCGGGTGCCGCCAGGAGGCCTTCTCGGCCTCGATGACCGGGCGCTTGCGCTCCCGCATCTCAACCAGGTGGGCCTGCTTGTTGGCGAAGAACTCGTCGACCGGCTGCGGGTGCGTGGTGCGGCAGTCGTCGGCGGTGACCTCGGCGACCGAACCGGGCAGGAGCACCACTCCGTTGGTGCCGCCGACCTTTGTGTACTCGGACAGGAAGACCTGCTGGTCGGGGAAGATGTTGCCCTCGTCGCCGTGGATGTCGTTGAACTGCCACAGCGCGTCGTCGAGGAAGCAGGGCGGCCCGGCGATCGGAAAGACGTACGATGCCTTTAGATCATCGATGTACCGCCAGGTGCGATCGAACTGGCGCTCCCGTTTCTGCTTGCCGAAGGCGGTCTTGGCGTTGGTGGGCAGCTCGTAGACCATCGGGTACCAGATGGCGCCGGAGAACTGCAGCAGGTGGGCGTGCACGTGGCCGAGTGCGGCGAAGACCGACAGATCGGTGGGACGGGCGTCGTTCTGGTTGAGCAGTCGGATGCCGTCGTGTTCGACCCACAACGACGAGTCACCGATCGGGCCGTCGGTCGGGCTGGTCAACGCCTGGATCATGACGTTGAGGCCGCCGTCCAGCTCGACCACCTCGTTGGTCTTTGTCCGTAGAAAGCTGGTGAAGCCGAGCTCACGCAGCTCGTCCTCCAGCTCCGAGGTGGGGTACTCGGGCAGCAGCACGGTCGCCTTCTTCGACACGAAGTGCTTGAGGTGCGCCGCGTCGAAATGGTCCCGGTGCAGGTGGGAGACGTACAGATAGTCGACCTGTCCGAGGGATTCCCAGTCCAACTGGGAGTTGTCCGGAAAGGGAAACCATGAGGCGAAGTAGGCCGGGTTGACCCACGGGTCGCACAGGATGCTGCCCGCAGCCGTGTCGATCCGCATACTGGCGTGCCCGGTTCCCGTCAGTCGCACCGTACAGACCCCCTCGGTCACAAGCGATGTGTACGCCGGAAACGCTACCGGAGGCAGCAGTCGCCCCGGCTGGCGACGTCCGGATCCACCAGCTCCCGCACGGGTCCCACGGCGGGGTCGCGATGCCGCGCTCGCCGGCACCATGCCAGACTGGGCGGGATCCATGCGAGTGACCGGGCTCCGTTCATCGGAACGGGCCGGTTCGAGAGGAGGACCAGCCGTGGCCGGAACCGAGCCGGTGACCTCACCCGACCAGCACAAGCCGGGCCATCGCAAGTTGGGGCGGATCGGTGCTGTCGTTTCAGCGTTGGTGTTGCTCTCCATGCTGATCGGCAACCATGAGGGCCGCGTCGAGGACATCTGGCTGATCGGCCTGGCCGTTGGACTGCTGGCCATCGTTGTCGGCGACGCCGTGCTACGACGCAACGGCTTGCGTTCCTGACCGGGCCCGGGCCGCACCGCTGGCGCTGATCCGGCGCCTGACCGCTGGCGCTGATCCAGCCAAGGGCGGCCGCAGCCGGCGGTCACCGGCCGCGCTGCAGGATGTCCTGTACCTCCTTCAGTGCGGCGTCGACCTCGGCCTCGAAGTAGCCGCCGGTGACCAGCCCGAACTGCACCGTGTCGAGTTCCGCCGTGTCCACCGGCATCGGTCCCCGGCCGGCCATCGCGGTAAGGAGTTCCTCGAACAGCCGGTCCACCTGCGCCGGGTCGTAGCCGCTGCCGAACCGGCGGACCTGGAAGGTCCGCCGGATCTGGTCCACCCGCTGCAGGCTGCCACCACCGGACGGTCCCGCCGGTCCGCCCGGCAGGTGGCCGGGGCTGCCCGGCCCACCCGGGTAGCCGGCGACGCCTGGCTGACCCGGCATCGCCGGGCGGCCGCCCGCCATGCCCTGGTGGCCACCGCCGGGAGGGCCGCCCATGCCGGGGTGGCCGCCAGCCATCCCAGGGTGGCCGCCGGGGGAACCACCCATGCCGGGATGGCCGGGGTGTCCACCTGGCGGCGGACCGGACGGGCCAGATCGCCGATCCGGGAAGTAGACCTCGGCCGTCATGTCGGCCTTGCCATGCCGGCCCTGCTCGAAGCCGTCGAACCGACCGTCCGGGCCGGGACCGAAGCCGCGGTGCGGCCCGCCCGGTGCCGGGACCGGCGGGCCGCCTGCCGGAGCTCCCGGCGGGTAGCTGCCCCGGGGGTCCTCGTAGCGGCCGTAACTGCCGGTCGGCTGGTCGGCGTAGTGGCCGTACGGATCGGGGGCCGGCCCCGGCTGACCGGGCATCGGCCCCGGCTGACCGGGCATCGGCCCCGGCTGACCGGGCATCGGCCGCGGCGGCAGCGCGGCGGCGGCCGACGGCACGGGACGATCGTCACGCCCGGCCGGGGTCAGCCGGTCGGGGCGGCCGGCACGGGTGTCCGCGCCACGACCGGCTGGGCCACGCTCCTCCAGCTCGGTCAGCTGTCGTTCCACCCGGTCCAGGTGCAGGTCGACCTGCCATTCGTCGTAGCCGTTGAACCGGACTCTGAATACGACATCGTGCACTTCCTGTGCGGAAACCGGTGACCCCACCGGCTCGCCGGCGAGTGTGGCCTCGACACGGTCGAGGAAGGCATCCACTTCGTCGACCTTGTAGCCCCGACGAAGCGCCCGGCGCCGGAAGCGCTGTCCCTGACTCGCCACTACGTCTCCTGATTCACTCGCTGATCACACCGGTAGCTCACGACGCCGTCTCAGCGGCCGCGAGCTGCCCGCATGCTCCGTCGATCTCCCGGCCCCGGGTGTCGCGGACGGTCACCGCGACGCCGGCTGTACGCAGCCGACGAACGAATTCCCGCTCGATCGGCTTGGGACTGGCGTCCCAACGACTGCCCGGAGTCGGATTGAGCGGAATAAGATTCACATGGGCCATGCGACCAGCCAGCAATCGACCCAGCAGATCGGCTCGCCATGGCTGGTCGTTCACATCCCGGATCATCGCGTACTCGATGGACACCCGCCGACCTGTACGGTCCGCGTATTCCCACGCGGCGTCCAGGACTTCGGCGACCTTCCACCGTTGGTTGACTGGCACGAGTTCGTCGCGCAGATCATCATCGGGCGCATGCAACGACAGCGCAAGAGTTACCGATAGGTCTTCCCCGGCGAGACGGCGCATCGCCGGCACCAGTCCGACGGTCGAGACGGTCACATGCCGCTGCGACAGGCCCAGCCCTTCCGGTGGTGGCGCGCAGAGCCGGCGGACGGCGGCGATCACCCGGCCGTAGTTGGCCAACGGTTCGCCCATCCCCATGAAGACGACGTGCGACAGCCGGGGCGGTGACCCGGTGACGCCACCCGCCGCGGCTACTCCCGCGAGGTGGACGACCTGGTCGATGATCTCCGCGGTGGACAGGTTTCGGGTCAGCCCGGCCTGACCGGTGGCGCAGAACGGACAGGCCATCCCGCACCCGGCCTGGCTGGACACGCAGACGGTCACCCGGTCCGGGTAACCCATCAACACGCTCTCCACCAGGGCTCCGTCGTGCAACCGCCAGAGCGCCTTGCGGGTGGCACCGCTGTCACACGCGTCTTCGCGCACCGGAGTGAGCAGGGTCGGCAACAGCCGCTCGGCGACCCCGGCCCGGACGGCGGCCGGCAGATCCGTCATCGCCTGCGGGTCCCGGGTCAGCCGGCCGAAGTAGTGCGTCGAGATCTGCTTCGCCCGGTACGCGGGCTGGCCGAGCCCGGCCAGCAGCGTCTGCCGCTGGCCGAGATCGAGATCGGCCAGGTGCTGGGGCGGCAGGGCGGGGCGACCGTCGGACGCGGCGGTCACCGGACGGCTCGGGGTCAGTGGCAGACTTCTCATGGCAGGACCAGTCTCCCACGATCCCGCCGTGGCCAGCTCGCCACGGTGGGCGAATCGACCGGCCACCCCCTTCTGAACGACCGCTCAGCCGGCCAACGCGATCAACGACAGCACGAGGTAGGAGACCGGCAACGCGAACAGGATCGAGTCGAGCCGGTCCATCAGCCCGCCGTGTCCGGGTAGCAGGTTGCTCATGTCCTTGACCCCGAGATCCCGCTTGAGCATGGACTCGCCGAGGTCCCCCAGCACAGCCGCGACCGACACCGCCACGCCGAACAGCGCCCCCCACAGCGGCATGACGTCGAGCAACAGAAACAGCAGCACCGCGCTGCCGATCCCGGCGGCGGCCACCGACCCGGCGAAGCCTTCCCAGGACTTCTTCGGGCTGATCGTCGGTGCCATCCGGTGCCTGCCGTAGAAGACGCCAGCGGCATAGCCACCGGTATCGGAGAGGATCACCGCGGCCAGGGTGACCAGAATCTGCAGGTCGCCGTCCGGCCGACTGGCCAGCAACGCGGCGAAACCGCCCAGAAACGGGACGTAGACCGTGATCAGCGTGGCCGTGGCCGCGTCCCGCTGATACCCGGACGGTCCGTCGCCCAGCCGCCAGATCAGCATCGCCAGGACCGTCACCAGCAGCCCGAGCGCCAGAGCATCCGGGCCGATCCGCCAGGCCAGCACGGACATCAGCGCGCCACCGGCAAGCAACGGGGTCATCGGCGGGCGGGCGCCGCTGGTGCGCACCGCTCGGATCATCTCCCAGGTGCCCAGGCTGACGGCGGCCAGCAGGACGACCAGGAAGGCTGGCCGCCACAGGAACAACGAACCGAGCACCACGACGACCAGCCCGAGGCCGACGCCGATGGCGGCCGGCAGATCTCGACCGGCTGACGGCCGACGGTCGGCAGCCGGCGATGCGTTCCCGGTTTCGCCGGACGGATTCTGACCGGCCCGACGAGAGCCGGTCGGCTCCGGCAGCGGCTGATCCGGGTCGGAGCGCTCGGTCGCCGGCCGGGCCGGACCAGACCGGCCGGATCGACGGCGTCGCGCGCCGGCCCGCCGACGCGCTGCCGAGCTGTCGGGCCCGACCTGCGGGTCCGGGTCCGTCGACGGCTCTGTCTGCTCGCCGTCCCGGTACCCGGTCGACCAGTGACCGTTGCCGTGACCGTTGCCGGTCGGCGCGCCGGCTTGGGGCAGACCGCCGTTGCCGAGGTGGGAACCGGCATTCGGGAAATCCCCGGTACCGGTGTACGGCCCAGTGGGGAGGGGACCGCCATGGGCCGCACCCCCGTACGCGGCGCCCCCGTAACCGGCGGTACCGTAACCGGCGCCGGGCACTCCGTTCGGGCCGCCGTACGGCTGGGACCGCTCGGCCAGCGGGTGGCCGTTACGGGTCTCCGGAGCTGACGGTTCGGGCGCGGCGCCGGGGTGCCGCGCCCTCGTTCGAGCGTCCGGTTGATCGCCGCCAGCGGTCTCGGGGTAGGACATCAGACCTCGAGCAGCTCGGTTTCCTTGTGTTTGACCAGATCGTCGACGCTGGACACGTACCGGTGGGTGAGATCGTCCAGTTCCTTCTCGGCCCGGCGTCCCTCGTCCTCGCCGGCCTCGCCGTCCTTGACGATGCGGTCGAGTTCTTCCTTGGCCTTGCGACGGACGTTGCGGATGGCGACCTTGGCGTCCTCGCCCTTGCCGCGCGCCACCTTGATCATCTCTCGCCGGCGGTCCTCGGTCATCTGCGGCAGCAGGATCCGGAGCTGGGTCCCCTCGTTGTTGGGGTTGACTCCGAGGTCCGAGTCGCGGATCGCCTTCTCCATCGCGGCGAGCTGCGACATGTCGTACGGCTTGACGATGGCCATCCGCGGCTCGGGCACCCCGACGGATGCCATCTGGGTGATCGGCGTCGGGGTTCCGTAGTAGTCAAGCACGATGCGGGAAAACATCGCCGGAGTGGCCCGACCGGTCCTGATCGCGCCCAACTCCTCCTTGGCGTGCTCGACGGCGCGCTCCATCTTCTCCTCTGCTTCGAGCAGAGTCTCCTCGATCACCTGTTCCGTCGCCTCCTTCTGATGGTCCGGTGTCCCTGCTGGCACCTGCCGGTACGGATCCGCCGCACGGTCCGGCCGGTTAGGTCGTGATCAAGGTACCGATGCGCTCGCCGGCGACTGCGCGCACGATCGTGTCGTCGCCCTGCGCGCCGAAGACCAACATCGGCAGGTCGTTGTCCATGCAGAGGCTGAACGCGGCGGCGTCGGCGACCCGCAGCCCGCGCCGCAGCGCCTCGGCGAAGGTCACCGTGTCGAGCTTGCTGGCGGTCGGGTCGGTCCGTGGATCGGCGGTGTACACCCCGTCCACGCCGTTCTTGCTCATCAGCACCACGTCGGCGTGGATCTCCAGGGCACGCTGCGCCGAGACGGTGTCGGTGGAGAAGTACGGCATACCGGCACCCGCGCCAAAGATCACCACACGGCCCTTTTCCAGGTGCCGGATCGCCCGCAGCGGGATGTACGGCTCCGCGACCTGGGCCATCGTGATGGCGCTCTGCACCCGGGTTTCGACGCCTTCCTTCTCCAGGAAGTCCTGCAGGGCCAGGCAGTTCATCACAGTGCCCAGCATGCCCATGTAGTCGGCTCGGGCCCGGTCCATACCGCGCTTCTGCAGCTCGGCACCGCGGAAGAAGTTACCGCCGCCGACCACCACCGAAACCTGGACCCCGAGCCGGGAGACAGTGGCGATCTGCCGGGCGATGTCCTGCACCACATCCGGATCGACGCCGATCGCTCCGCCGCCGAATACCTCTCCGGACAGTTTCAGCACCACCCGCCGGGACCGACCGGGTGGGGGCGCGGTCGGGTCGTCCGCCGCCAGCGTGTGTCCACTCATTACCTGCGTCATCCGACCCGCCCTTCGTTAGCTGCCCTCAGCGCCGCCGTACTCACCCTCGTGCCCACACTACGGAACGAGGAGGCCGTGGTGCCTGTCACGTACACCAACGGCCTCCTCTGTCGATCGATCGTCTCGATCCTCACCGGGGACCTGCCTGCGCGGCCGCCGACCGGCCGACGCGCCGGACACCCGGCCCGGACCGGGTCAGGCCTGGCCGACCTCGAACCGGACGAACCCGGTCACATCGATGCCGGCCTCAGCCAGCACCTTCTTGACCGTCTTCTTGTTGTCCGCCACCGAGGCCTGCTCCAGCAGGACGAAGTCCTTGAAAAAGGCGTTCACCCGGCCCTCGATGATCTTCGGCATGGCCGCCTCTGGCTTGCCCTCCTCGCGGGCCGTCTGCTCGGCGATCCGGCGCTCCGACTCGACCGTCTCCGCCGGCACCTCCTCACGGGTGAGGAAGCGCGGCCGCATCGCGGCGATCTGCATCGCCACACCGCGGGCGTCGGCGTCGGCCGCCTCGTCCTCCTTGCCGGAGTACGCCACCAGGACGCCCACCTGCGGCGGCAGGTCCTGCGCCTTGCGGTGCAGATAGACCGTGACGGTGCCGTCGAGCCGGGCGAACCGGTTGAGCACCAGCTTCTCGCCGATCTTGGCGGACTGTTCCTGGACCGCGTCGGCGACCGGCCGACCGTCCGGCAGGGTGGAGCTGAGCAGCGCCTCCGCGTCGGTGGCCTTGATCTGCTCGCCGTGCTCGACCAGCAACTGCGCGAAATCGATGAAGTCGGTGTTCTTCGCGACGAAGTCGGTCTCGCAGTTGAGCTCCAGCAGCGCCGACCCGGCGTGGGCCACCAAGCCGTTCGCGGCGGTGCGGCCGGCCCGCTTGCCGACGTCCTTGGCACCCTTGATCCGCAGAATCTCGACGGCCTTGTCGAAGTCGCCCTCGGCCTCCTGCAGCGCCTTCTTGCAGTCCATCATGCCGGCGCCGGTGAGGTCGCGGAGCTTCTTGACGTCCGCGGCGGTGAAGTTGGACATGACTCTCTCTTCAGTCTCGTCAGACGGCTTGGGTGGTCGTCATTCCGCAGCGGCGGCAGCGGGCTCGTTTTCCTTGCCGGCCGAGGGCTCGTTCTCCTTGTTGGCCGGCCCCTCAAGCAGCTCGCGCTCCCACTCGGGCAGCGGCTCGTCGGTGGCCACGGCGCCCGGCTCCGGCTTCTCCTCGGCACCACGCGACTTGCCGGAACGGGCAATCAGACCATCCGCCACGGCGGTCGCGACGACCCGGGTGAGCAGCTCGGCGGAGCGGATCGCGTCGTCGTTGCCCGGGATCGGGAAATCGACCTCGTCCGGGTCACAGTTGGTGTCGAGCACCGCGATCACCGGAATGCCCAGCTTGCGGGCCTCGTCGACGGCGATGTGCTCCTTCTTCGTGTCGACGACCCAGATCGCCGCCGGCACCTTCTGCATGTCCCGCAGGCCGCCGAGCGTACGGCTGAGCTTGTCCTTCTCCCGGGACAGCTGCAGGGTCTCCTTCTTGGTGTAGCCCTGCGCGGTGCCGGTCAGGTCCAGCGCCTCCAGCTCCTTCATCCGCTGCAGTCGCTTGTACACCGTCTGGAAGTTGGTCAGCATGCCGCCGAGCCAGCGGTGGTTGACGTACGGCTGACCGACCCGGGTCGCCTGCTCGGCGATGGCCTCCTGCGCCTGCTTCTTGGTCCCGACGAACAGGATGTTGCCGCCGTCGGCCACCGTGTTACGGACGAAGGTGTACGCCTTCTCGATGTAGTCGAGGGTCTGGCGCAGGTCGATGATGTAAATGCCGTTACGCTCAGTGAAGATGAACCGCTTCATCTTCGGATTCCAGCGCCGGGTCTGGTGCCCGAAGTGCACACCGCTCTCCAGCAGCTGACGCATGGTCACCACGGCCATGGTGTCTTCTCCCTGTACGTCCCTGGTTGTCACGCCGGCCGGCGGCCGGGCGTCCTGGCGCCCGGTCGGCGGTCATGGTGGGCCTGAATGATCAGGACCAGGGGACCGTCGCCCCCACGGCTGTCGCCGGGGAGAAGGGCGCGCGAGGTCGACCGCACGAGGCGGTCGCCGGTTGTCAAGTGTACGCCCTGCGCCGGGTCACGACCCGGCCAGCCCGCATGGTTCAGCCCGCGAGTCCGGCCACCACGAACAGCAGCAGGCCGACCAGCAGATGCGCGGTCGGTGGACGCAGCCACGCCTCGACCGGGGAACCCACCTTGGTCGCCCCGGTGGCCAGCGCGTAGAGACCGATACCGAACGCGGGCAGTCCGATCATCAGCGCCGTACCGGCGACCACCGCGCCGACCTCGGCCGGATCGGCCAGCGCTCCGTCCAGCAACAGCCGCAACGCCGGCACCTCGAAGATCATCACCAGGACGGCGAACAGGATCCCCAGCGCAGGACGTCGACTGCGGTACACCCCGTCGCTAACTACGCTGCCCACCGGTGCCCGCCGGCCGCCGTACTCCCCCATCGACGGCGGATCACCGGCCGGACGGGGGGTGACCGGCGGCATGAGCCCGGTGGGAATGTCGACCGAACTAGCCGACTCGTCCGGCCGCGCCGGGTCGGGCCGCCGACCGGGGTCGGGCCGCCTTGCGGACTCGGACCGCCGGCCGGCATCGACCGTTGGACCCGGCTCCGACCGGGGCTCCGGGGTCGCGAACGGTGGACCGCTCGCCGGTCCGGGCGGTGCCGACGCCGGCGGAGCAAACGGCGGTGCCGACGCCGGCGGAGCAAACGGCGGTGCCGACGCCGGTTCCGGCGCCGCGCGCCGCCGGCCACCTTCCGTCGTATCCGCCCGGGCAGCCCGGGCTGCCCGCAGTTCACCGGTGCTGTCGCCACTGGCGTACCGGCTGGTGCCGCCGAACGGATCGTCACCGAACCGGTCGCTGCTCGACTCGGTGGATTGCCAGGACGGATCGACGTAGGTGCGCTCGGAGTACCACCGGGGATCGGGGTCGTCCGGATAGTTTCGGTTCGGGTCCACGGACAGGGACCGTATGTCACCGCAACCGCCGCCGCCACTCGGGTCCGCTCCACTGACCTCTCGGGCGATCTTGTACCGGTGCTGGTAGACCGGCGCTAGCAGGTCGGCGGCCGGTGCCCTCGCGGCATCCACAGCAAGCCCGCCGTCCACAACCACGGCGTACCGCACCGGGCGTGAGCCAGCACCGCCGGGCACTTTGCCGGACATGACCAACATCAGGCAGGCCGTCGGCGCCTACGGCGAACGCTGTGCGGTACGGCACCTCGTTGACGCCGGGCTCATCGTCATCGAACGCAACTGGCGCTGTGCGGCCGGCGAGATCGACATCATCGCCCGGCACGCCGACACCATCGTGTTCTGCGAAGTGAAGACCCGACGCAGTGACCGCTACGGCGCGCCGGAGGAAGCGGTCACCGCGGCCAAGGCCCGGCGGATCCGCCGGCTGGCCGCTGGCTGGCTGGCCGCCAACCCGGGACATGGCCGGCGGCCGGTGCGATTCGATCTGATCTGCGTGACCGTCGGTCGGTCCGGCGCGGCCCAGGTCCGGCGCCTGACGGCGGCCTTCTGACCAGCATCGCCCGACCCGTCGGCGTCGCCCGGCAGCCGCCGCCTAGCAGCCGGCGTCAACCGGTTTCCGCGTTGTCCACAGCGGGACCTTCGTCCACAGGCGCGCACCTGCCCGGCCCGGCGGCCCGGTCGTGGACAGCCACCGTCGTGCCATGAGAAACGACATCCATCGCCCGCCGCGCGCCGACGACCGACCACCACCATCCACGGAGGACGACCGACCGCTGGAGACCGGACGATGAGCTACGCGAAGGTGCTCTGCGTCGGCCTGGTCGGCGTCACCGGGCATCTCGTGGAGGTGGAGGCCGACCTCGCCGCCGGGCTCCCCGCAGTGATCATCTCGGGGTTGCCGGACACCACCCTGCACGAGGCACGGGACCGGGTACGCGCCGCGATCGTCAACTCCGGGCAGCACTGGCCGAGCCGGCGGATCACCGTCAACCTGCTACCGGCGACGCTGCCCAAGATCGGTTCGGGGTTCGATCTCGCAGTGGCCACCGCGTTGCTCGGCGGCACCGGAGAGCTGCCGCTTGCCCCGGTCGACGGTGTGGCGCTGCTCGGCGAGTTGGGCCTGGACGGCACGGTACGGCCGGTGCGCGGCCTGCTGCCCATGGTGGTGGCAGCGGCCCGGGCCGGGGTGACCCAGGTGGTGGTGCCGGCCGCCAACGCGGCCGAGGCGGCGGTGGTGCCGGGGGTGCGGGTCAAGGCCGTCGACACGCTGCACCGGCTGATCGCGTTCATCCGCGGCGCCGACGAGCTGCTCGATCCCCCGCCACCGAAGCCAGGCGTCGTCCAGGCCGGTCCGGACCTCGCCGACGTCGCCGGGCAGGCGTTCGGCAAGCGGGCCCTGGAGATCGCCGCCGCCGGCTGCCACCACCTGGCGCTGATCGGGCCGCCCGGTGCCGGCAAGACCATGCTGGCGGAACGGCTCCCCGGTCTGCTGCCGCCGTTGGACGACACGGCGGCGCTGGAGGTCTCCGCGCTGCACTCGATCGCCGGAGTGCTGCCACCGGGCAGCGCCCTGCTACGCCGACCGCCGTTCCAGGCCCCGCACCACTCGGCGACCGTCGCATCGCTGGTCGGCGGCGGTTCCGGGCTGGCCCGCCCCGGCGCGGTCTCACTGGCCCATCATGGTGTCCTGTTCCTCGACGAGGCACCCGAGTTCCACAGCCGGGTGCTGGATTCGTTGCGGCAGCCGCTGGAGAAGGGGCGGGTGCTGATCACCCGTGCCCTGGGGGTCACCGAGTACCCCGCCCGGTGCCAGCTCGTGCTCGCGGCCAATCCGTGCCCGTGCGCCCGGCCGGCGGGCGATCAGTTCTGCGAGTGCCCGCCCGTGGTACGGCGCCGCTACCGCAACCGGCTGTCCGGTCCCCTGATGGATCGCATCGACCTGCAGGTGAGCCTCACCGCGCTGCGGGCCGTGGACCTGATGACGAACCAGCCGCCGGCGGAACCGACCGCGACGGTGGCCGCCCGGGTGGCCGCCGCCCGTGAGGCCGCCCGGCAGCGCTGGGCCGGCCAGGGCTGGCGGACCAACTCGGTGGTCCCCGGGCCCGCGTTACGACGCCCGCCGTGGCGGCTGGCCGCCGGCGAGACCGCCGCACTGCGGCGGCGGCTGGACGTCGGGGCGATCTCCGCCCGCGGCTTCGACCGCATTCTGCGACTCGCCTGGTCAATCGCGGACCTGGACGGACGGTCCCGGCCGGACTCGACCGACATCGACGAAGCCATCCAGCTGCGGACGGGCGAGCTGTGATGCCGGGCACCGAACCGGCCGGCAGCCGGCTGGCCCGGATCGCGTTGACCTGGCTCGCCGAGCCCGGAAACGAAGCCGTTCACCGGCTCGTGGCGGCGGTCGGTCCGGTCGAGGCGCTGGCCCGGCTACGCGGCGGGTGGAGTCCGGACGAACCGACCCGGACGGCGAGCTCCGCGCGGCTGGCGACCGCCGATCCGCTGCAGGTGGCCGCCGCCGCTCTCGACCGGGCGGCGCGGGTCAGCGCCCGGCTGGTGACGCCGGAGGATCCGGACTGGCCGCGCCAGGTCGAGGACCTGACCCGGCTGGCCCGTCGCCCCGACGGCGGGTCGGGCGGTGCCGGTTACCGGGGTTCCCGCGACGGTGCGCCACCGCTGGCCATGTGGGTACGCGGGCCACGGCCGCTCGCCGAGGCGCTGGCCCGTTCGGTCGCCGTGGTCGGTTCCCGGGCACCCAGCGAGTACGGACGTCACGTCAGCATGGAGTTCGGCCACGGCCTTGCCGAGCAGGGTTGGACGATCGTCTCCGGAGGTGCGTACGGCATCGACGCCTGCGCCCATCGCGGTGCGCTCGCCGCTGGCGGCTGCACGGTAGCGGTGCTGGCCTGCGGGATCGACCGGCCGTACCCCGCCGGCAACACCGCGATGTTCGACCAGATCGCCGAGTCCGGGCTGCTGGTCAGTGAGTGGCTGCCCGGCGCCGAGCCGCTGCGGCACCGGTTCCTCACCCGCAACCGGTTGATAGCCGCCGCGACGGCCGGGACCGTGCTGGTCGAGGCCGGTGCCCGTAGCGGAGCCGCCCAGACAGTCCGGCGCGCGTTGGCCCTGGGCCGGGCGACCATGGTGGTGCCGGGGCCGATCACCTCCGCCGTGTCGGTCGGCTGTCACGAGATTCTGCGCGACCACCCGCAGGCCCGGCTCGTCGCCGGGGTCGCCCACGTGCAGGAGGAGATCGGCCGGATCGGTATCGACCTCGCACCACCACCACGCGGGCCCGAGCGTCCCCGTGACTCGCTCGACCCCCAGGCGGCGCGGGTCCTGGAAGCGGTTCCCGGCCGTGGCTCGGTCGACCTGGACGAGCTGGCCGGCCGAGCCGGCGTCGACATCCGCACCGCCATGCGTAAGGTCTCCGCTCTGCAGGCCCGAGGCCTGCTCACCGGCGCGGATGGGCGTTACCGGTTGCCGCCCCGGTCCGCCACCGGGGTCGGTCGGCGTGGCGACTTGACCGATCAGGCCGCCGGGCCGACGGTCGGGGGATGAGCGACGACGGCAGCCGGGGCACCGCCGCGCGGCACGCCGGGTTGCCGTCCGGCCTGCGCGACGCCGTGGACGCCTTCGCGCGGCACCTCGCTCTGGTCGACAACCGTTCGGCCCACACCGTACGGGCGTACGTCGGTGACGTCGTGTCGCTACTCGACCACGCCGCCCGGATGGGGGTCTACTCACCCGCCGGACTCGACATCACGGTGTTGCGCAGCTGGCTGGCTCGGCAACGGACGTTCGGCGCCGCCCGCGCCACGCTGGCCCGGCGGGCGGCGGCCGCCCGTGCCTTCAGCGGCTGGGCGCACCGAACCGGATTGACCAGAGCCGATCCCGGTGCGGCGCTGGCCAGCCCTCGACCGCACCGGACGCTGCCGGCGGTGCTGCGGGTCGAGCAGGCCGCGCAGCTGATGCCGGACGGCGACGGCACCGACTCGGAGGCTCAGCCGGCCGGGAAACAGACCCGGGAACCGACCGGCACCGGTCCGGACGGCCCGCTGCGGCTGCGCGACCGGCTGGTCCTGGAGCTGCTGTACGCGACCGGGGTCCGGGTGAGCGAACTCTGCGGGCTCGACCTCGCCGACCTCGACCCGGGCCGACGGGTACTCCGGGTGCTGGGCAAGGGCGGCCGGGAGCGGACCGTGCCGTACGGGGTGCCGGCCGGGGCGGCAATCCACGACTGGCTGGCCCGGGGGCGACCGACGCTCGAGTCGCCCCGCTCCGGCGGGGCGCTACTGCTCGGCGCGAAGGGTGGCCGGCTCCAGGCCACGGTGGTGCGCCGGATCGTCGCCGCGGCTGCCCGCGACGCGGGCTTACCCCGCGTCACCCCGCACGGACTGCGCCACTCGGCGGCCACCCACCTGTTGGAGGGTGGCGCCGACCTGCGGTCGGTCCAGGAGTTGCTCGGGCACGCCTCGCTGGCCAGCACCCAGCTCTACACCCACGTGTCGGTGGAGCGATTGCGGGCGGCGTACCGGCAGGCACATCCGCGGGCCTGAGGCTGCCGGCCCGGGGAGGGGCCGCTCGCCGGACCGGGCCGAGACGGCTCGCCTAGAATGTGCCGTTGGCATCTCCCCCCTGCTGAAGCAGGGAGATTCGACCCTCACGGGTCGAGTTCTCTGCTTCGCCGACCACAGCCGACCCGAATCAACGGCAAGGGACAGAGTACCGCCCATCGGTCTTACACAGACTCCACAGACGTTACTTCCCACCAGCCCGGAGGTAGGCCGACCGGCTTGGTTGTCGTCGGAAGGGCAACGCCTCGTTAGCACACCTGTCCGCACGCCGGGTGCCCTGGCGCGCGGGTACTGGACGTCGATCCGCCTCGGCGACGAATCGACTTCCCCTGTCCTGCTCCGCAGGAGTCCGTTTCCTCCCCGGCCGGACGGCCGGAGTATCCACGGAAGGCATCTGATGAGCGGCGGCCTGGCCCCACCCGAACCGCTACCCGGCGCACGGATGCTGTTCTCCCTCGACCCAGCGGTCACCCACCTCAACCACGGCGCGTTCGGCGCGGTCCCGGTCTCGGTACAGCGGGTGCAGCAGCGGCTACGCGACGAGATGGAGGCCGACCCGCAGCGGTTCTTCACCCAGGGTCTGCTGGATCGGATCGGCCACACCCGCCGCCATCTGGCCGCTTTCCTCGGCGCCGACCCGGAATGCGCCGCACTGGTCGACAACATCACCGTCGCCGCCGCTACCGTGCTGCAGACGCTGCGTCTGGGTAGCGGTGACGAGGTGCTGTTGACCGACCACGGGTATGGCGCGGTCGCGCTCTCGGTCGAGCGGGAGTGCCGGCGTACTGGCGCGACGGTACGAGTCGTAGCGGTGCCGCTGGGGGCACCGGCCGAGGAGGTCGTCGAGCGGCTGCGCGCCGCGCTCCGGCCGGGCCGGACCCGACTACTCGTGGTCGACCAGGTCACCTCGTCGACCGCGCAGGTGTTTCCGGTCGCCGAGCTGGTCCCGGTGGCCCGTGACGCCGGCGTACCGGTCCTGGTCGACGCCGCCCACGTACCGGGGATGCTGGCGGTCGAGGTCGACCGGATCGGCGCCGACTTCTGGGTGGGCAACCTGCACAAGTGGGCGTTCGCGCCGCGCGGCACGGCGCTGCTGGCGGTCGCGCCCCGATGGCGGGAACGGCTTGAGCCGCTGGGAGTCTCCTGGGAGCAGGAATCCGGGTTCCCGTCGCGGGTGGAGTGGCAGGGCACCCGCGACTACACCGCGTGGCTGGCTGCGCCGGCTGGCCTGTACGCGTTGCGCAGCCTCGGCCTGGACCGGGTCCGAGCGCACAACGCCGCACTGGTCGGTTACGGCCAGCGGACCATCGCCGACGCGCTAGGGGTCCCGCCGCAGCGGCTGCCGGTACCCGATCCGCACCGACCGGAGTCGGCCCAGCTGGCCATGCGCCTGGTCCCGCTACCGACCGGCGTGGCCGACAGCGCTGTCGCAGCGGCCGCGCTGCGTCGTCGGATCGCCGACGACCTGGCCACTGAGGTGTCGGTCGCCTGGTGGTCCGATCGGGCGTGGTTGCGAATCTGCGCTCAGGTCTACAACCGGGCAGCAGACTACGACCGGCTCGCGGAGCTGCTGCCCGCGCTGCTACACCGGGCCGGCTGACCCGAGCGGCAGCAGGCGGACACGTCCGTTGCCGAGCAACAGCAACGGATCGAGGTAGCTGCCGTCCGTCAGCCGCAGGCCCCAGTGCAGGCACGCGTCGGCAGGACAGCCTGGATGGCCTTCGGTGACGGCGCCGATCGGACGGCCGGCGCTGACCGCAGTGCCGACAGCGAGCCAGCCGTCCACGGGTTCGTATGTGGTCCTGAATCCACCCGGGTGGCTGATGCTGACCACGCCCCGGTCGACGATCCGACCGGAGTGGCTGACCGTACCGGCTCCGGCGGTGTACACGGTGGCACCGACGTCAGCGGTGAGATCGACGCCCCGGTGTCCGCGCCCCCAGGGCACCGGGGGCGGGTCGAATCGGCGGCTCAGCGTGACGGCGCCGGCCAGTGGCAGGTGGAAACGCGGGTCTGCGGCTGGGCGCGCGGACCCGGTCGGTTGTGGTTTGGCAGCGGCGACCGACACCGTGGCGGGGACTGCGGGCGCAGTGCTGAACAGGATCGCCGCGACCAGTATCGGCAGGAGCAGGAATCTCATGCCGACAGGCTGGCACCCGACCGGGGTACGGCCTCGATGTGCGGACGACAGGCTGTGGATGCTGGCTCAGCTGTGGAAAACGGAACTCGCCGCAGTCGATCTGCTATGGACCGGCCATTGATGTCAGCCGCTGAATCCGGAATCTGCCGGTAGTGAGATTTCCGGCTTGTCCAACTCTTCCACATTTACATCTTTGAACGTCATTACTCTGACGTTCTTCACGAAACGGGCAGGACGATACATGTCCCACACCCAGGCATCGTGCATCTCGACCTCGAAGTACACCTCGCCGTCAGAATTGCGCACGTGCAGGTCGACCTGGTTCGCCAGGTAGAAGCGACGCTCGGTCTCGACGACGTACGAAAACTGGCGGACGATGTCGCGGTACTCCCGGTAGAGCTGCAGCTCCATCTCTGTCTCGTACTTCTCGAGATCCTCGGCGCTCATCGCCATCCGCCTTCCATGACCACATCTTTCCCCAGTAGCGCCGGTTGGCGAAGCTGCTCGTCCAACGCCACGCCGACGGTACCCCGGATGGGGTCCGGACGCCCCATCGGCTCACGGATGCCGATCTCGGCCGAGCCGGTTCCATCGGCCCGGCCAGCTTCAGCGGCCGGTCGGCGGGAGCGGGGTGGACTCGCGGACCGGCCCGAGGCGGCCGCCACGTTGGCGTACGAGAACCGGTGCTCGACACACGGCCCCTGCCGACTCAACGCGGCCTGATGCTCGGCGGTGGCGTAGCCCTTGTGCTCGGCGAAGCCGTAACCCGGGAACCGCCCGTCGAGCTCGACCATCAACCGGTCCCGAGTGACCTTCGCGAGCACACTGGCCGCCGCCACGCAAGCTGCCACCCGGTCGCCCTTCCACACCGCGAGCCCGGGCGCACCGAGCCCGTCAACGCCGAACCCGTCGATCAACACGTACTCAGGTGCGGGGCTGAGCCCGGCCAGTGCCCGGCGCATCGCGGCGAGATTGCACACGTGCAGGCCCCGACGGTCGATCTCGTCGGCTGATACGACCACGATCCGGTGGGCGAGTGCCCGGTCACGAACCGAGGCGTAGACCCGCTCCCGCGCCGCCGGGGTGAGCAACTTCGAATCGGCCAGTCCGTCGATCTCGCCCCGGCGGCCCGGCGCGAGCACCACTGCGGCCGCCACCAGCGGCCCGGCGCACGCACCCCGGCCGGCCTCGTCAGCGCCGGCCACATGGGCGAACCCGCGCCGCCGCAGAGCCTGCTCCAACGCATAGAGCCCGGCGTCGCGACGCACCACGGTACGCGGTGGAGTCAGCACAGTTCGGCCTCTCCCGTCAGCCGGCGCAGCAGGGTCGGCAGCTCCGGCGGATAGACCCGTTCCCGGGTGGTCGCGAGCTCACCGACCGACCACCACCGATGGGCGTCGATCGTACGGCGTTCGATGTCGTCGAACCCGCTTGTGTCGACCTGCCAGTTGGGCACCCGCAGCAGGAAGAAGTGTTGTTCCTGGCGGTACCACCAGCCGTCGAACGGGAACTCGACGGTTTCCCGCCAGACCGGCGCGCCCAACTCGGTAGGTTTCACGCGCAGGCCGGTCTCCTCGGCCAACTCGCGGACCGCGCCGTCGACCGGGTTCTCGCCGGACTCCAGTCCACCGCCGGGGGTGAACCAGTACCGGTGTCCGGGACGGGCCGGATCGCACCCGCGTAGCAGCAACACACGACCCGCAGAGTCGACGAGCAGGACCCGGGCCGCGTACCGGTTGCGCGCCGGCTCCGGCGCGCGGTCCACCGTCAGCTCCGCGTCGGTCACCCGACCAGAGTAGGAGAACAAGCCGGCCGGCACGACAGGTGGGCCGCAGCCGCTGCCGAGCGCACCGTCCGGGTTGGCGTGGACCGACCGGTCACGGTCCCGAACTCGGAACGGTTTCGAACGGCTCCGGCACGGTGAGCCAGGTGGCCCGGTCCAGTGGCCAGAAGACGGTGAACGCTCGGCCGACCACGGCGCCCTCGGAGATGGTCGCGTAGTCGATGTCGCCGCTGCGGTCCCAGTGCTCCAGCGAGTCGCCCGAGGCCGACCGATGGTCGCCCATCACCCAGAGCCGTCCTTCCGGCACGGTGATGTCGAACGGACCGACCGCGGCGGGATCGCTGATCCCGCCCTCGGAGTAGATGTACGGCTCGTCCAGCGGCTGGCCGTTGATGATCAACCGCTCCTCGGCGTCACAGCACTCGACCCGGTCTCCACCGACCCCGATGATCCGCTTGATGAAGTCCTCACCGTCCGGGTTGCTGCTCCACTCCGGTGGCGCCCGGAACACGACGATCTCGCCGCGCTCGGGCGATCGGAAGTGGTAGACGACCTTGTTGACCAGCACCCGGTCGTTGATGTCGAGGGTGTGCTCCATCGACGGCGACGGAATGTAGAAGGTCTGCAGGACGAACGCCCGGACCAGGACCGCGACGAGGACCGCCACACCCAACAGGATCGGTAGTTCGCGCCAGAAGGAACTGGGCTTCTTCTCGGTCTGCTCGTCGATCACAACCGGAGCCTACGACGTCTGGCTGAGAACAGCGGCACGGAGCGCGAAGCAAAAAGTAGCGGAATCATCACCGGTAGCACGATCACCAGGTCACCGGAGGTCTCCGGAACGTCCGCCGGCTGGTCGACCGCCGCCGGGGTCGGAGCCGTCGGCGGCAGGCTGTCGAAGGTGTCCGGCACGGACAGTCCGTCCCAGCGGTCCTGGGGCCAGACGATCACAAAGGCCCGACCGATGACGTTGTCGATCGGCACCGGGCCCTGGCAGCGGGAGTCCTGTGAGACCAGTCGATGGTCGCCCATCACGAACAGCTGTCCAGGCTCAACCACGACCTCAGCGAACTGCCGGGATCGGCACTCACCTGGGCTCGGTGGGACGTCCAGCGGCGAGTCCTCCAGGACGTAGCCGGCCTCGTCCAGCGGCTGGTCGTTGACGGTCAACCGGCCCTGGTCGTCGCAGCAACGAATCCGGTCACCCGGCACGCCGATGACCCGCTTGATGAAGTCTTTCTCACCCGGTCGACCAACCCCGACCAGATCGCCAACGGTGCGGCCGAGTTTAGCGACGAAACCGAGGTCCGGGTCGTCGGTGGGCTCCGGTGCCCAGTCGTTGGTGCCCCGGAAGACGATGACCTCGCCGCGCACCGGATCCCGGACGTCGTAAACAACTTTGTTGACCAACACCCGGTCACCGACCAGCAGCGTGTCCTCCATGGAGCCGGACGGGATGAAGAACGCCTGCAGCAGGAAGGAGCGGATCAATACCGCCAGGCAGAAGGCCACCACCAGCAACAGCGGCAACTCCTGCCACAGTGGCATCTGCCGACGCCGGCGCTGCACCATCTGCATGCCGGACCGGCCCGACCGACGCGGGCGTGCCACCGACCGGCCGTCCCGACGGTTGCGCTGCGAGCGCGCGCCCGACGCGGCCCGCCGCTGCCACTGATCCTGGTCTCCTTGTTGATACACGCTACGCATCTCCCCGGTCCCGAGACACGGCGCTACCGCCCACGGCGCCTCTCGTCAGGCGCCACGAGCGGTAGCACAGTTGACTCCCGCCGCCGCGACGATCGCCGCGGACGTAGCGCTCCCCATCGGTCACTACCGCAAGGGTAGTTGGCGAAAGCTCCCAGCGGCAGTCCTGAGATCGGGAACCGGGATCAGCGGGCTCAGCTGACCTGCTTTTCCCGCTTCTCTTTGATCTTGGCGGCCTTGCCACGGAGTTCCCGCAGGTAGTACAGCTTGGCGCGACGGACGTCACCACGGGTCACCATCTCGATCCGGTCGATGGCCGGGCTGTTGACCGGGTAGGTCCGCTCGACTCCGACACCGAAGCTGATCTTGCGGACAGTGAAGGTCTCCCGCAGGCCGGCACCCTGCCTGCGGATCACCACGCCCTGGAAGACCTGCACCCGGGAACGGTTACCTTCGACGACCCGGGCGTGCACCTTGAGCGTGTCACCGGCGCGGAAGTCCGGAAGGTCGGTCCGCTGCGACTGGGCGTCAAGAGCGTCCAGCGTGTTCATCGCTGCATCCTTGGGCTACTCAAGGCGCACCGTCTCGCGGTGCGCGGATGGATGATTCTGATCCCGGGCCGGAACGCTCGATGCCTCAACGTTCGATGCCTTCCCGCTGGCGGGATCCTCGCAGCCGGACACGCATGCCCGTCTGCGGCAACCCCACTACTCTGCCACATCACCGGCCGGCAGTTGAAATCCGGCCGCCACCAGCAGCGCAATGTCTTTTTTGTCGAGTTTTCCGGCAGGCAGTCCGGCGATCAGATCCGGCCGACGCGACGCCGTACGGAGCAGCGCCTGATCTCGCCGCCACCGGGCGATCCGGCCGTGATCGCCCGATCGTAGTATCTCCGGCACCTCGCGTCCTCGCCACTGCGGCGGCTTGGTGTAGACCGGCCCCTCCAGCAACCCGTCCGAGTGGGACTCCTCGACGAGCGATCCGGCGTTGCCGAGCACTCCGGGAATCAACCTGGTCACCGCCTCCAGGATGGCCAGCACGGCGACCTCGCCGCCGAAGATGACGAAATCACCGAGGGACACCTCGGTCACCGGCAGCGCTGCCGCCGCCTCGTCGATCACCCGCTGGTCGATCCCCTCGTAGCGGCCACAGGCGAAGATCAGTCGGGGCTCGGCGGCCAACCGCTGCGCCATCGCCTGGTCGAACCGCTCCCCCACCGGGGTCGGCACCACCAGCCGCGCGGGCGGCCGTCCGGCAGCGGCCAACTCGTCCAACGCCGCACCCCACGGCTCCGGGCGCATCACCATTCCGGCACCACCGCCGTACGGAGTGTCGTCCACCGTCCGATGCACGTCGTGCGTCCAGCGGCGCAGGTCGTGCACCTCGACACTGAGCAGGCCGGCCCGGCGCGCCCGGCCGATCAGCGACAGGTCCAGCGGCGCCAGATAGTCCGGAAATATGGTGACGACGTCTACCTGCAGCGCCGCCGCGCCGGACGGCATCGGGGCGCTCACAGGTCGAGCAGGCCGGGTGGGGCGTCGACGACCACCCGTCCACCGGCGAGATCCACTTCCGGCACGATCGCCCGGACGAACGGCACCAGGGCGGACCCGCCGCCCGGCCGGCGGAGCACCAGCAGATCGGATGCGGGCGCATGGTCGATCCGGGCCACCTCGCCGAGAGCCTCACCGGACGGCGTGACCGCCGACAGGCCGACCAATTGGTGATCGTGGTACTCGTCCGGATCCTCCGGGGTGGCGATCTCGCTGCTGTCCACGCAGAGCAGTACGCCCCGCAACGCCTCGGCAAGGTCGCGGTCGACAACCCCGGCGAACTGCACCAACGGTCGGCCCTGATGCCAGCGGACCGCCTCGATGGTCAACCGGTCAGGGACACGGACCAGGGTCGCGCCGGGCGGTGGCGGCTGCTGCGGTTCGCGGGCGGCCGGCACCGCCGCCGGATCGGTGATCAACACCGATCCGGCGGCGAACCGGATCTCCGGTTCGTCGGTCCGGACCTCGACCGTGACCTCGCCACGGATTCCGTGTGGTCGGCCGATCCGACCGACGATCAACAGCATCAGTACGAGTCGACGATGTCGACCCGCACACCACGCCCGCCGATCGAACCGATCACCTGACGCAGCGCCTTGGCGGTGCGCCCGCCGCGGCCGATCACGGTGCCGAGGTCCTCCGGGTGCACCCGTACCTCCAGGCGCTTGCCCCGGCGCGAGTCGACCAGCCGGACCCGTACGTCGTCGGGGTGGGTGACGATCCCCTTGACCAGGTGCTCCAGCGCGGGCCGGAGGACCATGTCAGGCCTGCTCGCCGGAGCCGGCACCGGTGGGCTCCTCGGTCTTGGCCGGCGCTTCGGCAGCCGCCGGCTCGGACTTCGCTTCGGCCTTCGTCCCGGATTTCGCTTCGGCCTTCTTCTCGGCCTTCTTCGCCGGCTTGGTCGGCGTGTCCGCGACGCCCGCAGCGGCCTTGGCCTCCGCCTCGTACGCCGCCTTGCGGTCGGCCCGCTCGGGCGCCACCAGCAGCGGTGGCGGGGCGGGCAGGCCCTTGAACTTCTGCCAGTCGCCGGTCTTCTCCAGCAGGCGCTGGACGGCCTCGCTCGGTTGGGCGCCGACCGAGAGCCAGTACTGGACACGGTCCGAGGTCACCTCGATGACCGACGGATCTTCCTTCGGGTGGTAGATCCCGACGAACTCGATCGCCCGCCCGTCGCGCTTGGTACGCGAGTCGGCGACGACGATGCGGTACTGCGGGTTGCGGATCTTGCCCATCCGCAGAAGCCGGATCTTTACGGCCACGGTTTGTTCGCTCCTGTTGCGATCTTCACCGGCCCCCGAGGGCGGTGCGCGGGTGAACGCCGACCGGCACAGTGGGGTTGGGCCAGAGGCAGCTCGGGTGGACTGGCGACGTGCCCGGGTAGAGGGCGCCGAACACGTACCGGATACCAACACGCTATTGTGCCAGACCCGCGGCGTACCGCCACACCCGGTGGCCCCGGTGGGTCGCCGGCCAGTCCGGTGCCCGGCGGTCAGCCTGCTGCCGGCGGGCGGTCCCAGCCGGGCGGCAGCTCGGCCGGCGGCGTCCAGGCCGGGTCCGGCCGGAAGTCGCACCAGGTGCCGTCGAACGGAAAATCACCCGCCTCGGCAATTTTGATCACTCGCCGTCCCTCAGCCCGTACCGCCGCCTCGTCACGCACCCAGTAGTGCTCCGGGAAGGCGAGCCGCTCGGCGAACTCCTCCTCGTCCTTCCAGACCCAACTGCGGTCCGGGCGGACCACCACGTCCAGGTCCTGGTCGACCACGTCCACCCCGGCGAGGTCGCCGTCGGCCCAGCGCACGCCGGGCTCTTCGAGGTTGACGTACCAGTTGAGGAAGTTCCCGGCGTCGTCGCGGAACCACCACACCGAGTGGGCGGCTCCGGCGGGTAGGAACTTCAGCACCGGGGGGCCGAGCCAGCGGCCGTGCTTGATCCGGTACGACCGGGTGATCCACTCGGTGAACGGCATCGCCCGCATGCCACGGCCGTCGTCGGCCACCTCGTTGACCACCGGCGAGCCCCGGTCGACCCAGACCAGCAGGCCCCGCTCGTCGTCGACGACGACCCGGGCCGGACGGACCCAGCCGAGACGCCCGCGCCGCACATTCCGATGCATGATCAACTGACCGGGCTGAAACCGCATGCTCATCTCCCTCGCTCACCATGCCCAACGACAGCGACACCGCCCACGAACGGCAGGGCAGGGCGTCAGTACGAGCGGGCCAGCACCGCGACCAGGTCGGGCTCGTCGTCGGAGTCGGGCACCGAGCCGTCCGGACGCAGCAGGCAGCGTACGGTGACGCCCTGCGCGTTGACCTCGGCCTCACCCGCCGGGCCGACCACCGACCACGGCACCCTGGCCCATCCGGTCGCCGCGGCGGCGACGGCGTCGGCGAGGGTGCCGACCTCGACGGTGCGCGTCTGACGCAGCGCCAGCGCCTGGTCGTAGAGCCGCTGCTGGTCGGCGTCGAGGGCGTCGCGGACCGCGCCGACCACGTCGGCGACCGGCACCGGGGTCTTCGACCCGTCGATACGCCGGACCAGCACCGCGTTGCCGGCGGCCAGGTCGCGCGGGCCGACCTCGACGCGTACCGGGTATCCCTTGAGCTCGGCGTCGACAGCCCGGCGGCCGAACGGCGTGTCCACCCGGTCGTCCAGGCCGACCCGAACGCCGGCGTCACGCAACGCGCCGCGCAGCTTGGCCGCCGCCTCGGCGACCCCGTCGCCGGCCTTGACCACCATGACGTACGCCTGGACCGGGGCCAGCCGTGGCGGCACCCGCAGCCCGTTGTCGTCGCCGTGCACCATGATCAGCCCGCCCAGCATCCGGGTGGAGACCCCCCAGGAGGTGGTCCAGGCGTGTTCGACGGCCCGCTCGGCGGAGGTGTAGGTGATGTCGAACGCGCGGGCGAAGTTCTGCCCGAGCTCGTGCGAGGTGCCCAGCTGCAGCGCCTTGCCGTCGGCCATCATCCCTTCGAGGGTGTACGTGCTGGTGGCTCCGGCGAAGCGCTCCCGGGCGGTCTTACGCCCGACCAGCACCGGGATGCCGAGCACGTTGACCATGAAGTCCTGGTAGACCTCGTGCAGGATCCGTCGGGCGTACGCCCGTGCGTCGGCTTCGTCGGCGTGCGCGGTGTGCCCCTCCTGCCAGAGGAACTCGCTGGTCCGCAGGAACACCCGGGGGCGCAGCTCCCAGCGCACCACGTTGGCCCACTGGTTGAGCAGCAGCGGCAGGTCCCGGTAGGAGTCGACCCACTTGGCCATGAACTCGCCGATCACCGTCTCGCTGGTCGGCCGGACCACCACCGGCTCGGCGAGTTGCTTGCCGCCGCCGTGGGTGACCACCGCGAGCTCCGGTGAGAAGCCCTCGACGTGCTCGGCCTCGCGGCGCAGGTAGCTCTCCGGGATGAACAGCGGAAAGTACGCGTTCTCCGCGCCAGCCGCCTTGATCCGGTTGTCCATCTCGGACTGCATTCGCTCCCAGATGGCGTACCCGGCCGGCCGGATCACCATGGTGCCGCGCACCGGTCCGTTGTCGGCGAGCTGCGCCTTGGCGATCAGATCCTGGTACCAGCGGGGGAAGTCCTCCGCACGAGGTGTGAGCACGCGGGCCATGACCGGACATCCTATGCGCCGGCGGTGGCGGCTGCGCGACGCACCCGCCGCCGACGGGTCAGCGCAGCACCGGCCGTCACGGTGAGCGCGAGACCAGCGGCCAGCTCAGCGCAGCACCCGCCCACGCAGGATGATCCGCTCAGGTGCGCGGACCACCCGCAGGTCGGCGCGCGGGTCCGCCGGATACACGACCAGGTCGGCGAGCCCGCCCTCGACCAGGCCGGGGAAGCCGAGCCAGTCCCGGGCGCCCCAGGAGGCGGCGGCCAGCACCGCCTCGGCCGGCATGCCCGCCTCGGTGTGCAGGGTGAGCATCTCGTCGGCGGCCCGGCCGTGGGCGATGCCGCCACCGGCGTCGGTGCCGACGAAGACCGGTACGCCGGCTTCGTGCGCGGCGCGTACCACCTCGGGGAACCCGTCCCGCAGGCTGATCATGTGGGCGGCGTACCGGGGGAACTTCTCCCGGGCCCGGTCGGCGATCCCGCCGAACGTCGCGATGTTGATCATCGTCGGGATCAGCGCGGTCCGCTGGCGGGCCATCTCGTCGATCAGGTCCGGGCTCAGCCCGGTGCCGTGCTCGACCGAGTCGACCCCGGCCCGGACCAGGATCCGTACCGCCTCCTCGTCGAAGGTGTGCGCGGCGACCCGGGCGTTGGCCCGGTGCGCGGTGGCGATGGCGTCGGTCATCGCCTCCGCCGACCAGGCCGGGGCGAGGTCCCCCGCGGACCGCTCGATCCAGTCGCCGACCAACTTGACCCAGCCGTTGCCCGCCCTGGCCTGCTCGGCCACCGTGTCGGACAACCGCTCCGCTGGCACCTCGACGCCGATGTCGCGAAGATAGCGCCGGGGCGGCGCGACGTGCCGGCCGGCACGGGCCAGCCGGGGCAGATCCGGTTCGTCGTCGAGTTGCGGGTACGGGTACGGGGACCCGGCATCGCGCAGCGCCAGTACGCCGGCGTCCCGATCGACCCCGGCCAGCCGGCGGGCGTCGTCGAGCGAGCCGATCGGCGTCCCGCCCCGGGCGATCCCGAGGTGGCAGTGCGCGTCGACCAAGCCGGGCAGGATGAAGCCGCCGTCGACCACGGTGGTCGCGCCGGGCACCGGGTGCAGCGTCACCCGGTCACCGACCAGCCACAGGTCCCGGGTCCGGTCCTCGGGCAGTACGACCCCGCGGACGTGCAGCGGCACGGTTGCGGGGTCGACGGCGCTCAGCCTTTCTCCCGCTTGTTCAATTTGTTGAAGTCGATCTTGGGAAGCTTGAAGCCGGGCGGCAGACCGTCGCCGCCGCCCAGCGCGTTCGGGTCGAGACCGGGCGGCAGTTGCGGCATACCGCCCGGGAAGCCGGCCGGCACCCCGCCGCCGCGCTGGCGGGCACCGCCGCCACGGTTACCGCCCTTGTTCCCCTTGCGCTTGTTCTTCGGCGATTTGGTCGCCTTGCGCCGCCCGCCACCGGGCAGACCCATCATCCCGCCCATCTGCTTCATCATCTTCTGCGCCTCGGCGAAGCGGTTGAGCAGCTGGTTGACGTCCATCACAGTGACCCCGGAGCCGTTGGCGATCCGGGCCCGGCGCGACCCGTTGATGATCTTCGGGTTGCTCCGCTCCCCGGGCGTCATCGAGCGGATGATCGCGGTGACCTTGTCGAAGTGCTTGTCGTCGACCTCGGCCAGTTGGTCCTTCATCTGCCCCATGCCGGGCATCATGGCCAGCACGTTGGCGATCGGCCCCATCCGGCGCACCGCGATGAGCTGGTCGAGGAAGTCCTCCAGGGTGAACTGCTCGCCGCCCATCAGCTTGGCGGTCATCTTCTCCTTCTGATCGGCGTCGAAGGCCTGCTCGGCCTGCTCGATCAGAGTGAGCACGTCGCCCATGCCGAGGATCCGGCTGGCCATCCGGTCCGGGTGGAAGACGTCGAAGTCGGACAGCTTCTCCCCGGTGGAGGCGAACAGGATCGGTTCGCCGGTGACCTGCCGGACGGACAGCGCCGCACCACCGCGCGCGTCGCCGTCGAGTTTGGACAGCACCACGCCGGTGATGCCGACGCCGTCGCGGAACGCCTCGGCGGTGCGGACCGCGTCCTGCCCGACCATCGCGTCGATGACGAAGATGACCTCGTCCGGGGCGACCGCGTCGCGGATCGCGGCGGCCTGGGCCATCATCTCGGCGTCGATGCCGAGCCGGCCGGCGGTGTCGACGATGACGACGTCGCGCGCCGACCGGCGGGCGTGCTCGATCGACGCCTTCGCGACGGCCACCGGGTCGCCGACCCCGTTGCCGGGCTCCGGGGCGAACACCTCGACCCCGGCCCGCTCGCCGAGGACCTGCAGCTGGCCGACCGCGTTCGGGCGTTGCAGGTCGGCGGCGACCAGCAGCGGCTGGTGCCCCTGCGCCTTGAGCCAGTTGGACAGTTTGCCGGCGAGGGTGGTCTTGCCGGAACCCTGCAACCCGGCCAGCATGATCACCGTCGGCGGCTGCTTGGCGAACCGAAGCCGGCGCTGCTCGCCGCCGAGGACCCCGACCAGCTCCTCGTGCACGATCTTGATGACCTGCTGGGCCGGGTTGAGTGCCTGGGAGACCTCGGAGCCACGGGCGCGCTCCTTGACCCGGCCGATGAACGCCTTCACCACCGGCAGCGCGACGTCCGCCTCCAGCAGCGCCAGCCGGATCTCCCGGGCCGTCGCGTCGATGTCGGCGTCGGTGAGCCGACCCTTGCCCCGGAGCTTGCCGAAGATCCCGGACAGTCGATCACTCAAAGTGTCAAACACGACGCAACATCCTGTATGTCGATCCGGCAGGGCAACTCACGGCGGTGTCGGGACGGGACTCCGCCCGACCTGGCAAGCCTAGCCGCCGTCCGTACCGACCGCTTCTGCCACTCCACCGCCCGCATCAGCCGACCGCTTTCGCCACTCCGGCACCCGGCTCCGCCGCTGCGCCGCCCGGTCATCCGGCGGCGGCCAGCACCGCGGCTTCGAGTCGGGCCCGCTCGGCGTCGTCCGGGCCGACCCCCACCAGGTAGAAGGCGTCGACCACGTCGCCACCCAGGGTGGAGATCCGGGCCGCCCGCACCTGGGCGCCGGCCTCGTCGAGCGCGCTGGTCACCCGGTAGAGCAGGCCGGCCGAGTCGGCCGCCCGCAGCTCCAGCACCACCGCGTCGGTGGCGGCCTCCCGGTGCCACACCACCCGGGAATCGGCCCCCGCCCGGCGGGCGGCGAGTGCCCGGCCCCGAAGCCGCTGGGTGACCGAGACGTCACCGGTGACCGCCCGCCGCAGGTCGGCGGTGAGCGCGATGGTGTCCGGCGGGGTGCCGTACCGGGGCTGGATCCGGAACTCGACCAACGCCCGCCCGTCGACCGTGGAGGCGTCGGCGGTCAGCACGTCCAGCCGGTGCAGGGCCAGGCAGCCGGCGACCGCGGCGAGCAGGCCGTGCCGGTCCGCGGCGGCCACCGCGACCCGGTCGCCACCATCGATGTGTACGGCCGGTAGCGGACCCGCCACCAGCGCCGGATCGGGTCTCGGTGGCTCGGGAAGCACCCCGGTGTCCAGCGCGGTGTGTACTCGGCGGACCAGTTCGGCAATCAGCCGTCCCTTCCAGTCCGACCAGGCCGCCGGACCGGTCGCCAGCGCGTCGGCGCGGGCCAGCCCGTGCAGCAGGCCGAGCGTGGTGGTGTCGCCCACCGCAGCAGCGACCTGGGAAATCGTCACCGGATCGCTGAGGTCACGCCGGGTGGCCACCTCCGGCAGCAGCAGGTGCAGCCGGACCAGCTTGTCGATCATGTCGACGTCGGTCGGCGGCAGCCCGGTCCGGGCGGCGATCCGCGCCGCCACCGGGGCGCCGACCGTACTGTGGTCGCCGGGCAGCCCTTTGCCCACGTCGTGCAGGAAGGCACCGAGCAGCAGCAGGTCGGGCCGGTCCACCTCGCGGGTGAACCCGGTCGCCTCCTGCGCCGCCTGAACCAGGTGCCGGTCCAGGGTGAACCGGTGCACCGGGTTGTGCTGCGGCAGGCTGCGCATCCGGGGCCACTCCGGCAGCCAGCCGTCGACCAGCCCGTACCGGTCGCAGGTCTCCCAGGTGGGCACCAGACCCGGACCGGCACCGAGCAGGGTGATCAGCGCGGCCCGGGCCGCGTCCGGCCACGGCGCCGGCAGCGGCGGGCAGTACGCGGCGAGCCACTCGCAGGTCGCCCGGGCGATCGGTAGCCGGCTGGTGGCGGCGGCCGCGGCGACCCGCAGCGACAGGCTGGGGTCCGGGCGGGCCCCGATCGCGGTCCGGGCGAGGACCAGCTCACCGTCGTGCTCGACGACGTCGCGGGCCACCGGCCGACGCACCGGCGGGCCGCCGCCGCGCCGCCGGCCGGAGCGCAGCCGGTCGGCGCTGCGCCAGGCGTCGTCGAGGGCGTGGGTGATGGTGCGCGCGTCGGAGGCGACCCGGCGCAGCAGGGTGTCCGGATCGTCCAGGTCGAGCAGCCCGGCGACGGTGGCGCGGTCCTGGGCCACCAGCCGGTCCACCCGCCGGCCGACGGCGACGTGCAGCGCGTCGCGGGTGTCCAGCAGCCGCAGATGGGCCGCGCGGGCGGCCGGACGCATGCTGTCGGCGATGCCGGCCAGGGCGATGCCGCGCAGGATCCCGACGTCGCGCAGCCCGCCGGCGGCCTCCTTCAGATCGCCTTCCAGCAGGAAGGCCAGTTCGCCGTGGGTCCGCCAGCGGGCCTCGGTGACCTCGCGCAGCGCCGGCAGTTGGCGGACGGCGGTGCGCCGCCACTGGTCGGTCGCGGCGGCCTGCAACTCGGCGGTGAGTTGCCGGTCGCCGGCGACGTGCCGGGCGTCGAGCAGGCCGAGCGCGACCTTGACGTCGTCGTGGGCGACGGACAGCGCCTCCGGCAGGGTACGCACCGAGTGGTCCAGCCCGAGGCGGGCGTCCCAGATCGGGTACCAGAGGCGGGCGGCGATCTCGTCCATCCCGGCGACGCCACGATGGAGCAGCACCAGGTCGAGATCGCTGTACGGGGAGCACTGCAACCGACCGAGTCCGCCGACCGCCACCAGGGCGATCCCGGCCAGCCCGGCCGGCATCAGCGAGGTCAGCCAGACATCGAGTGCCGCCGCCCGGTCCACGCGGGCGGCGGCACCGATGCCGTCGGACAGCGACGGGCCGGGGCCGGCCGCAGGACGCTGCCGGACCCCGACTCCGTCGGTCATGTGTTCTCCCTACCGGTTGGGTGGGCTCGCCGACTCAGAGCGCGTCGAGACCACGCTCGCCGGTGCGGACCCGGATGACGTCCTCGACGGCCGTCACCCAGACCTTGCCGTCGCCGATCTTTCCGGTACGGGCCGCCGTGACGACCGCATCGACGACCTTCTCGACGTCGATTTCGTCGGTCAGCACCTCGATCCGGATCTTCGGCAGGAACTCGACGGTGTACTCGGCACCCCGGTACACCTCGGTGTGGCCCTTCTGGCGTCCGTATCCCTGGACCTCGCTCACGGTCAGGCCGGCGACGCCGAGGGCGTGCAGGGCCTCCTTGACCGCGTCGAGCTGGTACGGCTTGATGACCGCGGTCACCAGTTTCATGTCTAACCCCTCCATCAGGGAACGTTAACCGGCGACCTTCTCGCTGACCGGTGCGGACTCGCCCGAACCGGCGGGCGCCTTCCCGATGCCGGCGGCGGCGAACCCGCCACCCGAGGTGCTACCGAACTCATAGGCACTCTCCGCGTGCTCGGCGGTGTCGATGCCCTCGACCTCGGCGTCGGCGCTGGCCCGGAAGCCGATGGTCTTCTCGATCGCGAAGCCGATGATGTAGGCGACGACGAACGAGTAGACCAGCACCGCGACCACACCGAGCGCCTGCAGACCGAGCAGGTCGATGCCACCGCCGTAGATGAGTCCGGCGTTGCCCTCTCCGGCCAGCACCTCGACGGCCAGGAAGCCGATCAGCAGCGAACCGATGATGCCGCCGATCATGTGCACGGCGACCACGTCGAGCGAGTCGTCGTACCCGAGCTTGTACTTGAGGCCGACCGCCAGGGCGCAGACCACACCGGCGATGATGCCGAGCGCGATCGCCCCGAGCGGCTCCAGGAAGGCACAGGCCGGGGTGATGGCGACCAGACCGGCGATGGCACCGGAGGCGGCGCCGAGGGTGGTCGGCTTGCCGTCACGGAACCACTCGACGACGATCCAGCCCAGCACGGCGGCCGCGGTGGCCACCTGGGTGTTGATGAAGGCGACCGCGGCGGCACCGTCGGCGGCGACTGCGGAGCCGGCGTTGAAGCCGAACCAGCCGAACCACAGCAGGCCGGCGCCGAGCAGGACCATCGGCAGGTTATGCGGCTTGAACTTGTCCTTCGGCCAGCCGACCCGCTTGCCGAGCACCAGGGCCAGCGCGAGCGCCGCAGCACCGGCGTTGATGTGCACCGCGGTACCACCGGCGAAGTCGAGGACGCCGAGCTCGAAGATCCAGCCGCCGCCCCACACCCAGTGCGCGACCGGGAAGTAGACCAGGGTGGCCCACAGGCCGGCGAAGAGCAGCCAGGCGCCGAACTTCGCCCGGTCCGCGATCGCACCGCTGATCAGTGCGACGGTGATGATCGCGAACATCATCTGGAAGACGACGAACAGCAGGTCCGGGATGCCGCCCTCGGAGCCCGACTCGAGCATGCCGCGCAGGCCGGCCATGGAGAGGTCACCGGTGACACCGCCGACGTCGGTGCCAAAGGCGATGCTGTAGCCGTAGCAGACCCACAGCAGGCTGACCAGGCCGATCGCACCGAAGCTCATCATCATCATGTTGAGCACGGACTTGGACCGCGTCATGCCACCATAGAACAGCGCCAATCCGGGCGTCATGAGCAACACCAGGGCGGCTGAAGTCAAAATCCAGGCGGTGGCACCAGAATCTAGTTCCGGCACGCTGCCTCCTCTCAGTTGGAAACATAACCGGCTCCAAGAGGCAGCATCGCCCGTTCGCCGGTTGCGCGAAGCTTGCTGGGCAGCTGTTTCACGCAGGGTGCCCGTGCCGTTTCCAACACGTGACGGGTTGTTTCCAACATGTGAAGAACACTTCACTATCGCCAGATCAGGCAGGGCCAGATCAACCGATTAGCCACCGCCGGCTGTCCGGAGGACGACAGAACTCGTCACCTGTCCCCGGACCACTGCCGCCCCGGCCCGCCGCGGGTCAGCGCAACGCGTACTCCAGGATGTGTCGTTCGTAGTCGAGCAGCCGCAGGTCCCGCATCGGCCGGCGGAGATGGCCCTTGTGCACGATCCGGACGAACGCCGGATCTCCGGCGGCGGCCATCCGCCGGATCCCCTCCACATGGTCAACGACCCGCTTACGGATGGTCCGGACCAGCCGGTGCCGGTCGCGGGGGATCAGCCCGTACGCGTCGGCGAACAGCCGTAGCCGGCGCGGCCGGTCCGGTTGCCGCCAGCCCAGCGTGTAGGAGTCCCGGTCGGAGAAGAGCGGCACCCAGGTCCACGCGGCGTACGCGACGTCGTAGATCCGCGCCCCCGGCGACGCCAGGTCGAAGTCGATCAGGGCGAGGGTGCCGTCCGGACGCCAGATGACGTTGTGCGGGGCCGCGTCGTGGTGGCAGATCACCTCGGTGTCCGGCGGCGGCGGGCCGAACGAACGCCAGACCGCGCTACGCGGCGGATTGAACCCGTACTGGGCGTCGTGGAACATCCGCAACATCGTCGCGACGGTGACCAGCGCCTCGTCGCTTACCCAGTGCGGCGCCAGCGGATACTCGCCGCACTCCCCCTCGACGTAGGAGAGGACCTCGCGGTTGCGTTCGTCCATGCCGAGGGCCCGGGGCGAGCCGGTGAACCCGACGTACTCCAGATGCCGCAGCAGCGCGTGCACCGAGGGGGTCCACGGGCCGACGTTGCGCCGGACGGTGTCTCCGACCCGCACCACGGTGCTGACGTTGCCGCCACGCAGTGGGATTTCCTGCTGGGTCACGTACGGTCTCCCGAGACGTGGCTCCTGATTGCGGTACGTCACCCGAGGCTACGCATCCATCTCACGTGGATCGGCGCCCATCAGGGCGTCGACGAACTGCGCCGGATCGAACGGGGCGAGGTCGTCCGGACCTTCCCCGAGACCGACCAGTTTGACCGGAATGCCGAGTTTGCGCTGCACCGCAATGACGATACCGCCCTTGGCTGTGCCGTCGAGTTTGGTCAGCACCACCCCGGTCACCTCCACCGCCTCAGTGAACACCCGGGCCTGCTCCAACCCATTCTGCCCGGTGGTGGCATCCAGCACGAGCAGTGTCTCGTGCACCGGACCATGCTTGCTCACCACCCGCTTGACCTTGCCGAGCTCGTCCATCAGGCCGATCTTGTTCTGCAACCGACCGGCGGTGTCGATCAGCACCGCGTCGACCTTGGTGTCGATGCCCCGCTTCACCGCGTCGAAGGCGACGCTGGCCGGGTCCGCACCCTCCGGGCCGCGGACCACCTCGGCGCCGACCCGGGAGGCCCAGGTGGTCAGCTGGTCGGCGGCGGCGGCGCGGAACGTGTCGGCGGCACCCAGCAGCACGGTACGGCCGTCGGCGACCAGCACCCGGGCGATCTTGCCGCAGGTGGTGGTCTTGCCGGCCCCGTTGACCCCGACGACCAGCACCACGCTCGGCTCGCCGCCGGTGTTCAACGCCCGGTCGAGCTGCGGGTCCAGCGCGGCGACCAGCTCCTCGGTGAGCAGCGTACGCAGTTCGGTGGCGCTGCGGGTGCCGAGGACCCGGGTACGCTCCCGCAGCCGGTCGACAATCTCCCGGGTCGGCTCGATGCCGACGTCCGCCGTGATCAGGCTCTCCTCGATCTCCTCCCAGACCTCCTCGTCCAGCCGGTCCCGGGAGAGCAGGTTCAGCAGTCCCTTGCCGAGCAGGCCCTGCGACCGGGACAGCCGGGTCCGCAGCCGGACCAGCCGCCCGGCCGTGGGCTCCGGACGTTCCAGGGTCGGCGGGGCCGGTGCCACCGGCTCCGCGGGTGCCTGCTCCGGTTCGGCCGGTGGCGCGACCGGACGGTCCTCGACCGCGATGCCGACCGGACGCTCGCCGTCGGCGTCGGTCGGTGGGCGCTCCTGCGGCTGCTCGCCGCCGAGCGGGGTCGGCGGCGCGGGCGGCAGCGGAGGCTGCCGGCGCAACCGGGGCACCACCAGCCCCAGACCGGCGAGCAGCAGCACACCGAGCAGGATCGCGGCAAGGACGAGGTAATCCATGCGGAAATCCTGACAGATGGCCGCGACCGCGTCCCGCCCACCGCACCCATCGGTGACACCCGCCCCCCGGTACAGTGTCGCCGGCCGGCGACCACACCCCTACCATCCGCGTCGCCGGCCGGCGACCACACCCCACAGGAACAGGTCGGGGAACTGGGTGACGGGCCTGCATGCGGGGTACAAAAGAGGCCGTCCCGCGTCCCTGGCGAAAGGTCGACCATGTCTGCACACCAGCCCGGCAGGGACCACCGGTGACCGACGGCACAACCGCCGGTGGACCGGACCCGCAGCTCCGACCGGCGGCCGGCCCCCGGCTACTGATCGGGCCGTTGCTGCGGCGGGTGGTCGGCGGGCAGGCCACCGTCTGGGTGGAGACCGACGCCCCGGCCACGGTACGGGTCGCGACGACGGGCACGGCGGGCGGTTCGGCCCGCACCTTCAGCGCGTTCGGGCACCACTACGCGCTCGTGGTGGTCGACGGGCTGGCCCCCGGCTCCAGCCACCGCTACGAGGTCTTCCTCGACGACCGGCGGGTCTGGCCGGAGCCGGACTCGCCGTACCCGGGCAGTGTGATCCGGACCCGGCGGGCCGACGACGACGCCCAGCCGGTGCGGCTGATCTTCGGATCCTGCCGGGAGACCACCCAGCACTCCACCGCCCGACGGTTGCCGCCGGACGCGCTCGACGCGTACGCCCGGCGGCTGGCCGGCCTGGACCCGGCCGGCGGCGACTGGCCCGACCTGCTGCTCCTGCTCGGCGATCAGGTGTACGCCGACGAGACGTCGCCGGTGATCCGACGGTTCCTGCGGCGGCGGCGACATCGTGGGCTGCCGCCCGGTGCCCCAGCCGACCAGGTGGTCAGTTTCCCCGAGTACACCCGGCTGTACCTGGAGTCGTGGCGGGACCCGGAGATCCGCTGGTTGCTGTCGACCGTCCCCAGCGTGATGATCTTCGACGACCACGAGGTGATCGACGACTGGAACACCTCGGCCGCCTGGCGGGCGCGGATGCGCGGCGAGCCCTGGTGGCCGGAGCGGATCAGCAGCGGACTCGCCTCCTACTGGGTCTACCAGCACCTGGGCAACCTGGCCCCGGACGAGGTCGCCGCCGACCCGGTGTTCCGGGCGGTCACCGCCGCCGACGACGCCACCGATGTGCTGCGCGAATTCGGCGCCCGGGTGGACGCCGAGGCGGACGTCGCGCACGACCCGCAGCGCTGGTCGCAGGTGCAGTACCAGTGGAGCTTCTCGCTGGACGTCGGCCGGACCCGGGTGATCGTGCTGGACAACCGGTGCAGCCGGGTACTGCGGCCGGGAGCACGCAGCATGTTGCCAGCCGGTGAGTGGGCCTGGTTCACCGATCGGGCCCACGGCCGCTACGACCATCTGGTGGTCGGCGCGTCGCTGCCCTGGCTGATGCCGCCCGGCATCCACCACCTCGAGTCGTGGAACGAACGGCTGGCCGAGTCGCCCCGGCGGTGGGTCGCGGCGTCGTCGGAGTGGCTGCGCCAGGTCCTGGACCTGGAGCACTGGGCCGCGTTCCGGCGCTCCTTCGACGACCTCGGGCAGTTGTTCGCCCGGGTCGGTGCCGGGCCAGGTCACCCGCCGCCGGCCTCGATCAGCATGCTCTCCGGCGACGTGCACCACTCGTACGTGGCGCGGGCCGCGCTGCCTGGGCAGGTTCGCACCCCGGTGCACCAGCTCACCTGCTCACCGATCCACAACCAGGTGCCGGCACTGATGCGGCCGTTGATGCGGTTGGGCTGGTGGCGGGGGCCGACGGCGGCGCTGCGGGCGCTGGCCCGCTCCGCCGGACTGCCGAGGCCGTCGGTGCGCTGGCGCAAGCTGGACGGTCCGTACTTCGGCAACGCGGTCAGTACGCTGCTGCACAACGGCGCGACGGCCGAGGTGACGCTGGAGGGCACAACGGCCGACGGCGCGCTGCGTGAGGTGGCCCGCCGCCAGCTCACCGATCCGACGGTGCAGCCGGCGCCTCGGCCTCCTCAGCAGGCTGCGGGGCTTCCGCAGTAGGCGTTGGCGGCTCCGGCACGGTCGGACCAGCCGACTCGTCGGCCGACTTGAGCCGCTGGCTGATCACCTGGGTGACACCGTTGCGCATGGTGACGCCGTACAGTGCGTCGGCGACCTCCATGGTCCGCTTCTGGTGGGTGATGATGATCAGCTGGCTGCGGTCCCGCAGCTGGGCCATCAGGGTGATCAACCGGCCGAGGTTGACGTCGTCCAGCGCCGCCTCCACCTCGTCCATGATGTAGAACGGGCTGGGCCGGGCCCGGAAGATGGCTACCAGCATGGCGACGGCGGTCAGCGACCGCTCCCCGCCGGACAGCAGCGACAGCCGCTTGATCTTCTTGCCCGGTGGCCGGGCCTCCACCTCCACCCCGGTGGTCAGCAGGTCGTCCGGGTCGGTGAGCACCAGCCGTCCCTCGCCACCCGGGAACAGCACGGTGAACACCTGCTCGAACTCGCGGGCCGTGTCGGCGTACGCGCTGGAGAAAACCTCGAGGATCCGGTCGTCCACGTCCGCGACGACGGTGAGCAGGTCCTTGCGGGTCGCCTTCAGGTCCTCCAACTGGTCGGAGAGGAACTTGTACCGCTCCTCCAGCGCGGCGAACTCCTCCAACGCCAGCGGGTTGACCTTGCCGAGCAGGGCCAGCTCCCGTTCCGCCTTCGCCGACCGCTTCTCCTGGGTGGCCCGGTCGAACGGCACCGGCTGCGGTTCCGGTTTGCCCTCGGCGGCGGCCGCCGCCAGTTGGGCCTGGGTGGGCGGCACCGGCTGGTGCGGGCCGTACTCGACGAGCAGGGTCTCCACGTCCAGCGAGAAGTCCTCGGCCGCCTTCGCCTCCAGCTGCTCGATGCGCAGCCGCTGCTCGGCGCGGGCCACCTCGTCGCGGTGCACCGCGCTGGTCAGCCGCTCCAGCTCAGCCCCGAGACGCTTGGCCGCGCCGCGTACCTCCTGCAGCTCGGCCTCCCGCGCGGCGCGGGCGCTGGCGATCTCGTCACGGGCGGCGGCCGCGTCGACCATCGAGTCGGCCAGCCTGGTCAGCGCGAACCGGGCCCCGGCGGTGACCGCGCGGGCGATCTGCGCGCCCCGGGCCCGGGCGGCCCGGCGGGCGGCGGCGCGTTCCCGCGCGGCCCGCTCGGCCGCCGCCTGCCGCAGCAGTGAGTCCGCCCGGCCGGCGATCGACGATACCCGCTCCTCGGCGGTGCGGACGGCGAGTCGGACCTCCATCTCGTTCTGCCGGGCACCGGGCAGCATCGCGGCGAGGGAGTCCCGTTCGGCGGTCGACGGCTCCTCGTCGATCGGGGTCGCCTCGGCCAGCCGGAGCCGCTCCTCCAGCTCCTCCAGCGTGGCCAAGTCTCGGTCCCGGGACTCGGCGGCCTTGTCCCGGGAGGCGCCGAGCCGCTCCGCCTCGGCCCGTGCCGACCTGGCCGCAGCGCCGAGTTCGGCGAGCCGGCGAGCGGCGGCGTTACGCTGCCCCTCCGCCTGCCGCCGGTCGGCGGCGGCCTGCGCGACCTGCTCCTTGAGGCCGGCCGCCGCCTCCCGCGCGGTGTCGAGCTGCCCGCGCAGCTCGGCGACGGTGGCTTCGGCGGTGAGCCGGTTGCTGCGGGCCTCCTCGACCGCCGCCTGTACCTCGATGAAGCTGGGGGCCTTGGCGGATCCGCCGGCGGCGGCGTAGGCGCCGACGATGTCGCCGTCCGGGGTGACCGCCCGCAGCTGCGGATGGTCGGCGGCGGCCGCAGTGGCCGCCGCGAGGTCGCCGACCAGGATCACGTCCCGCAGCGCCCGGTGCAGTGCCGGCCGGAGCTCGTCGGGGCAGCTGACCACGTCCGGTGCCCAGGTCGCCCCGGGCGGCAGGGCCGGCCGCAGGGTGTCCGGCGAGCCGATCATCCCCGGCCCGGCGGGCCCGGCGACCAGCAGGCTGGCCCGACCGGAGTCCTGGATCTTGAGCAGCCGCATCGCCTCGGCCGCCTCGTCGACGCCGGTGACCGCCACCGCGTCGGCGAGACCGCCCAGCGCGGCGGCCAGCGCCGCCTCGTGTCCGGGCGCGACGGTGAGCAGGCCGGCCAGGCTGCCCAGCAGGCCGGGCACCTGGTCGGCCCGGGCCAGCAGCGCGCCGGCACCGTCGCCCCTGCGCAACCCCATCGCCAGCGCGTCCTCCCGCGCCTGCCAGGTGGCGGCCTCCTTCTCCGCCCTCCGCTCGGCGTCGGACAGCTGCCGTACCTGCGCGGCGGCCGCGTCGTGTGCGGCGACCGCCTCGGCGTACCGGGCGTCCAGGTCGGCGTTGTCCCGGTCCGCCTCGGTGGACAGTTCGGTGGCCGCGTCCAGGTCCTGCTGGGCCTGGTCAGCGCGGGCCTGCGCATCGGCGTGCGCGGCGGTGAGCCGGGATATCTCGTCAGCGGCGCTGGAGGTACGGGCCCGCGCGGAGTTGACCTGTCCGGTCAACCGGGCCAGCCCTTCCCGCCGGTCGGCGATCGCCTTGGCGGCGGCGACCAGCGCCCGCTCGGCCTGGGCCAGCTGCGTCTCCAGCTGTTGGCGGCCCTCCACCGCCTCGGCGAGACGGATCTGGTCCTCGGTCAGCGCGGCCCGCAGCTCCTCCTCCTGCTCACGGACCCGGTGCGCCTCGTCGGTGAGCTGGTCCGGGTCACGCCCGGGTCGCTCGTCGTTCGGCATCCCCGACAGGTGCCGCAGCCGTTCCCCGGCCAGCTGCTCGGTCGACCGGAAGCGTTCCTGCAGGGCGGCGAGCTTGTACCAGGTGTCCTGGGCGGCGGCGAGCAGCGGCGCGTCCTCGGCCAGCGCCGACTCCAGTTCGGCCAGCCGGGACTGCACCTCGGTGTGTTCGGACTCCACCTCGGTGCGTCGGTGCCGCAGCGCCGTCTCGTCGGCGATCTCCTTGTCGAGGGTGGTCCGCAGGGTGGTCAGGTCGTCGGCGAGCAGCCGCAGCCGGGCGTCGCGTAGATCGGCCTGAATCCCGGCGGCCCGGCGGGCCACCTCGGCCTGCCGGCCCAGCGGTTTGAGCTGGCGGCGCAGCTCGCCGGTCAGGTCGGTCAGCCGATCCAGGTTGGTCTGCATCGCGGTCAGCTTGCGCAGCGCCTTTTCCTTGCGCTTGCGGTGTTTCAGCACGCCGGCGGCCTCTTCGATGAAGGCCCGCCGGTCCTCCGGCTTGGCGTGCAGTACGGCGTCGAGCTGACCCTGGCCGACGATGACGTGCATCTCCCGACCGATGCCGGAGTCGGAGAGCAGTTCCTGGATGTCGAGCAGCCGGCAGTGGTTGCCGTTGATTTCGTACTCGCTCTCACCGGAGCGGAACATCCGGCGCGTGATCGACACCTCGGTGTACTCGATCGGCAACGCACCGTCGGTGTTGTCGATGGTCAACGTGACCTCGGCCCGGCCCAGCGGGGCCCGACCGGCGGTGCCGGCGAAGATGACGTCCTCCATCTTGCCGCCCCGCAGCGCCTTCGCGCCCTGCTCGCCGAGGACCCAGGCGATGGCGTCGACGACGTTGGACTTGCCGGAGCCGTTCGGGCCGACCACGCAGGTGATCCCGGGCTCCAGCTTCAGGGTGGTGGCGGAGGCGAAGGACTTGAAGCCCTTCACCGTCAGACTCTTGAGATGCACGGTCCGATTCCTCGTCCGACGGGTCGCCGTGCGGCCGTCAGTGCTGGTCAGTACGGCACAGGCTAACCCGTCGGTCGGACGGGCACCGGATCCGACGCGGCTGGGACACCGTGGCCGGGGCCCGGACCGGGCCGCAGACGGACGGACGTGAACGGGGCAACGGACGGGGCCGGACAAAAAGCTGCGCGCCGGCACTTGAGTGTCGGCGCGCGGGGTGCGTGCGATCAGCGGTACGTACGGTCACTGGCGGCGGGCGCCGGCCTGCACCGGCGCCCGTGGAGATCAGGTGAGCGCAGGCTCGGGGATCCGCAGCAGATCGTCGCTTTCGGCGACCGCTGCGGCGAGCCGGTCGTTCTCCGCCCGCAGTCGGGTGATCTCGAACTCCAGTGCCTGTACAGTGGCACGCAATCGGGTGACCTCGTCGAGCAGGCGCCGGTCGGGTGCTGCACCAACGTGGCCGTAGAGGGCCTTCGCCATTTCGTCTCCTTGTAATGCGCTGCCGGAAAGGCCGGCCAACGCGCGCCCGTGAACCCTCACGTCGGTCAACCCCCGGGCATGCGGGGGCGCGACTGGGCGCGACTGGCGACACCCCCATGGTCCGCCGAAGTCGCCGCTTCGTCAAGTTCCACCAGACGTGGATCCCCACCTCCTTCACGAATCTATCGCCCAAAAGGTACGAAGAGCGGTGGTTTAGCGGCACAGATCACAGTGTCAACGGCAGAACCTCAGCCGGACAGCTGTCCGCCTTATCTCTTCCTTAGCGGCATCGCCGGTTTGTCTTAGCAGCGTTGCCGGGCGCGACCGAACGCCTTAACGTCGCACCCGGCACAGCGCCCCGGTCCCACCGGACGCGGCCCGTTGGGCCGACCACCCACCTGCGGAGGCAACGACCTTGTACCGGCGCAACGACCGGGTCGATGGATCCATCCCCGGCGATCCGACGCCGCCCGCTGGCCACACCGCATTCGGTGATGCCGGCTGGGACACCGACCGGTTCGGACAGAGTTCCTGGCGTGGCCACCTCGACGCCGGCTGGCGACCCGGCCCTTCGTCGGCCGACGAGTACTCCGGCCTGGCGACGGCCGACGATTACCCGACCGCCGGCCGGTTCCCCGGCGACGGCGGTTACGACCTCGGCAGTTACGGCGGCGGCGGTCACCCGGCGTACGACGGCGTGGACCACGGCGGCTACCCCGCCGACCCGACCGGGCAGCTCCCCGGCGGGGCGGAACACCACCCGCAGCCGTACGGCCTCCCCACCGACGACGGGTACGACACCCACCTGACCGCCCGCCCGGACGGGCCGGGGTACGTCGACGGGCCGGGGTACGTCGACGGACCGGGGTACGTCGACGGGCCGGGGTACGCCGGGGCTCCGCACGGACACGACGGGGCCGGCCGCGACACCCGGCACGACGAGACCGAGACGCACCGGTACAGCGTGCTGCGAGACCTGGCCGACGGACCCGGCGAGGCCAACGGCTGGCCCGGTGGTGACGACGGCTGGGCCAGCGGCGACGATCGCTGGACCGACGACGACCGGGGTCCGCGTGAGGTCCCGACCGACACCGGGTCGCTGACCCGCGTCGCCCGTCGGCGGCGGTCCGACGCGCGCGACGACTCCGACCCGGAGGTTGCCGACGGCCGACGGCGCCGGCCCGCCGTCGGGCCGGTCACCCTGGCCACGCTGGTCGTCGTGCTGCTGGTGGCGATCGGTGGCGGCGGCGCGATGCTACGCGCCGGGTTCGGCGACGACTCAACCGATGGCACCGACGACACCGTCGTGGCAACGGATGTCGATCCGGTCACCGACCCACTCACCGAACAGTCCGCTGGTACGGAGGACCCGCAGATCGGCGAGCCGGAGGTGCTCGACGCCGAACTCGGTGCCGCCCCGACCCCGGCTGTGAGCCCCGCACCGCCACCGCCGACCTCGGCTGCCCCGAGCCCACGCCGTAGCGCCGCCGCCCCGGAAAGCTCCCGTCCGGAGCGCACGACCGCCGCGCCGGCGAAGACCAGCGCCGCGCCGCAGCAGACCGCCACCGGGGACACCAGCCGGCAGCAGCAGGTCCTGGCGCTGGTCAACGCGGCGCGCGACGACAACGGGTGCGGCGCGGTGACAATCAACGACCAGTTGACCGAGGCGTCCCGGTTGCACAGCGAGGACCAGGCAACCAACAACGACATGTCGCACGAAGGCAGCGACGGCAGCGACCCGTGGGAACGCGCCAAGCGGGCCGGCTACGAGCAGGCGATCGGCGAGAACGTGGCGGCCGGCTACCCCACCGCCGAGGCGGTCATGGAGGGCTGGTTGAACAGCCCGGGCCACCGGGCCAACATCCTCAACTGCGACGCGGTCGCCATGGGGGTCGGCACGGCCACCTCGTCGAACGGGACCCTCTACTGGACGCAGATGTTCGGGTCGGCGCGCTGAGCTGACGTCGGTCAGCGGCGAACGGCCCGCGGCCTAGGTTGGCAGCGCGGGCAGCTGAACGACGACCGGTTCATGAACGACTCCCGGCGGATCAGCGCCCCGCACCGGGCGCAGGGCTGATCCTCCCGCCCGTACACATTGAGTGACCGGTCGAAGTAGCCGCTCTCGCCGTTGACGTTGACGTAGAGCGCGTCGAAACTGGTGCCGCCCTCGGTAACTGCCGCCCGCAGCACGTCCCGTACCTGTGCCAGCAGCCTGGTGACCGTCGCGGCCGGCAGCCGGTCGGTCGGTCGGGTGCCGTGCAGGCCGGCCCGCCACAGCGCCTCGTCGGCATAGATGTTGCCGATCCCGGAGATCAGCGACTGGTCAAGCAGTGCCCGCTTGATCTCGGTGCGACGTCGGCGTACCGCTGCGACGAACGCAGTGTCGGAGAAGTCCGGGTCGAGCGGATCCCGGGCGATGTGCGCGATCTCGGCCGGTAACTCGGCGCCACCGGCCGACACAGCGAGCCCGCCGAACGTCCGCTGGTCGACGAAGCGCAGCTGCGGGTCGCCGTCGACGAACCGGAAACGGACCCGCAGGTGCGTCTCGTCCGGGGCGTGGGCCGGCTGCAGCAGCAGCTGTCCGGACATGCCGAGATGGCCGACCACCGCGTCGCCGCTGTCCAGCGGCAGCCACAGGTACTTGCCACGGCGGCGTACGTCGATGATCTGCCGGCCGGCGAGTACGGCGGCGAAGTGCACCGGGCCGGGCAGGTGCCGGCGAATCGCCCGGGGATGGCGCACCTCCACGGTGTCCAGCCGCCGGCCGATCACCCAGCCAGCCAGCCCTTGCCGGACCGTCTCGACCTCGGGCAGCTCTGGCATGACATGCCTTTCTCCGACCGGTGCCGGTGGTGTTCTCGTGCTCAGACCTGGGCGGACGGGCTGGCCGGCGGCCCGTCCTCGGGCTCCGGCGGACCGGCAGCGACCTCGTCCGGCGGACCGGCGTCGGCGTCGGAAGCCGGACCCGGCTGGTCAACGGCCGCTGCGGTGCCGGCGACCGCGGTGGAGTCCACCATCTGCGCGGAAAGGGTACGCCACGCGGCTTCGGCGGCCCGCTGCTCAGCCTCCTTCTTGCTGCGGCCTTCGGCCCCGCCGTAGCGCTGTCCGGCGACCACCACCCAGGCGGTGAAGGTCTTTGCGTGGTCCGGACCGGCGTCGTCGATGCGGTACTCGGGTACGCCCAGCCCGAGGGTCGCGGTCAGCTCCTGCAGGCTGGTCTTCCAGTCCAGCCCGGCGCCCCGGCTCGCGGAGTCCGCCATCAACGGGTCGAACAGCCGGCGGATCACGATTGACGCGGTGTCCAGCCCGTACTGCAGGTAGATCGCACCGAGTAGCGCCTCCAGGGTGTCGGCCAGGATGCTCGCCTTGTCCCGCCCGCCGGTGCTCTCCTCCCCCTTGCCGAGCAGCAGGTACGGGCCAAGCCCATGCGGGCCGAGAGACCGGGCCACCTCGGCGAGCGCCCGCATGTTGACCACGCTGGCCCGAAGCTTGGCCAGTTGCCCTTCCGGCAGGTCGGGGTGGCTGTGAAACAGCGCCGAGGTGATCACCACGCCGAGCACCGAGTCGCCGAGGAACTCCAACCGCTCGTTGGTGGGCAGACCGCCGTTCTCGTACGCGTACGACCGGTGGGTCAACGCCCGTTCCAGCAGATCCGGTTCGAACGCCACACCGAACGCGGCCTCCAGGTGCGCAACCGGCGGACGACGGGACTGGTTGTTACTCATGGCGATACCTCGTCCTGTTCTGCGATCAGCCGGGTGATGTCATCGAGCATCCGGGCGAGAGTCGAGGTCACCCGGCCACGGTGCAGTCCGGCGGCGAGGGTGATACCGGTGGCGATGTCGGCACCGGTGGCGGCACCGTGGCAGACGACCACCGTCCCGGCGACGCCGAGCAGGGCCGCCGCCCGGGGCGCGACCCGGCCCGGTTCCGGGCCGCCGGCCATCGCGTACGCACCTTCGATGCCCTTGAGCAGCACGTTCCCGGTGAAGCCGTCGGTGATTACCACGTCGATGCCGTCGCCGAGCATGACGTCGTGTCCTTCGACCAAGCCGACATACCGGCCGTCGGCGGGCAGGGTGAGGCTCCGCAGCAGAGTGTCGGCGGTACGCCGGACCCGGTCGCCCTTGCCTGGCTCGGCGCCGATCGAGAGCAGTCCGACCCGGGGCCGGTCCAGGCCGAGCCGCACGGCACCGTATGCGGCCCCGAACAGGGCGTGCTGGGTCAGGGTGGCCGGGCGCGCCTCTACTGTGGCGCCGACGTCGAGCAGCACCACCGGGCCGGCGACCGCCGGGAGGGTGACGACCAGGGCGGGCCGGCGTACGGTCGGCCACCGGCCGAGACCGAGCGCGGCGGCGGTGACGATCGCGCCGCTGGACCCAGCGGAGATGAACGCGTCGGCCGCGCCGTCGGCGACGGCGGCCATGCCGGCCCGGATCGATTCGTCGGCCCGGCCGGTGACAGAACCCGCGGCGGTGACGGAAAGCTCGCCGGTGTCGGCCGCCGCGCGGACGGTGTCACCCGTCGGCCGTACGGTGATCCGGCTCCGCTGCTCGTCGGGCAGCGCGGCGCGAACGTCGTCCGCCGCATCCGGCGGGCCGACGAGCAGGAGCTGGAGATCGGGATCGGCGCGGCAGGCGCGCAGAGCGCCGTCAACCACGACGGCGGGTGCCCCATCCCCGCCGAGGAGGTCGACGGCGATCCGCGAGGTGCCGGTCCCGGAGTCAGCGCCGGCCGGTGCCGACCGACCGGCCGGCTCCTGGGACGAGGCACCCGGCGTTCGCCGGGAGATCCGCGCCGCCCGGTCGAAGACCGGCGGCGTCACGACGACCGGATCAGACCTCGATGACCTGGCGGCCGTTGTAGGTGCCGCAGACGGTGCACGCGGTGTGCGGCAGCTTCGCGGACTTGCACTGCGGGCACTCGACGGTCACCACCGGCGTGGTCTTCCACTGGGACCGGCGGGAACGGGTGTTGCTGCGGGACATCCGGCGCTTGGGAACGGCCACGGTTCTTACTCCTCTTGGCGGGTCAGTTGCGACAGGCCGGCCCACCTCGGGTCGACCTGTTGGTGGTTGTGGTCGTCCGGCAGCTCGTCCCAGTGCACCCCGCAGTCGGGGCACAGCCCAGGGCAGTCGCTGCGGCACAGCGGGGTGGTCGGCAGTGCAAGCACCACCGCGTCCCGCAGTGCCGGCTCCAGGTCGATCAGATCGCCCTGCAACCGGCCCACCTCGTCGATGTCGGCCGTCTCGTCCGTGGTGCTGTTCTCGTATGCGTACAGCTCCTGGATCGGGACGGTCAGCGACTCGCTGATCGAGCGCAGGCACCGCCCGCACTCGCCGGAGACCGGTCCGGAGACCGTCCCGGAAACGAGCACCCCTTCGGAGACCGACTCGAGCCGTAGATCGAGGCTCAGGTCGGCACCTTCCGGTACGCCGTTCAGCTCCAGCCCGAGGTCCGCCGGCGCGGGCACCACCCGGCTCACCGTACGCAACGCGCCAGGGCGACGCGGCAGTTCCCGGGTGTCGAGAACCAGCGGCGACCTGGGGTTGAGTGTCTTCGACGAGTGATTGCGCATAGTTGGACTCCGGCCTGGTAGAGGCCGACAAAACAGGTTACCCGAGCAGCGGCGACGGCGTCGAACCGGGGCACCGGTCAGTCAGAAGGGCAGCGGGCGTTCGTTCTCCTCACCGGAGAAGGTACCGATCTCCCGCAACGCGTGCATCTTGTCCCGGCCACGCTCTATCGAAGCCAGCGCCCGGGTAAGGAACTGTTCGAAGTTGGCCAACGCGGTGTCGACGTAGTCGTCGACCTCGGCGCGCAGCCGCTGCGCCTCGGCGCGGGCCTCGGCGACGATCCGCGCACCCTCGTGCTCGGCGGAGACGGTGATCTCGTTCACCGACACCAGCCGGGCATGCTCGGCCTCGCCCTCACTGATGATCCGGTCCGCCTCGCGCTTGCCGGCGTCCATGATCTTGTCGCGTTCCTCCAGCAGCGCCGCCGCCCGGCGCAGGTCGGCGGGGAGCTCGGCCCGGAACTGGTCCAGGACACCGATCATCTCGGCCCGGTCGATCATGCAGTTGTTCCGGGACATCGGCACGGCCCGCGCGGTCTCCACCATCGCGATGATCTCGTCGATGCGGTCGAATGGATCCACCGGCATCTCACTCCCTGTTGTCGGAGGGTCGACCCACCATGATGGCAAGGCCGGGCCAGAACGTCATCATCCCAACTGCCGGACCGGTCGGCGCTCCATCATGATGCGACCCAGGACGACATGTGGTCCATCCCACCCCGAGTTCGGGCGCGTCGCGACGCGCCGGGCGGTTCATCGCGGCTCGGTCGGCCCGCCCGGAGCTGCCGGGCCAGCCCGGTTCACACCTGCTGGGTCGGCGGCGCGGTGACCCGGGCGAGCAGCCGGTCGTGGACCGCCTCGGGCAGGTGAGCCGAGACGTCACCGCCCCACTTGGCGACCTCCTTGACCAGGCTGGAAGAGAGGAACGAGTAGAGCGGGTTGGTCGGCATGAACAGCGTCTCCACCCCGGCCAGGCCAATGTTCATCTGTGCCATCTGCAGTTCGTAGTCGAAGTCGCTGACCGCCCGCAGGCCTTTGACCACGACGGCCGCCTCCTGAGCACGGCAGAAATCCACCAGTAGGCCACGGAACGAAGCGACCCGAACGTTGCGGTACGACCCGGTTACTTCGCGGAGCATCGATATTCGCTCGTCGATGGTGAACAGGCCAGCCTTGGACTGGTTGATCAGGACACCCACGATGACCTCGTCGAACAGCCGGCTGGCCCGGCCGATGATGTCGAGATGTCCGTTGGTGACCGGATCGAAAGAGCCGGGGCACACCGCTCGTCTCATGATCGCCGACCGTACCAAAGCATGGTCTCGCCGTAACGCCGCCCGCGCTCGGCAGTGACGCCTTCCACCCAGGTCAACGCCGGTCCCCGGGCGGACCGCTCGATCACCACGACGGCGTACGGGGCGAGCCAGCCGCCGCCGACGAGACTGTCCAGGGCGGTCCGGAGTTCGGTGTCGGTCACCGCGTACGGCGGGTCGGCGAAGACCACGTCGTAGCCGCCGCCGTCCGGCGGCGTGGCCAGCGCGGTCGCGACCTTGGCAGTGATCAGCCGCGCACCGGTGCCAGCTCCCAGCGCGGCGATGTTCGCCCGCACGGTACGGGCGGCCCGCGCGTCGGACTCGACCAGCAGGACGTGTTCGGCGCCCCGGGACAGCGCCTCCAGACCCACCGCGCCGCTGCCCGCGTAGAGATCGGCGAACCGCGCCCCGACCAGGTCGGTCATCGTGCCGAGGGTGCTGAACAGTGCCTCACGGACCCGGTCGGAGGTGGGCCGGGTGTTCGCGCCAGGCGGTGTGGCGATCCGCCGGCCGCCGAGCCGGCCGGAGATGATCCGGGTCATCGGCGGCGGACCCCCACGGCGGCCGGTGCACTCATCCCCGGCACGCTACGCGATCAGCCGAACCGGTCGAATGCCGACCCGGACGGCTTAATCCGCCCTCGTGTGACCAGGTGCGTCTGTTGTTGCAAAGAGACACCCGAGTGGGCAACAACCACTCGGAAAGCGGAAGGCGAACACGTTGCGTCTATGAAATATCTCGGAACGACAACATCATCCTTAGCCGGACCTGTGGGGCACCCTGTCAGTTCAGGAACAGCTAGAGTCAGGCGCTGTGCCGGTGGGACAACGCCGGACACGACGCACGACACGGGTCGTTGTCGCACCAATCATCGACTGCACCTCACCAGTCAGGTTGCCGCACGTCCGCGCCGGGCCCCTGAACCCCTCACTCGGGAGTACCTGTGAACCGTCTGAAGTCTCCGCTACCGAGCCGACCGTGCAGCCGAGCGTCGAACCGAGCCCGACCGCGCCGGTCACGCCGGAGCCAACCGAGCCGCCGGCGGTGGAGCCCAGCGAGCCCGAGCGCATCATCGAGTCCACCTGCGACCAGCTGATCTTCACGATCAACAATCCGGAGGACGGCGAGACCATCACCGTCGACTTCGTACCGAACGAGGGCGACACCCGCACCGTCACTGTCGGCCCCGGTGAGTCGGGCGTGGCCGAGTTCGACGCGTTCGAGGGCCTTGCGGTCACCTTGGTCGTCGAGGGCTTCGAGGACGAGTCCGAGGCCTTCGCCTGGGAGCTGCCGGAGGACTGTGACACCGGTGGCGAGGGCGGCGGTTCCCTGCCGGTCACCGGTGCCGCCGCTGGCGGTCTCGCCGCTGGCGCCATCGCGCTGCTGGCCATCGGTGGCGTGCTGTTCTACCTGGCGCGTCGTCGGCGGGTCACCTTCACCGCCTGAGTCAGCCACCCTGGGTCGTGACTGACTGACAAGTCATCCCCCCGCACCACCCCTGGAAGGGCGCCGACGATCCCCCCGGTCGGCGCCCTTCCGCCTGTCCGGCCGCAGCCGTTCCCCGGCCCGCCGCAGCCCCGTACCCCGGTCCGCCGCAGCCGCTCCCGGCCGCGGATTCAGCCCTTCTCCAGGTACTCGGCGCGTTCGGCGTCGACCAAGGTGCCGACGGATGCCGCCAGCGCCGAATGCCGGGCCAGCTCCGGATCGTCGCCGAGCAGGTCGATCGCCTCGGCCCGGGCCTGCCCGATCAGGTCGGCGTCGCGCAGCAGCGACAACAGCCGCAGATGGGACCGGCGACCCGACTGGGTCGCGCCCAGCACGTCACCTTCGCGGCGCTGCTCCAGATCCAGCTCGGCCAGGCGGAACCCGTCGGTGGTCGACGCGACCGCGGCCAGTCGCTCGCGGGCCGGCGTGCCCTCGGCGGCATCGGTGACCAGCAGGCACAGCCCGGCCGCCGAGCCCCGACCAACCCGGCCGCGCAGCTGATGCAGCTGCGACACCCCGAACCGGTCGGCGTCCAGCACGATCATCACGGTGGCGTTCGGCACGTTCACCCCCACCTCGACCACCGTCGTGGCGACCAGCACGTCGACGTCACCGGCGGCGAAGGAGCGCATCACCGCGTCCTTGGCGTCGGCCGGCAGCCGACCGTGCAGCACCTCGATCCGCAGCCCGTGCAGCGGCCCGTCGGCGAGCAGCGGCGCCACCTCGGTCACCGCCAGCGGCGGCCGCCGCGCCCCGGGATCGTCGCCGTCGCCGGAGGGCTCCTCGTCGGCGCCGGTTCCGGTCGCGTCACCGATGCGCGGGCAGACTACGTACGCCTGATGGCCGGCAGCCACCTCCTCGCGGACCCGCCGCCAGGCCCGCTCCAGAAAGGCCGGTTTCTCCGCCGCCGGCACCACGTGCGAGACGATCGGCGACCGGCCGCCGGGCAGCTGGGTGAGCGCGGACACCTCCAGGTCGCCGTACACGGTCATGGCGACTGTCCGCGGGATCGGGGTGGCGGTCATCACCAGCACGTGCGGCGGCTGCTCGGCCTTGGCCCGCAACGAGTCGCGCTGCTCCACCCCGAACCGGTGCTGCTCGTCGACGACGACCAGGCCCAGGTCGGCGAAGTCGACGCCCTCGTACAGCAGGGCGTGGGTGCCGATGACGATGCCGGCCCGGCCGTCGCGGACCTCGTCGAGGGCGGCCCGGCGGGCCGCCGCGCCCAGCGACCCGGTGACCAGCGTCAACCGGGTGCCGGCCGGGTCGCCGTCCAGCTCACCGGCCCGCCCCAGGGGGCCGAGCAGCTCCTGGATGCCCCGGTGGTGCTGGGCGGCGAGCACCTCGGTCGGGGCGAGCAGCGCCGCCTGCCCGCCGGCGTCGACGACCTGCAGCATCGCCCGCAGCGCGCACACCGTCTTACCGGAGCCGACCTCGCCCTGCAGCAGCCGGTGCATCGGATGCGCGGTGGCCAGGTCGGCGGCGATCTCCTCGCCGATGCGCCGCTGACCGTCGGTCAGCTCGTACGGCAGGCGGGCGTCGAACGCGGCCAGCAGGCCGGCGTCCGCGCGGGGCCGGGGCCGCGCCGGCCAGTCGGCGGCGCGCAGCTTGCGCTGCACCAACGTCAGCTGTACGGCGAACGCCTCGTCCCACTTGAGCCGCCGCCGGGCCTGGAACAGCTCGGGTTCGTCGGCCGGGCGGTGGATCTGCCGCAGCGCCGGGTGCAGGCCGAGCAGGTTGCGGCTGGCCCGTACCGCCGCCGGCATCGGATCCTCGGGTGGGGTGAGCACGTCCAGCACGGTCCGTACGCAGCGGGCGATCACCCAGGTCGGTACGGCGGCGGCGGCCGGGTAGACCGGGATCAGCGCACCGGCGAACTCCTCCACCGGGTCCTCGGCGGCCACCTCGCCGTCGGCGGCGCCGTCCCCGAGCAGCACGTACTCGGGGCCGTTGAGCTGGCGTACGCCCCGGAACTCGGTCACCTTGCCGGCGAACAGCCCCCAGCGGCCCGGTTTCAGGTCCCGTTCCCGCCACGCCTGGTTGCCGAAGAAGGTCAACGTCAGGGTGCCGCCGGTGCCGTCCTCGACGACCACTTCGAGCAGCTTGCCGCGCCGTTGGCGCATCGGCCGTACGGTGGTCCGCCGCACCTGGCCCAGGACGGTGACCTGCTCCCCCACCTCCAGCGAGCGGATGTCGGTGTGTTCGCCGCGCTGGTCGTAGCGGCGCGGGAAGTGGTAGAGCAGGTCCCCGACGGTGTGCAGGTCGAGGTGGTCGGCCATCGCCTTGGCGGTCTTCGCGCCCAGGTTGACCTTCAGCGGAGTGTCCATCGTGCACGGCTGCGTCATCCGGCCTCCAACAACGGCTGCGTCATTCGATCCCTACCAGCAGCGGGTAGTGCGGCTGCCCGCCGACGAAGGTGTGCACCTCGACGAACGGCCAGCAGCGGGCGACGTGCGCCGCCACCGCCTCGCCCAGGCCGTCCGGTGCCTGCTCGCCGACGATCAAAGTGACAAGTTCACCGCCGCCGCCGAGCAGCTGGTCCAGCAGGTTGTGGCAGGTGCCGGCCAGGTCGGTGCCGATCAGCAGTACCTCCCCCTCGACCAGGGCGAGCACGTCGCCGGGGCGGCAGCGGCCGGCGACGGTGAGCGCTTCCCGGGCGGCGTGGCAGACCTCGGCGTACCGGCAGGCCCCGGCCGCCTCGGCCATCGCGATCACGTCGTCGTCGAAGCGGCGTCGCGGGTCGCGGACGGCAAGCGCAGCGAGGGCCTGCACCGGTGACCGGGTCGGCACGACGGCGACGGTGACGCCGCCGGCCTCGGCCTCCCGGGCGGCGAGGCCAGCGACGGCCTGGGTGTCCGGGTCGTTGGGCAGCACCACCACCTCGGCGGCGCCGGTGCGGCGGATGGCGTCGAGCAGCTCGGCGGTGGACGGTGAGCCGCCGACCACGCCGGCACCCTCACCGGTGAACAGGGCGGCGAGGCCGGTGCCGGCGGCGACCACCACGGCGGCCCGGCCGGCGAGCGGCGGTGCCGGCTGGTCGGCGAACCGGGTGACCGAGATCTGGTACGGGCGGCCGGCGGCGATGCCGGCCTCGATGGCGGCGCCGATGTCGTCGACGTGCACGTGCACGTTCCACACCGGACCGTTCCTGGCGTCATCGTCCTTGTCGTCATCGTCCCTGTCGTCATCGTCCCTGTCGTCATCGCCCGCTGCGTCGGAGCCGACGACGACCAGCGAGTCGCCGATCTCGGCGAGTGCGGCCCGCATCCGGTCGACCGCCCCGGCCGGCGCTTCGAGCAGGAACTGCACCTCGTAGGCGTACTCCTCGGAGCCGGCCCCGCTGTGGGGGTCGACGGCGCGGCCGGCGCCGCCGGGGTCGGTGGCGCGGCCGACGGGGTTGTCAGTGCTGTCAGGGCTGTCGGCGTTGTCAGGGTTGTCGGTGCTGTCGGTGCTGTCGGTGAGCGGGGTGCCGACCACGGCGGCCAACGCGTCGAGCAGCAGGCACAGGCCGCGACCCCCGGCGTCGACCACCCCGGCGCGGGCCAGCACCGGCAGCTGACCGGGCGTCGCGGCGAGGGCGTCGCGGGCAGCCGAGGCGGCGGCCCGTACCACGGTGGCGAGGTCTTCGGAGCCGGTCCGGTCGGCGGCCCGCGCGGCGGCGGCGACCACGGTCAGCACCGTCCCCTCGACCGGGCGGGCGACCGCCGCGTACGCCGCGTCGGTTGCGGCGGTCAGCGCCGACGCGAGGGCCCGGCCGCGCACCACGGCGGTGTCGGTGAGCGCGTCGGCCAGCGCGCGCAGGATCTGCGAGACGATCACCCCGGAGTTGCCCCGGGCGCCGAGCAGCGCGCCCCGGGCCATCAGCCGCAGCACCCGTCCGTGCGAGGTCTGCTCCCCCTCGGAGGAGTTGTCCAGGTCGAGGGCCAGGGCATGCTGGGCCGAGGTGAGGGTGAGGACCAGGTTGGTGCCGGTGTCACCGTCCGGCACCGGGTAGACGTTGAGCGCGTCGATCTCGCCCTGGTGGCGACGCAGCGCTGCCAGCGCACCCGAACACCACCGGCGCACGGCGGCGGCGTCAAGGGTGTCCAGCACGGCGATGAGCCTACTGGCGCACGCCGACAGCCGCCGTGAAGACGACCCGCGTGCGGCCGGGCGGCCGGCGCGCGGAGACGACCCGGTGCGGCCGGGCGGCGGCAGCGGGACGGTCGGGGCGGGGCGATTGGCCGCCCGCGTGGTCGATCGGGTAGCCTGGCCAGGTTGTCTGGGCGTGGTGTGTCCCGGCGACCGGCGACCTGATGAACGACAAATCCCCAGGAGTATCCCGTGGCTAGCGTGTGCGACGTCTGTGGCAAAGGGCCGGGCTTCGGTCACAACGTGCCGTGGTCGAAGAAGAAGACCAACCGCCGTTGGAACCCGAACATCCAGACCGTTCGCACCCCGGCCGGTGGCGGCAACACCCGCAAGGTGAACGCCTGCACCTCCTGCCTCAAGGCCGGCAAGGTGGTCCGGGGCGCCTGACCGCGCCGCCCACGACCTCGACGTTTCAGCAGCCGCCGGACCCGATCGGGTCCGGCGGCTGACTGTGCACGGTCATCAGTCGGGCGGTGAACACCCGTCACCAGTCGGCGGTGAGCACCCGGCCGAAGGACAGGCAGCCCGGCGAGTCCCGGTAGTAGCCGAAGTTCGGGATCCTGGCGTACCCGCTGCTGCTGTAGAGCGCGATCGCCTCGGGCTGCTTGTCGCCGCACTCCAGGATGACCCGGCGGCGGCCCTGGCCGGCGGCGGAGCGTTCGACGGCGGCCAGCAGCGCGCGGGCCACCCCGCGCCCGCGGGCGGCGTCGGCGACGTACATCCGCTTCAACTCGGCGTCCTCGCCGGAGGTGCCGTGGCTGCGCCAGCCGGCGCAGCCGGCCGGTGCCCCGTCCAGGTGGGCGATCAGGAAGGCACCGCCGGGCGGGTCGAAGTGGGCCGGGTCGACCGGGGTGTCGTCGCCGGTGCCGCCGTAGCGGGCACCCAGATCGGCCATGGCGGCGGCCACCAGGCGTTGCGCCACCGCGTCGGTGTAGCGGACCCGGCGGATCTCGACGCCAGCCTGAAGCAGATCAGTCACGCGGTAAAGCGTAGTGCGGTCACCGGCGGTGGCTCGGCGGTGACCGGCGCGGCCTCACTGGAAGTGTTCCCAGCCGGCGACGCCCTGGTACGGCTGGCCGTCGACGGTGACCCCGGCGCCCTTGACCACGTGGCCGACCCGCCGCCAGCCCTTGGGCAGCGGCAGATCCTCGGGGAACGTCGCGGCCAGGGCGTGGTCGTCACCACCGCCGAAGATCCACTGGTACGGGTCGACGCCGAGCGCGTTGGCGGTGTCGCGCATCTGCGGCGGCACCTCGAACGCGGCCCGGCGCAGGTCGATACCGATCCGGCTGGCGGTGGCGACGTGGCCCAGGTCGGCGATCAGCCCGTCCGAGATGTCGATCATGGCGCTGGCGCCGACGTTCGCGGCGGCCGGGCCAGCGGCGTACGGCACCTCGGGGCGTCGGTACGCCTCCACGAGCAGCTTCGGTGACCGGAAGCCGCGGGACAGCACCGTGTAGCCGGCGGCGGCGTAGCCGAGCCGGCCCGCGATGGCCAGCACGTCACCGGCGTGCGCTCCGCTGCGCAGCACCGGGGCGGCGCCGTGCAGGTCGCCGAGGGCGGTCACCGCGATGGTCAGGGTCGGGCTGGCCGACATGTCGCCGCCGACCACGCTCGCGCCGACCTTGGCCGCCTCGTCGGACAGGCCGACCGCCAGGTCCTCGGCCCAGCCGGCGTCGGTCTCGGGCGGGGCGCAGAGCGCCACCAGCAACGCGGTCGGCACCGCCCCCATCGCCACGATGTCGGCGAGGTTCGCGGCGGCCGCGCGGTGCCCGACGTCGACGGCGCTGGACCAGTCCCGCCGGAAGTGCCGGCCCTCGACGAGCACGTCGGTGGAGGCGACCACCCGGCCGTCCGAGGCGGCCACCACGGCCGCGTCGTCGCCGGGGCCGAGCAGGGTGGCGGCCCCCGGGTGCAGCCGCGCGGTGACCCGGGAGATGAGCCCGAATTCACCGGCCTGTGCCACATTCACCGGTCCACCTCGATCATTGTCGTCTCCACTCGGGCACCGTCATGAATCCGGCCTGCTCCGTACGGTAGTTTCACGTTCGAGCCGCTCCCGGGCGGCGGATAGGAGTCGGGTCGTGGTCCAGGCATACATCCTCATCCAGACCGAAGTCGGAAAGGCACGCGACGTCGCCGACGCGATCGCGGACATCTCCGGCGTGGTCCGGGTGGACGCGGTGACCGGGCCGTACGACGTGGTCGTGCTCACCGAGGCGCACACCGTGGACGAACTCGGGACGATGATAGTCAGCCGGGTCCAGATGGTGCCGGGCATCACCCGGACCCTGACGTGTTCGGTGGTACGACTGTGACAACTGAGCAGGTGGACGTCTCTGCCGCCGGGTCGCCGGCCGGCAGCCCGGCTCCGGACGGACGGTCTCCGGACAGGCCGGCTCCGGGTGGGCCGGACCGGACGACCCGGCAGGCGGCGATCTGGGCGACCGTGGTGGCGTTGCCATTGACCGTGATCGTGGCGCTCGCCGCGTTCAGCCGGCTCGCCCCGGCCGGGTCCGACGACGACCCCGGTGCCGCCGCTGACCCGTCGGCGTCGGCGTCCGCCGGTGTCGCGCCGGTGCCGACCACGCCGGTGCAGATCGCCGCCGCGACGCTGGACGAACGCGCCGAGATCGTCTGCCGGGCGCTGGTCTCCCAACTGCCGGGTACGCTGCGCGACCTGCCGCAGCGGCGGGTCACCGCCGGCGCCGAGCAGAACGCGGCGTACGGCGAACCGCCGATCACCGTCGCCTGCGGGGTGCCGGCGGCGCAGTTCCCACCGACCGACCTGGTGTACGCGCTGGACGGGGTCTGCTGGCACGCCGCCGAGCAGGCCGACGCCACCGTCTGGACCACCGTCGACCGGGAGATCCCGGTGCGGGTGAGCGTGCCCGGCTCCTACGACGAACCGGGCCAGTGGGTGACCGCGTTCGCCGACCCGCTGATCGAGACGGTGCCCAGCGACGCGGATGCCGCCCCGCGCGGCTGCCGCGCCTGACTCTGGGTCCGGTCTCGGTCCGCTCCTCTGGTCCGGTCTCGGTCCCGGCGGTCGGTCAGCGCAGCCCGGTGCCCCGGCTGAGGGCGGTACGGATCAGCCGGTCCACCAGCTTCGGGTACTCCAGGCCGGCGGCCGCCCACATCCGCGGGAACATCGACGTCGGGGTGAACCCCGGCATCGTGTTGATCTCATTGAGGTAGATCTGGTCGTCGTCGGTGACGAAGAAGTCGACCCGGGCCAGCCCGGCGCAGTCCAGCGCGGTGAAGGTGCGGCAGGCGTAGTCCTGCACCTGCCGGGTGACCTGCTCCGACAACCCGGCCGGGATGTCGTACTCGCAGGAGTTGTCGAGATACTTGGCCTCGAAGTCGTAGAACTCGTGGTCGGTGACCACCCGTACCTCGGCCAGCAGGGACGCCTCGGGGCCGCCGCCGGCCTCGCCCTCGATCACCCCGCACTCGACCTCACGGCCGACGATCGCCGCCTCGATCAGCACCTTCGGGTCGATCTCCCGGGCGGTGGCGACGGCGGCGTCCAGGTCGGCCCAGTCGGAGACCTTGGTGATGCCGTACGACGAACCGGCGCGCGACGGCTTGACGAACACCGGCAGGCCGAGGCGCTCCTTGTCGGCGTCGCTGAGGCTCACCCCGGGGCGCAGCACCGCGTACGGGCCGGTCGGGATGCCCTCGACGGTGGCCAGCTTCTTGGTGAACTCCTTGTCCATCGCGGCGGCCGAGGCGAACACCCCGGCCCCGACGTACGGGATGCCGGCCATCTCCAGCAGCCCTTGGATGGTGCCGTCCTCGCCGTACGCGCCGTGCAGCGCCGGGAAGACGACGTCGACGCCGGCCAGGGCGGCGGCCGGGCCGTCGGCCGGGTCGAGCACCATGATCCCGTTGCCGGTCGGGTCGGCGGGCAGCACCACGGCCGAGCCGGACCGGTCGGTGATCTCCGGCAGTTGCCGGTCGGTGATGGCCAGCTGGCTGCCGTCGCCGGTGGTGAGCACCCACCGCCCGGCGCGGGTGATGCCGACCGGGACGATCTCGTACTCGTCGGTGTCCAGGGCGGCCAGGATGCTGCCGGCGCTGACGCAGGAGATCGCGTGCTCGGTGCTGCGGCCGCCGAAGACGATGGCGACGCGGGTCTTGGCTGGGCTGGTCACAGGGGTGCCTTTCGTTCGCGGCCTGCACGCGCCCGCCGGGCGAGGTCGGGGGAGCCCGGCGGTACGCGGTTCACGTCTTCGCGCTCACGCGGCTGACCCTACTCTGCGTACCCGCCCGCCGGGCCCTGACCGGCCCGGGATCCTCCTGATGATGCAAGGAGTAACCGCCGGGTAGCTGAGGCTGTTGAGCAGCGACGATCGCTCGGGCGGCATCGACTCGAACACCATCGCCGGACAGCAGGCTCTACTCACACGCCTGAGGTTGTCTGTGTTGATGAGGAGACGCAGTTCCAGGCCGCGACAGGATGCAGCCGCTGCAGCCGCCATCACACCTCGCATCGTTTGGGAGGCAAACGTCCCGGATTCGCCTGCATCAACCAGCCGACACAAGGGTGACCGGGGTCCTCTCAGCCACTCATCGCAGTCAGACTCGCGGCCCATAACTGAGTAATGCCAACCACGGCATCCGCTGCGCTGCCAGGTGGAATTTCCAACTCCGAACGATATTGACAACAAGAGATATCAGACATTCACTTCAATACCAAATTCCAGGAAAAGACTTACAACGGACTTTACAAAAGAACGACCCAACAAAATCTCAGAATCTGTAAAGTTTCGCCAGCAAACTCTTGAAAGTCGAGCTCCACCATAGGTAAACGAAAGGCAGTCAGCAACAGCGTCGAGGTTGGATCCGAAGTAGCCGCGAGGACCATTAGCTGCCTCACCTAAAGCGCAATAGAATCCCGCCCTAGTGCGCATCTCGGATCCGTCAAGTAGTAGATCCTCATTCGTGCCGTAGCGGCCGGCTCTACGACCACTTGCAAACCACGAGTTCTGGACAACGTGTAACCAGTCTTCCTGACGATCAACTGGCCACCGAAGCCATTCTCCCGCCTTTGGCGCCGCGTCCGACACCCAGTGTCGCCAGATCTCCTCAGCCCCTACATATTCACAGCGGCCGCCAAAGGATCGAAACGCAACACTCGTCACGACAACGCCTCCAACCGACGTCCTTTCAACCCCCCCACGCACTACGTGACCCACAAAATATTCGCCAACCTTGACCCTACGGCAATCGAAAATCTCTAGAGTACCATCTTCAGTTCGGGCCTTAATCTCATTAATTTCGCGCACTCCACGAAAAATGACTTTCGGTAATTCGTCCGCAACATCAACGAAAAATCCGGATAGATGGTCGCCCGCGACAAGCACCTCCCCAGTCCTTTCGTCAAATAGAACGTAGTGCGAAACTTCTACGTCGTTGCTCATCAACAGTCCTTGAATATATTTCCGATTCGGTCCGAACATCGATACAACAACCCCGGATCGCCGCATCGATCACTTCGCAACACATTAGTTCCAACCCGAGTCCGGAAAGTGTGGTGCACTGAAACGCTGAATCTTACGATAGTGCGTAGATGTCCAGCCATAGGCCTGTGCACCGTTAGGCAAAGTCTTCACGAGAATTCTATCCGAATCAGGCCGACCAGGAACACGATACTCCTTTGCATCCGCCCACCACGGATGCTCACCTCCGCGATACGTATCGTGAGAGGTGAGCCTCCCAGCCTTTACGTCGTCATACGCTTGGGCGATCTTGTTGTTCATACCCCGGGGAAGGGGATCCGACAACTTCCCCGGAGGGCAGTTCGTATTGTGCACGAGGACCGGCATGTTGCCGGCGAGCACATAATACGTGTGAATACCGGCAACCGTCAAGTTGTAAACGGTGGCAATATCAAGAGATCTCTCAACGTCGAGAACCGCTAGCGAAGACCCGTCGTTTGCCCGGAGCACTTCGCCCGCCTCTAGATCCTCGGCGTCATTCCAGTGACCGTCTGTAACGCTCCAGAACGGATGTTCGTTGGTAGCAACGACAGACCCTTCACGCTCGCCTGTCGACTGTGACTTGACAGCGACCCGGACAAGATGCTTGATGCCCGATCCGACTATAACCGCCGTCACCATTCGAGCCGCAGTTAGGCCACTCTCGGGATCGGTGGCGAGGACTTCATCCCCAACATTCACATCGGATATCTTTTTGGTGGAGCCGTCCGCCATGAGAACCTCGGTCTTGGCAGCGAAGCTGTTTTTGCAGGCGCTCAAGTTGATCCGATGACCGGTACCTATACCGCCACCAGCACCCCGCCTGCGACCGCCACCGACCCCACCAGGCATACCAAACATTCCGTGCACGACCCCGACGAGGAGTATGTTGTCGTCCTCGACCTTGATTCGGAAGTCGGTATCACAATGCCCTCTATCGCAGATGTGCCGCAGGACCGCGGTGGCTTCCAGGTCAGTCATCGCAGGATCACAACTCAGGAAATTCCCGCAGGCAAAATCGAAGTTGCACGCATGCTGGTCTTGACAATGTTCTTCGAGATAGCCAATCAGCTCGGCCGGACTAGGTCCACCAGAAGGAAGCGGATAACCATTCAGAAACGTCTGGCCGAAACCATTAGCCTCAACTTTATATCTAGGATTGAGAACATAAACAACCTTTTGAAACATATGGTCTGGAGCATTTTTTGGCGTATAATCATCAACCCTGTATGTTCCATCCTTTTCCTTCTCGCGATACGACCTGACGTGCCCAGCACTATCGCCGATAGCGTAGAGCCCTGTCGGGTCAGAGAAGGTGACGGGGCTGTTGTTCGCGTAATTGTATCCGTGCCACTGTTGCGGCTCTGCGAAATCCTGGACAGGGTCAACACTGGTGAACCGGCCAAGCTCGGAGTCATACTCGCGTGCTCCGATGTGAACGAGCCCTGTCGGATCGACATCGCCGCCAACGAAACCCTTGAGGTTCGGCCAGCTCGGCGCGCTGCCCCGAGGCATACCGTACGGCGTCTGCCTGCGACGCGTGACCGGCTGCGTGCTGGACGAGGTGACGGCTATTGAATGCGTCGACTGGTGGTCACCAACCAGCCAGGTCAGACCAAGCCCGTTCCTCATCGCGTAGACACCGTCAACGTACGTGTAGTAGCGGTCGGCGGTGGTCGACCCGGTAGAGGTGTTGTACCGAACCTCCATGTTCGGCAGGTACAGCGTCTTACCCGCACCATCCCGCCTGACCAGACGAGTCCCATCCGCGTCGTAGACGAAAGAATGATCGTCACCGGGGTCGTCAACCTCCGACAACCGTCCCTCGGAGTCCCAGTCCAAGACCTGCGTGCCAGACGTCGGGCTCGGCCGTGTCGCGGTGTTACCAGCAGAGTCATAGGTGAAGGAGGTCGAACTGCTGACGCCGGGACCGGTGGTCGTCACGGACAGAAGGGCATGCGGCCGGCTACCACCAGCGGCCGGGTAGCTGTACGACCGGACAGTGTCCCCACCTGCCGCGTGCGAGACCTCCGTCAGTCGGTTCCCAACACTGTCGAACGTCCAGGACAGCCAGTATGGCGCCGGCCCCCCGAGCGACCCTACGCTAGGCGACTGGGCACAATCACCGTTGCCCGGCGTCCACGCCTCGGTCAACTGGCGGAAGTAGTCGTGCTCAAAACACTGCGTATCAATAGCGCCACCAGTGGAAACATCGGCAATCCTGGTAATGTTGCCGGCAGGGTCATAGCTGTAGGTAACGTCCGCGATCTGTTGGGGAACCACCTGGCGGTTGGTACTCGCCTGAGTCAACCGGCGGGTCACGTCATCATAAATAAATGCCCGCTCGACGAATGCTGTTGACTCCGGCTGATAAACAATCAGTGCAGGATCACCGAAAGGTGTGTACTCGGTATTGGCCACGTACTGATCGGACACGCCGATAGCGACTCTTTCTGCAAGTCCGGTGACGGGGTCGTACTCGTACTTCAGGTTCTCGGACGGCAGGCCCCCCTTTGCTGGGTAGTAGCTTGAGGCCAGGCTGCCGTCGGCGTGATAGGTACGCCGGAAGGTGTAAGTCCCAGATAGCCCACTCTCACTAGACGGTATAACGTAGTCCTCGCCCATCGATTGATAGAAGGCGTCGTAACCACGAGTGCGGATCGTGTATGCGTCGTCGCCAATCCACCGGCTAGCCGTGTACAGCAGCCCTTTGGCCGTGCCAATCGTATCGTACGTCCACGTCGCACGCCGGTTCGTGGTCGAGATAGTGTCATCGTACACACCAACCTTACGTCCGAGCACGTCGTATTCGTATACGAGCACATCGCTGTTGGCATTGGTACTTTGGGTCAAATCGCCATAGTCGTTGTAGACACGAGTGCTCACACCTGCGTCTGGGTCGTCAGCGGAGATTCGCCGCCCACGTATATCGTACTCATAGCTCCACGTATTGCCTGCCGCGTCAATAACACTCTCTAGTTGATCCTTGCCATTGAAGGCATACATCGTGACGGCTGCGGGGTACGCAGTCGTGGCTCCCTTGTGCTGATGATGCTCTATAACATTCCCGCGAGCATCGACGACAGTAGTTGTCGGCGTATCTCCGATTGGCGGCGTCAAGTAGACGCGATCACCGCCATACTCTTTCGTCGTTCGCCATTTTTCGACACCGGGAGCGGTTCGTTGGATGACATGAGTAGTCCGATTAGCGCGGTCATACTCGATAACAGTCTGACTCTTGACCTCCCATTCGAGAATCGTCTGAAGGTCCGCACTGGGGCTTAGCCCTGCCACGTGATGCCAGTCATTGTTAACATGCGGGCGACCTGCCGCGTCGTAGACAGTCTCGGTCAAAATTGTCCCAGAGCCAGCGAGCCCTGCACGCTGGGTCTGCCGTGGGCGAAGCAGACCATCATACAACGCGTATGTGGTGATATAATTCGAGGAAGCATTTATCTCTTTTGTGATAACCGCGTTGACGTCGCCGGACTTCCGCACCACGTAGGAGTACTCAACGTTCGGGTCAGCCCCGCCACTCTTCGACCGGTTCGGCAGCCAGACCTTAGTCAGCCTACCCAAGGCATCGTAACCAAACTCGGTGCGGCGATTGTTGACATCTACATTGGCAGCTGCGATGCCCCAGGCCGGCTCGACTTCCTGAGTCGACACCCACCCCAAAGGCCCAGTGGTTGTTATGAGTGTCAGCGGACCACCCGCACTTGGCGTGTAGGCCGTCGTAGTCTTGTTATCCCGAACGTCCCAGCTCTCAGTTATTCGTCCGTATGCGTCGTAGCTCGCCCGCGTCGCCGTCAGCCAAGTCGTTGTACCTCCACCGGCTGGTGACCAGTCCTTCAAACTCTCCGTCCGGGTCACCTCGCCCTTGGTCGGGGCTACACCATAGGCTTGGCCGTCGAAGCTGCTTCGGACATCACCGATAACGTGCGTTGTAGATGTTGCCGCCTGTCCGCAAGCAAGCGCGAAGATCTGCACCCGCCCAGGAAGGTTAAGCAGGTTAATGCTTGCATTCCTGACGTATGTAGTCTTTTCGCATTTTTCATCGCCTGGCACGTCGGTCGCTCCGTTTGCAGACACCTCGCCCAGATCGTTGACTTGGGTGACCATGCCGTAGGTGTCGTAAGTGTTGACGACTTTGGTGGTCCGCCAGCCGCGGCCCCCATCGAGCAGTACGGACTCGTAGCTGGTGTCGATTCCCGCATAGCGTGCGTACACCGTCGAACTTCCGATGGTTCGAGTGGCGGTTGCGCCCGATTGCCAGGGCTTTGTCACGGTTTTTGACACTGGGGCGGTAGTAACGCCGTTGTAGACGACTCGCTCACGTACCATCCCTGACCAGGCGTCCTCGTCGTTTACTATGTCGCCTATCGAGGCACCTATTTGCACGCTGCGCGTCCCACCGGACGGCGATGCGCGGTCACCGTGCATACCCCGCAAGTAGCTGGTCTCGGTCAAGGTCTGTGAACCAGGTGCGCCGACACGGGTCCGCACCTTCTCATAACCTCGGTAGTCTGACCATGTCCGATAGGCATCGGGAGTAATCCCGTCGTCCACGGTGTAGTGCCACGCGGGTGTCCCGAGATACTCATATTCCGTCACTACCGGGATACCACCGCCGGTCCAGTCGGTTTCGGTGACCGCCTTCACCAGGTACTTATGGAAGTAGTCGGTCTCAACCCCACCACCGGGCGCCTCAGTCAACACCGGATAACAACGCATCGTATTGGCATGTGCCGCAGATGGCATCTGGCTGCCGGGGACACACTGTGGATCCGAGTATGCCACCGAAATCTGACCACCGCTTTCAGTCCAGATCTTACTGATTCGATTCCAGTTCATTGCCGGCTTCGTGTCGCCGACGGTGTCGACTCGGTTGGGCAGCTGCACCTGCCCAAAGGTGACCGAAGGCAAGGTGATTGAAGTGGCACCAGCGTGCCCAGTGTGTTCGATGGCATCGAGCCAGAGCGCCGGGCTCGTACCACTACCGGTGGGCAGGAAGTCGTGGGTGAGAGTCCAAGAGTCGACCGTCCGGTAGCTACCGGCACCGGCATCCCAGATCTTTGTAGTCACCGAAGCCAGACGGCTGGTCGACCAGAAGGTTGGCGAGAACAGGTCGGTACAGGTCGAACCACTGCACTCCTGGTCCCAGGGGGTGTCCGGCCAATTCTCCCCATGCGACGAGCATGATGACAGACACCGGTCGCTGCTCGCGAAAACGACCTGCATTGGAACTGGCGCCGTCGTGTAAACCGTGTCGGTACCGCCACGATTATCTGTGCCGTAGTCGATGCGCTGCAGCACTCCAGCGCGAGTGTACGTGACAGCGTCGCTCGCGGTAATGTTCCGCCCATATTTGTTTGTTTGGCGTGAGTACCACAGAGACATCGTGTTGCCGTGTAGGTCGACCACGTAGTCAAGGTTCCAGCGCCACGCCTGATTACAGAACGACGTCGTAAACGAGGCTTGTCGGCACGGCTCACCAGAGTGGTTGCCGGCCACCGGAACAGCCCACACAGATTCCGTCATAGCCTTGCCAGTAGTCCATCCCGGGAGCCGGTTTCTGCCGAAATAGTACTGGATCCCTGCAGCAGTCGTAACTCTCCAGTATTCGTTATCGTTGTCGGCGTTGACAGTGTTCGTCAAACGCTCGATCCTTGAACCATCGTCGGTCTTGGGCCGCCATTCGCCGGAAACTCCGTCGCGAATAAGCTCGACCGAACTACCGTTGAGAGAGAGAATAGCGTTGTCACGCGACCAGCAGAGGTCACCAGTTTCAGTCGAGTTGTTGGCACCGGAACTCATGTCATCGCGACATGGACGATAGCGCCTTTCGATGAAACCAGGCGCATACTCAAAGCCCTCGCCGATCCACGAAGGCTGATTATTGGTAGCTTCGCTTCGTCCATCGACACCTGCAGACGAATACGCCAGTGACACTTCCGGTTGCGGCCCGCCGATCGACGGCGGAACGCGCATCGGATACGTCCATGCAAAATTGCCAGCGTTACCACCTGCAGACCACGTCGACGTCGGCTGCAATTGGGTTGCACTATAGTCACCAGCAGGCGATGAGGAATCGGCCATAAGAGCAACAGTCGTGCTGGAACTGGCTGCACCTTGCTCGCCCACATCGATATCTGCGGTAACCCGCTGTTCCCGGAGATCATTGTGAGATGGCAGGGGTTGGACGTCGCATGTGGAAGTTGCAGACAAGGCAGATCGACAACCGGTCAACCGAACCATTCGCAAGCGAAGTGCCCAATCCGCCCCATAGGCTTCCGCAAAGTCGGAGTAGTCGACGGTCACGGTAACTCGGTCGGAACCCAAATAACTTCCGGTGGATGCGATCCGCATAACGACACCGGCATGCAGGTCGCTTTGGACGGCCGCACGGTCTAGGACTTCGACTCGAAATTCGCGGCGTTTCTCGGCTCTCACGGTAGATTTGGTGTCGGCGAGCGACAACCAGATTGGCGATCCGGGTACTCGCGCCTGCTGCCGCGGCGCTGGTTCGCCAAGCCGGCGGGCTTGGTCGCGGGTCATCCCTGCGCTCGGAAGCTGGACCCGGGCAGTGCCGGGCTCAGGCCACACTGGTGGTGCTGGCGATTTCCACTGGACGCTGGCCGTCGCACCGTCCGGGCTGGGACGGCTCTCAACCTCCTTCACCTGTACCGGGTCCGGTTGCACAGCCTGCAGCCGGGCCGGCCCCGCAGCAGCCGGCTGGATCGGCGGGACCGCCGCAGCAAGCGAGATCGCCATGACGGACGCGAGTATGACCGCCGCAGGCCGACGCCACCGACGGTGCGCTGACAACGGTTCGCCGCGGCGTGCCCGCCGCCAACGCTTGTGCGTGGCTGACATGCTGGTCATCGTGTCGACCTCCAGGTCGGATCGGGCACGGACGGTGCATATTCCGCTGTCACAACGTTGAATAAAGGTTCAGCACCAAACGCGGATTCACCACGCCCGCGTATACCGTCACTTGGTCGATGCTGCCTGGAAAGAAGCTCTGAAGGCCTCCGTTCCAGCGTTCTCTCGCGAGCGTGAGGGAACCTGTTGCGAACCATGTCATGGGCGAACTGAGAGAAACCGCCCCGCTAGGTTGCCCGTTCACATAGAGAAGGATCTCCTCGGAGCCCGCGTCGTAGACGCCAACCAGATGGAACCACTCCCCTGGCACGGGCGTGACGGCCGATGTAGCCAATCCGAGGGTAGCGGCATTGTTGGTGTCGCCACTTTGCATCCAAAAGGCCCACTGTTCGGTCGCTGCCTGGTAACCGAGTAGGAAGGCATCCGCTTGTGCCCCGCCCTGAGCAACCGCGACGACGTCGCCGGTGGGCAGAGGATCGCTGGGATCCCCGTCGAGTTGAAGCCAAGCTGAAACGGTAAATGATTGGTCGGTCCGAATCACCGGTCGATCTGCAGAGGTGAACGGATCGGTAGTGGATGCGTATCCACCAACTCCATCAAACCAGGCGGCGTCGTTCTCATCGTGGCCATCATTGGTGAAAGCTGCGCCGGGCGGGTCGGAGTCCCAACCCTGAAGGTATATGTGCCTGCTCCAAGGATCCACATCGAAGGCCTCGTCGCACCAGCAGTCAACCGATCCAGCAAAGTCCCAGTCACCAACGCTGGTTGGAGCCAGAATACCGGGCGTGGCCTGGGTCCCAGCTTGTGGATCGGTGTTGGTACCGTGCAGGTCGTCAGAAACAAGGACTCTGTCCCATATCCGAAGATCCGTCACCTCGCCACGCCAAGTGTCGGTCTGCGAGCCATACCACAGGGCCCGACCGACGACGAGTGGACCTGTGGATGTCCACGGTGTCGCTGCTCGGGTTGTCTCCGCCGCCAGTTCGCCGTTCACGTAGAGGTGCATCATGCCGAGCTCAGCATCGTGGACTGCGGTCAGGTGCGTCCATTTTCCGACGTCTGCTGTAGTCAGCGGCACTGTCGAGTCCGCTCGATGGTTGGTACCGGTTGCAGGCGAATCACCCATCATGAATGACCAATATGGCGCAGGCGGGTTACCAAGGTAGCGGAATCCGAGGTAGAAGCCGCTGAAGTCGCTATCGTCCTGGCTTACCGCCGTGCGGTTTCCGGTTGTAAGTGATGAGGCTCGCACCCACGCCGTAACGCTGAACGACCCTGCGGTGTCCAACTCCGGCACATTCGCCGTCGCGGTACCGTAGATGTTGGTGGGCGACTCGGTCACGCTGTCAAAGAACGGAACGCTCTCGCCGATCAACCGCGTGTCGCCCGGCCAAGTCACGTCACCGGTCGCTGTCAGGTCGGCGTCGCCGACAACATCGCTCAACCCGTGTCCGTTGACGGTGTCAAGTGGCCAGTGACCGATCGGTGCGGACGGCGAGCCAACTAGAAACTGGTACGGAGCCGTCGGGCTCGGCGTACCTGCGCTGTCCTTGCTGAAGACGTACAACACGTTCGTGCCGTGCTTCGGCGGGGTTAGCGCAACTGTGTGCGATGCTCCCGGCGATACGGTGACCTGGTTGCTTGGTGGATTGCTCCAACCGTAGACATAGGTGGTCACGTCTGTGGCTCCGGCGGTGAAGGTGAACGTGCCGGATTCTCCCGGGCCGCCGTGCGCCGTCGGCCCAGATGGGTAGGTGGTGGAGCTGATTCCCGGGGCGGGCGGCGCACTGGCGTTGACGGTGAACTGACAGCTCGTGGACCAGTCGGAATCGGCATGACTGTCGTTGGCACGCACTCGCCAGGCGTACGTTTTGCCCTCGGCCCCCGCCCCGAGATTGAGGGTGACCTCGCCGAAATTGTTGGCTGGACGCGACGGGCCGGTGACCAGGGTGGCTCCGCCACCCACTTGTCTCCACTCGAACGTGCCGACTAGGGTGTCCGATTCGTCCGAGTCGCGATACCGGGCACGCAGCGTCGGCGATGTTGTGCCGACGATGCCGTTGCAGGCGACCGCCGACGTGGTCAGCTCGGTCGGGGTACCCGGTCGGGAGTTGTAGTTGACGATCAACCAACTCTGGTCAACGTAGAACCTCTTCCACCTGTCCTGGTTCCACTCGTACTGCCCAGAGGGGTTACAGGCGCACAGCCCGACGGTGTAGCCGCTCCACTGCTGGTTGACCGAGTACTGCACGTCGTTGGTCACGGCGGAACCGCCGAACTCGACGTTGACGTCGTCCTGGATCACGCCGCACCCACCGGCCTCGTTCGCGTTAGCGTCCTGCGCCCCGAGGTAGGCCGATGTTGGCAGTGGACGTGCACCCCAGGACATCCGCGGCGTGTCGTTGATCCCTGCCGTCCGGAAAAGATGCACCCAGGTCGGCGAGCAGGACCAGGAGTGGTCGAGGCGCATACGCACCTCGGCGGAGAGGATCTGCTTGCTACGAACTGGCCAAATGTTGAAGCGGAAGTAGGACCGGTAAAGGACGTCGTCGTACGGATTCCGCCCAACCCAGGCCTGGTTTTCCACATCCCAGTTGTTGTTGCTGTTGTTCGCGTACGCCCATGAGGTGCTCTTGTTCTCGAATGCCGGATCGATGAACACCGGGTAGATCGTCTCCGGGCCGTTCAGCACCGCCGGGTCCGGCAGGACTTCCAGGTCGCCAGCGGCAACGTCCACGTCGATGGCCGCCTTGGCGGCGGCTGGACCGGGGCCGGCAGCGGTCGACGGCTCCGGAGGTTCTGCAGCAGCGGTAACGGCGCCGCGTCCGCCGTCGGTTACCTCGCCGCCGTTTGCCGGGTCGACCGACGAGTCCCACATCGACGCGGTCGGGGTGACCCCGACCGTCCGTCCCTGGGAGTTGGCAAGTCGGAGCCCGCCATCGGGCAGCGGCTCCGGCGCAATGTCACCACCGAGGATGTAGCGCACTCGGGCCAAGTCCGGGTGGGCAGCCGCTTGAGCGGTCTTGACCTCCAGGACGTGCTTGAAGCCTGTCGCCGTGGCCATCACATGCAGGTCGACGTCCGGTAGAACCGAGGCGTACACAGCCGTGTCAGCTTGCACGGTCGGCGTAGGAAGCGGATCAGGCCACGACAGGGTGAAGTCTTCTCCGTCGACCTCCAGGGTTACCAGCGGGGCCGTTCCGCCACCGCTGAATGTCACGTTGGCAGTCGTCGCCGCCGGGGCGAGCCGGCCATCCGGCTGCGCCGCCAGATCGGTCGATACCGGCACCCACGAGTCGGTCCCGGTCCGGATCCGCTGAGGCACGACGGCCGACTCCAGCGTGCGGGTGCCGTCAGGTTCCACGTAGACCTGGGAATACTCGTCACGTTCATCGAGGGCCTCGACACGGGCGGCACAGGCAAGCGCAATCCGCTCGGCCTCAGCCGACGTGGCGACCTGGTCAACGCACTGCGGCTCGGGCGCTTCGGCTTCTGCGGGCATGGACGGGAGCACAACCACACCAGCCAGCATCAGCACGATGGCCGTCAGGGTCCGCACCCCACGTTGGTGCGGCCTACTCGAACGGGTCAGGACGGGCGGTGTCGTGCTGACATCCACTAAAGACTCCCGCGACTTGTAGCAACTGTAGGACGGCGTTTCAATCGAGGCAGCATCGTGACTGCTGATGCGCCAGGGCGGGCTACGTCAGTGAGTGCCGGTCGGTGATCAGCCAGGCCGGGACCGGGCCGGAGTGTGCCTCGATGCGGCTCACCCGGCCAGGGAAGAAGCCGGTCAGCCCCGCAGCTCCTGCCCCGGCCCCGACGGTCAGCGACCCGGGCGCGGTCCAGCTCGGTGGCGCAGGCACCGCCACCGGGTCACCGGCCACACCGTCGATGTAGAGGGTGAGTGTCGCCGCACCCGCGTCGTACACCCCGGCGAGATGCGTCCACTGGCCGGGTACCGCCTCGGCCGGACTCGCCGCTACGGCCAGGTCGGGCAGGCCGGCGTCGTCCGCCCCACGCAGCCGGAACACCCACCGCCCGTCGCTGGCCCGGTATCCAAGCTGGAACGCGTCCGTCTCGTCGCCGCCCTGGGCGAGCACCACCGCGTCGCTGCCGGGCAGTGGATCTGCCGGGTCACCGTCGAGACGGGCCCAGAGCAGCACCCCGAAAGAATGATCGGTACGCAGCACCGGACGCGGGACCGGATCGTACGGGCTGGTGGTCGAGGCGTACCCGCTCGTCCCGTCGAACCAGGCCGCGTGGCCGGTCGGGGCACCGGAGTCGTGGACGAACCCCGAGGTCTCCGGCACGGTGTCCCAGCCGGCGAGGTAAAGGTTGCGACCCCAGGAGCCGAGGTCGAACTCGTCACCGCACCAGCAGTCAGCCGAGTAGTCGAATCCCCACAGCCCAACTTGTCTCGGCGTCAGCACACCGAACAGCTCAGGAAGCGTGTCACCGGGATCGGCAAAGCGACCATGCAGGTCCTCCAGGTCCGCCACCCGGCTCCACAGCAGGACGTCCGTCACGCCGCCGGCCCACCACTGCGCCGGTGCGCCGTCGCTGAAGCCTCGGCCCACCGTGAACGGCCCAGCCGCCTGCCACGGGGTAGCCGCGAACGCGGCCTCAGCGGCCAGAGCTCCGTTGACGTACAACTGAAGCAGTCCTTCGTCGGCGTCGAACACGCCGGTCAGGTGGGTCCAGCGGTCGACGTCGGAAGCGGCGATCGGCGCGGGACGGTACGCGGAGATCAGCGGACTCGACGCAGCCGTACCCGTCGGCACGGTGAACGCCCAGTGCGGAGCCGGTGGGTCGCCGAGTTGGCGGATGCCCAGCTGAAAGCCACCGGCACCGGTCCCGTCGGCACCGACGGCGGTGCGATCGCCAGACAGGTCAGCTGGCCGGACCCAGGCGGCGGCGCTGAACGAGCCCGAGGTGTCGAGCGCGGACACCGCTGCGGTGGCCGCACCTGGGACGTCGGCCGGGTCTTCGGCGACTGCGTCGAAAGCCGGCGTGCTCGCCTCGATCAGGTAGGTGTCCGGTGCCCAGGTGACGTCGCCGCTCGGGACCAGGTCGGGACCGCCTGAGCGGGCACGGAAGCGCTCGTTGTTGGTGTCGATCAGCGGCCAGTGCCCGATCGGCGACGGTCGCGAGGTGACCAGGAAGGGGTACCTCGTCGTCGGGCTGGACCGGCCGTACTCGTTGCGGGCGTAGACGTACAGGGCGTTGAAGCCGTCGCGCGGTGGGGTGAGGGTCAACGTCACGCTCGCCCCGGGGGCGACGGTCACCGTGGTGCCTGCCGGGTTGCTCCAGCCGTACACGTAAGCGACGACGTCGGGCGATGACGTACTGAAGGTGAACTCACCCGCGATGTCCCGACCGCCGTGCGACACGCCGTCGTCGGGGTAGTCGACCGAGGTCACGGTCGGCGCCGGCACCGGGTCTCCGGGTGGATCGGCGACCGCCGGCCCGGGTGTGCTCAGCGTCAGTGCGGCGGCTGTGGCTGCTGCGGTGGTGGTGGCCAGGATCTGTGGCCAGCGATGTCGTGGGCGGCTCGGACGGATCGGCGGCGTCTGGGCAGCATCCACTAGGGACCCCCGTGGCTATGCGTCATGTACGTCCGACCCTAGAGATCCATGTCCGTATCTGTAAAGGGGGCATCACGATCCGCTACCACAAACCTCCCTCACCGGACATCGAGTGACACAGAGTCATCAGTCGGGTACGACCGGCCAGGCGTACAACTCTGACGAAATCCCGTCGACGTTGAGCCGAGCCACCCGTCCACCGATTGACGGAGTTCATAAGTCCACTAGTGACGGCAGGATGGGTCGGGTCGAGCATCCCAGGAGGTGGTAGCCATGTCCCCGTCCGTGTTGAACTCGTCCGTACCGCGCCGACGACTGGGCCGGGAGCTGCGTCAGCTGCGCGAGCGGCTGACCCAGCTGCCGCAGACGTCGGTCGCCAGCGAGCTGGAGTGGTCGGCGACGAAGCTGTGGCGGATGGAGCGCGGCGAGGTCCCGGTCCGCTCCGGCGACGTCGTGCTGCTCTGCGAGTTGTACGGCGTCGACGAGGAGACCACCGAGATCCTTGCCGCGTTGGCGACCAAGACCAGGGAGAAGGGCTGGTGGCACGACTACGCCAGCCTGCCGTCCTGGTTCGAGCTGTACGTGGGCCTGGAAGAGGCCGCCAGCCGGATCCGCGTCTATCAGAGCCAGCTCATCCCGGGCGTGCTGCAGACCCGGGAGTACGCCACCGCAGTCTTCACGAAGGACGTCGACGGCGTGCCCCGTCACCAGATCGCCGACCGGGTCGCGGTGCGGCTGGGCCGGGCCCGACTACTGACCCGGCTGGAGCCGCAGGCGCCGGAGTTCGACATCGTCGTCGACGAGGCGGTGCTGCGTCGCGTGGTCGGGTCGCGCCAGATCATGGCGGCGCAGGTGCGCCGGCTCGCCGACGCCGGCCGGCTGCCGAACGTATCCGTCCGGGTCCTGCCGTTCTCGTCCGACCTGCACGCCGGGGTGCTGACCGGCGGACTGTTCACCATCCTGGACTTTCCCGAGCAGTACGAACCCACCACCGTCTACCAGGAGTCGATCACCGGCGCGCTCTTCCTCGACAAGCAGGCCGAGAGCGACCGGTACGCTTGGGTCTACCACGACATCCGGTCGGCCGCGCTGAGCGAGGCCGAGTCGCGGGCGCTGCTGCTGGACACGGCGAAGGAGTACGAGCCATGACCGACCTGACCGGTGCCACCTGGCGCAAGAGCAGCCGATCGAACAGCCAGGGCGATTGTGTCGAGGTGGCCGACGGGCTGGCCGGCGTGATCCGCGTACGCGACTCCAAGGACCCCACCGGCGCGGTCCTGACCATCTCCCCCGCCGACTGGTCGGCCTTCGTCGCCGCCACCAAGACCGGCACCCTCACCGCCTGACCGCACCCCGCCAGCGCGCTGGCGGGGTGCAAACCGCACCTCGGTGGACTCGTCGCTGACCAGAATCGTCCCGCCGGGTAGCGACCAGTTGCCGGAGTCGGCGCGTCGGTGCATCAGCACCCGACCGCGACCGTCGGTGACGATCGCCGAACCTCCCGGGACGATCCCGGTCGCCCTCGGCGCGGCCAGGTCGCGGTAATAGTCACGGCGTCGGGTCACGACACCTCCCGATACGGGTACGGAGTGCAGGTCTGAGCCAAGTCGGGTGACTGCTCCCCACGGAAGTCGGCCGACACCTGCGCCAGATCGGTCACCAACCTGACCACCTTTCCCACGATGCTTCAGCGGCGCCACCCCATCCGCCACAGGTCGGATATCAGATGGCGCAAAAATGGCAGCTGTCCATCGATCTGCATTCCACCGTTTTCCCGTATCAATGCAGAGAATCTTATCCACGGAATAAACCCAATTGCGAACGAAGTTACACACCCAAAGACACAACCCGCCACCAACATGCCAATGAACTTAGATGCGACTACCAGCTCCAATATTAAAATCAGGAATAGACCAGCCAGGAAGCACACCAAGAAGCCCCTGATCCCCCAAATCATCATCCTATACATAGTCGTGCTACGATATTCTTCATCATGGAGATCTGACATCGAATTGTCACCACCATTTCCAGCACTTGATGATCCAGGTTTAGCTACACCACCCTCACCGAAGGACACGCCCGCACCTCCGGGCCCAGGGGTCCGGCAACCCCTGCCCGGGCATACTGGACGAAGGATCCGGGAAGCTTCGCCCCAGGGGTCAACACCTCCCGACGAGCAGCCTCGGCACTCGATTGCGATCCGCACGCCCCGGCGACAGACCGCAGCCCACTGCAGTCAAGCCCGACAGCTCAGGGCCTGGGCCGCCACCTCTTCAGGGCAAAAAGGTCAACCGCGACCATGCCGAACAGTTTTGGCCCACGTTCAAATACGTTCACACCCGATAAGTTCGTTAATTCTTTGACGCTACGATTCATGGTAATTATCAGCATTTGCACAACAAAGACTCCTATTGCAAATGTCACAAACACGACCAGCAATATCGGCACCAGTATCCCAACGGGGCCACCGAGCACCACCGCCAGAACAAAAACCAAGAAGGTCAAGGCTAGAAGTATAATAACGCGAATCCCGATCAGGACTCGCCAATATGCAGAAGCTTCACGGACACGACGAACGAGATCGTCAGATGACTCTACCATTCAAACCACCTCCCAACTCGAGTGTTGACAACCCCGCCACTATATGAGACCGAAATAATAGGAGCGCCTACGTTTCATCCACCAAAACCCGCAGTGTATTGCATTGCACAGTGTACGGATTGCCGAAGGCAACCTCTGCCCCGAGAATCGGACCTTCTCCAACCGTTCCCGACACGAAGGGTTGAGCACCTTCCAAGAGGCCTATTCAGCGGACCTCCGACCCGCTACAGTAGACCCCAAATAAAAGGACGATCCACCCTTCCGTAGGATGGAGTTACCACACCCATCTCAAAGAAAAGCGGACCGCCGAACATGTATCATGCCACTGGCTTCACCACGGAGCAGATCCGCGACCTCTGCGTGCTGGTCCGAACCGAATGCCAGGATACGGCAACCGGCTCGCGCCCGACAACCGCGCCTACAACCGACTGCTACGCGGCCTGCGGGGTCACGGCGAACGCGGCTTCGCCATCCTGACCGGACGGTGGAAGGCGCTACGCCACATCACCGCCAGCCCGCGCAGGATCGGCGACATCGTCGCCGCCGCCCTGCATCTGACTCACTTCGAATACAAATACCTACCCGAAAGTCGGTGAGATCACCTCACTGGATGGATCACCCACCACGGGAGGCGTACACATATGCACGCACGTCCGCAGAGTTCGGCACTTGCTGAACAAGCGCATCTACACTATAAAGATTTGCAATACCCATGCCGAACTTCTGAAAGATCTCCTCCGATCCGATACCCCATTCTAAGCGGTGAATGATTTCTTCATCCATCCAAGGCTCCCGGTACAGGAGAGGTTGCTCTGCTTCTTTTCCGCCGAATGAGCTCGCTTGAGACAGATCCCGCATCTCGTTCGCTTGGAGGAAGTTGTTCATGCAATCAACCGGTGACTCGAGTTTCAGATAAATCTTGTAGTAGTAGCCGAGCCCATTATCGACCAACGCGTACCTCAGGCCGTCCTGCATGCACTCCGGAACCGTGAGTTCAGCTCGCCGCAGGCCCTCATACAACGACAAATCTCCACTGTCAACATCGTATGCCCGCGGGTCCGGCGGCGGCCGGTCCTGGTCGGCGCATCCACCGCCAACGACCACGCCGAGCAATACTAAGCCTCGATCCACCGACGCGGTTCGTCTTGAGCTCGGTTGAGTAGTTTCGGTATTGGGTGG
>NZ_JBHMIO010000007.1:0-194058 GCF_048060275.1 Micromonospora sp. LOL_015
CCGCTGGTACCACTACCGATCCAGACTCACATGATCAAGTCACAAAGTACGGCTGCCCTACTAGGAGGTGCGTGGTGTTCGAGGAGTATCCACGTGATATTCCGTGCGCAAGGGGCGGCAAAGCGGGTGCGGACCGGGTTCTGGGGTTGGAGGTCGTCCGAGGCCGCATCACCGAAGGAGGCACCCTGCTTGTCGCTGCGTCCGGTGCCTTCCTGGCCGACGGAGAACGGGTCGAAGCTGATCACGGCGGCACCGGCGGAGCGGCGGGCGTGCTGGTCGGTCGGACCACAGGAAGCAGGGCGCCTCCCGGGCAGTCCAACAATGTCCTGCCTGGGAGGCGCCCCTTGGCCGCCGCTCTGTCTCCGCGGCCGGCGGCTGACCCGACCTACCGGACGTTGATCACCATCCGCCGGAAGGAGTACAGGTTGGGCGAACCGTTGTCACGTACCTGCAGGATGATGTGGATGCTCTGCCCGCCAGCGTTCGACGGGATCTGCACCGTGGCCGAGGTGCCAGAGCTGTTGCTGATCGACACGCTGCCGTTGTACGAGCTGGGCTCGTCGTAGTACGACCACGTGTATGCCAGCGAGTCGCCGTCTGGGTCGCTGGAGCCGGCTGCGCTGAGGTTCACACTGGAGCCAGCGGAGGCGGACATCTCCAGGACATCCTTGGTGGTGTCACCGTTGAGAACGGCGATCGGATGGTGGTTGGCGCCGGAGTAGCTGCTGGTGATACTCCAGTCCATCCGGGCCGCGAAGTCGTTGTGAATCGCGGTGCTCCACCGGTTGATCGAGCTGCCACCCTCCGACGCGTCGGTGTACATGTAGTAGGGGTCGAACGACGGCTCGTGGTCTAGTCGACCACTGCAGGACATACCACGTACAGCGGACCTTTCGGCCGGGCCGAACCGACCGCCGAAGCCGCCCCAGTCCACGTGGTCCGGATCGGTCAGCCCGTTCGCGATCTGGTGCAGGAACGCCGGGGTGTCACCCTCGGTCGCCCACTGCTTGTCCGGGTACTGCGCCCCCAGCGGACCGTGGTTCTGGACGTTGGAGTCCAACCAACTGTCCGACGGCTGCCAGCTGTACACCAGGTTCTTTGCGCGGATGTAGACGAGGTTCGGGTAGTTCTTCGTCAACCACGCGCCCGCATCGTCCTGACCGAGGATGTCGTACACCCGGAGCTTGCTGATGAACCGGTTGACCTCTGCCTGGCTGCGAGTGTTCTGTACCTTCCAGACCGCTTGCGCCAAAGTGTTGCCGCCACCCCAGAAGTTGACCCAAACCGGCCGGGGATCGTCCCGGTCCACCGCAGCGATAATCAGCTCTGATCCTGGGGTGTCCCTACCCGAACCGACCGCGTCCATGCCGTAGCCGGTCTGGCCCAACTTCGAGATGGACTGCAGGTACGACAGGCTCGGGTAACCGTCTGCGTGTCGTTGCAGGTTGGACAGCACCTGGCCGTACGCGTTCAGTCGTGGATTGAGTAGATTGTTCATGTTGGAGGAGCTCTGCGTCGGCCGCCAGCAGCTGGTGCTGCCGATGATGCCTTCCAGGTCCACCTCGTTGGCCATCACCAACATACGAACGAGCGACTGCAGGTCGTCCGGGTCGGCACCTAGGTCGGTTGTGTTGATGACCCGCGGTTTTGCGGATGCGGCTCGTACCGATATTGACTTGGCGAGTGAGTTGGTGCGGCCGTCGTTGTCGGTGACGGTGACGGTGACGGTGTAGGTGCCGGCGGTGGGGTACTGGTGCGTGGTGACTGCGCCGGTCTTGATGGTGCCGTTGCCGTAGTCGGTGCGGTAGCTGGTGATGGTGCCGTCAAGGTCGAAGGATGCGGTGGCGTCGACGGTGATGGTGTCGCCGGGTTTGGGGTTGGTCGGGGTGACGGTGAAGGCGGCCACTGGGTCGCCGGGGTTGCTGGTTCGGGCGACTCTGATGGCGTTGACCTTTGCGTTCTCGATGTTGGATACGAATTGGATGTCGATGGTGCCGTCGCCGACGGCTACGGAGCTTTCGGTGGTGTAGGCGGCGTCCGCGCCGACTTGAGCGAAGATGTCGAGGTCGCCGACCTGTTCGGTGTCCTCCATGAGGACGTCGAAGCTTCGGAGACCAGCTGCGGTGTGGTAGACCTCGGCGAAGTAGAGGGTGACTGTGTAGTAGCCGTTGGGCACTGAGGCTGAGTAGCTGAAGTCGCCGTAGCGTTCGCTCTGGAAGAGGGTGTCGTCAGTGGTGCCGCTGATGGGGTCGCTGACGGTGTAGGTGGAGCCGCCGGAGAATCCCGTGTCGGTGGCGAAGGCGGTGCCGTCCGAGCTGGTGAAGGCGCTGCCGCCAGCGTTGACGGCGAAGACCGTCTGAGTAGGTGGTGCGGTGGTGGGTGGTGGTGCGGTGGTGGGTGGTGGTGCGGTGGTGGGTGGTGGTGCGGTGGTGGGAGGTGGGGTGGTGGGGACTGTGGAGCCGGTGCAGACGGTGCCGTTCAAGGTGAACGAGGTGGGTTTCGGGTTGCTGCTGTTCCAGGTTCCGTTGAACCCAGGGCTGACGGTGCCGTTGGTGGGTATGTTGCCGTTGTAAGAGGCGTTTCTGACGGTCACGTTGCTCCCGGACTGGCTGACCGAGCCGTTCCAGAGCTGAGTGATTGTCTGGCCTGCGGGGAAGGTGAACTGGAGTGTCCAGCCCGAGATCGGGTCGCCGAGGTTGGTGATGTCGATGGTCGCGCCGAAGCCGCCAGACCACTGGCTGGTGATGTTGTAGTCAACCCGGCAACCGGCTGCGGCGCTGGCTTGAGTGGCGACGGCTACTGTCGTGGTGGAAGCCACGACGAGCGCGGTCGCGGCCAGCGCGCTACGTCGGAGTCCGGACAGTCGAGCTTTCTTGTGGTGGGCAAGCCTCATCGGGCTTCCTCTCTGCCGCCCTAGTCAGGACGATGGGCGGCGAATAGCGCAGCTGGACCTGAGCTGAGCGCATTGCTGCCAGAAGGTGAACGGACATGTCGCCGGCTGCCGCCCCAGCTGCGGGTATGAAGGACGAGAGTTTGCGGCCGTTGCCCTCGGCCACAGAACGAGCAGCGCCCCCGGTCTCCCGAACGCCATATCGACAGTCATCATGGCAGACGAGAATCGCAGCTGCAAGGGTAGTCGGAACTGAATAAATATTCCGCGCCGGTGGGTGCACTGTTTCGCCTTGATTGGCGTCGGTGCTTGTGGGTGATCGGCCGGGCTGACACTTACCAGTAGGCGCTGCGCATGCGACAGCGAGCGTCGTTGCGGTAACCGCGCGATGCCGGAGTCCGCTAGATGGCGTTTTCGAGCCGGCAGACCTCGGCGGGGGCGTCCCTTCCTCTGCCTATTGCAGGCCGGCAATGCCGGAATGGGCGTAGCTGAGGGCGTGGGCCTGCTTCTCGCCGGATGGCCGGCGAGCTACTGCTGACCTTTGCCCTCAGCTACGTCGTCGAGGAATGGGTGCGTCCGTTGCCGTTGCCCTCGGCCACGGAAACATCGGCGCTTCTGGGCTCCCAGCGCGTGTTGTCCACACCTCATCATGCCAGTAGCGGTCGGGCGCTGCAAGGAAAATCGGTTATGAATACCTACTCGAGGAGGATGCGACATCGGTCGACTGCGGCAGTAGGCAATCTTGTCGACCTGCCAGACTTACCAGTTTCGCTGGCCTCGGCGAAACAAATCGGATGAGCTACCGGGAAGTAGGTCGATCTGGGGTGTCAACCAGGAGTTGGGCGACCGTGAGATCGGTGATGAGCACATTGACGTGCTTGCCGAGCAGTGCGCCGCGGATGGCGGCGAGCTTGTTCCGCCCGCCAGCGACGGCGACCCGCCGGGGAATCGTCTGCAACTCTGTGGGACTGATGCCAAGGATTCGGTCGCCGAGCGGGGTGTGCACGGCCTGACCTACGGCGTCGTAGAACCGCAGGCAGACATCCCCTACGGCACCGCCGGCGCGTAGGGCCGCCTGGTCAGGCTCCGCGAGGGCGTTGCCGCTCTCGAGTAGCAGCGGCGAGGGCTCGAGGCTGCCGATGCCGACCAATGCCATCGTCAGCTTAGGCCAGGTCTGCAGCACTTCCGCGACGGTGGGATCCCGCAACAACGCCTCGCGAGCAGCCTCGGTGCCGAGCATCGCCGGCGCCGGCATGAAAAGTGGCTCGGCTCCGGTCATCGCCGCGAATCGGCTCATCAGCAGGTTTGCGCGTACCTGCACGCGAGGATTCCCGACGCCACCGACGATCTGGACGACCTGATCAACGACGCGGGTGCGGGACGGACGCATCCGTTCGACGGCGGCCAGCAGAGTCGCGCTCCATGAGGAGATGCCGACCCGGTCACCGCCGGTGAGGGTGGTCTCCAGGTAGTCGGCTGCCGCCGCGCCCAGAGCTGGGAGCAGGTCATCCACGCTCGAGGCATCGACCACCACAGCCTCATGTAGATCGTACTGCTGCTCGATAACCTCCTCCAAGTCGGTGTGGACACCGGCCGGCAGCGACACGATCGTCCGGACGATGCCAATCTCAGTGGCTCGTTTGAGCAGCCTGGACACACGTGCCTGCGAGATGTGCAACTCATCGGCGATGCTGGTCTGCCGCATGTTTCGTTCGTGGTACATGCGGGCGACCTTCGCGACAAGCCGAACCTGGTCGTCGCTGTATGCCGCTCGTGGTTTCGTGCCGACGACATCCTCCTCAGCTGCGGCTTGGTGGCTGCCCTCTGGTACTTGCCCGAGGGCCGGTTGGCCGATCCCTGCCGATCGTAGCGCCCGCCTTTGGGCCGGCAGGGCGCACGCGTAGCACGGCCCACTCAGAGCCCGTGCGGGTCAGCGTCGAAGCACCCGGTGGGCCGCGTCGACGATGCCGGCGGGAGAGATCCCGAAGTGCTCCAGCAGCCATCGGGCCGAACCGGTGGGCGCGAACACACCGGGGACGCCGACGAACCTGACCGGAACCGGATGGTGCTGCACAACGGTCTCCGCGACAGCTCCGCCCAGGCCGCCCGTGGTCAGCGCCTCTTCGACGGTGACGATCGCGCCGGTGTCCCGCGCCGCCGCCACGACGGCGTCGACGTCGAGCGGCTTCACGGTCGGCATCGACAGCACGCGAGCCTCGATGTCAAGCCGACTCAGCAGCCCGGCGGCCTCCATCGCCGCGGAGACGACGGTCCCGTTGGCGATGATCGTGATGTCGGTTCCTTCGCGGAGCCGGACCGCCTGCCCGGCCACGAAGCGGTAGTTCTCGGCGTTGACCGCAGCGACGCCCATCCGACTGACCCGGATGAAGACCGGCCCTGGATGCCCGGCCGCCCAGCGGACCGCCTGCCCGGTCTCGGCGGGGTCGCTGGGCACGATGACCGTGAGATTGGGTATGGCACGGAGCCAGGCCAGATCCTCGATCGAGTGGTGCGTGGGTCCGAGCTCGCCGTAAGCCATGCCCGGGCTCATCCCGCACAGGTTCAGGTTGTGGTTGGAGTACGCGGCGTCGACCTTGATCTGCTCGAGCGCGCGGGCGGTGAGGAAGCACGAGGCGGCCGAAACGAAGGGTATCTTCCCGCCGTTGGCCAGGCCGGCGGCAACGCCCACCATGTCCTGCTCGGCGATGCCGACGTTGATCAGCCGGTCAGGAAATCTGCTGCTGAACTCGCTCAGCTTGCTGGAACCCACCGAGTCGTTGACCACCGCGACGATCCGTGGATCGGTTGCTGCGAGCTCGACGAGGGTCGCCGCGTAGGCGTCGCGGCAGTCGTGCAGGACCTGATCGGTCGTCAAGGTGCTCACTCTGTCTCCAACTCAGCGAGGGCGGTGGCAACCTGGTCGGCGTCGGGGACCTTGTGGTGCCAGGCGACCTCGTCGCTCATGAAGGTGATCGGATGGCCCTTCACCGTGTGGGCGATCACGAACGTGGGTTTGCCGTCGGCCGGGGCGCGGGTGAGCACGTCGAGCAGCGCGCCGTGGTCGTGTCCGTCGACCTCGACCGACTGCCAACCGAACGCACGGATCTTGTCCGCGAGCGGCTCCAGCTCGTTGGTGTCGGCGACCCGGGCACCCTGCTGCAGCCGGTTGCGGTCGACGATCGCGGTGAGGCGCTCCAACCGGTGGTGTGCGGCGGCCATCATCGCCTCCCAGTTGGAGCCCTCCTGCAACTCGCCGTCGCCGAGGACGACGAAGGTGCGTCGACGGGAACCGTCGAGCTTGCCGGCCAGGGCGGTGCCGACCGCGATCGGCAGACCGTGCCCGAGCGGGCCGGTGTTGGCCTCGACACCGCGGACCTTGGTCCGGTCGGGATGTCCGTTGAGCTTGGACAGCGGCTGCAGGAACGTGTCCAGGGCTACCGGGTCGAGCAGGCCGGCGGCGGCCAGCGTGGCGTAAAGTGCGCCGGCCGCGTGACCTTTGGACAGGATGAGCCGATCTCGCTCCGGATCATCCAGTTGGTCTGCGGAGATCTCCAGCACGTGCAGATAGAGGGTGGCCAGGATGTCGATGACACTGAACTCGCCACCGACATGCCCCAGCCCGGCCGCGTTGATCATGCTGATGTCGCGCCGCCGGATAAGCCGGGCTCCCTCCCGGATGTGCGCGATGATCGCCTCCCGGCCGGCCTCGGGGCCGATTCGACCGAGGACGGGCAGCGCCGGGGTGTCGGGGGCGGCGACCGGTGCCGCGTTCATCGGTCCACCACCATCGAACGCAGCAGGGCGTCCTGCACCAGGCGTTGCGCGGTGAGCGCGTCCTGGCGGTGCTGCGCCTCGCGTAGCGCCTGAATGTCGAGCAGATCCAGACCTCGGTGCACCGCTTTGAGGAAGCGGATCGACAGCCGGGCCGCCTCGATGCTGTCCTCCCGGAACGGGAACTGGTCGAGCTGCCAGACGCCTTCCCAGTTGTTCACCCGCAGGGTGTAGAAGAACTCGAAGATCTCGGTGAGGTGGACGGTTCCGACCACCAGGTCGTCGTCCCAGCCGCGGAGGTTGTCGTTGACGTCCATCCCGTAGAGCCGGCCGTGGTCGATGAGCAGCTGAGCGGCGTCGGCGGGCGACTCTCCGCCGTACAGTGAGTGACCGAAGTCGAGCAGGACCCCGACGTTGTCCAGGCCGATCTGTTGGATGCCCAGCAGCGAACGGGCGGCGGAATCCCAGGTCATGTGCACCCGGGGCTCGCGTGGCTTGTATTCGATGGCGAACTTCAGGTCGGGATGAGCGCCAGCGAGCTCGCGCATGCCGTCGACGGCCAGCGCCCAGAGCTGCCGGTGGTCCACCTGGAACGGGTAGTCCCAGCCGTCCTGACCGGGCCATATCTTGACGTAGTCGGCGCCGAGCTCGCGGACGACTCCGGCTGCCTCGTGCATCAGGTCGAGCGCGGCGGAGCGCACCGCCGGGTCCGGGTTGGTGAAGGCGCCCTTGCTGAACCTGCGCAGGTAGATCTCCGGCGTGATGCCGATGGCAGCCAGGCCGGCCTCGGCAAGCGCGTCCTTCACCTCGGACAGGCCGACTCCCGCAGTGAACGGGTAGTTCAGATCGACCACGGACAGCTCACCGACCTCGCCCGCCCGGGCTATTGCTTCCAGGGTGGTGACAGCGGGGGCGTAGCCGTCCACCGCGTAGCGGTCGACGTAACTGGCGAAGTGCCACAGTCCGGCACCGAACCTCGGCTCACTAGGCATATCTATTCAACTCCGAAATCCGATTCACTAGAAGGTTACCAGAGCCCGGTAGGGGCACAAAGCTTCCCAGCGCCCCTACCGGGCGGCGTACGTCACTCCAGCGCGAACAAGGTGTACGAGTCGGCGTTGTCTGCGGTGATCAAGGCGCAGTCGATGGACTGCTTTTCGGGCTGACTGGCGGTACCGGTGCGAATCACCTCGTCGGCCTGTTCCACCGCGGTTTCGGCGATCAGCACGGCCGGCTGCAGGCCGGTCGCGAGCAACTCGCCGGCCTTGATCGCGGCCACCGCGTCCGGGCTGCCGTCGAAGCCGGCGATGACGATGTTGTCGCCCAGGCCGGCGGCCTTGACCGCGGCCAGCGCGCCCAGCGCCATCGTGTCATTACCCGCGATGATGCCCTTGATGTCCGGGTTCGTCTGCAGAATCGTCTCAGTCTTGGTGAACGCCTCCTGCTGGTCCCAGTTCGCCGTCTCCTGGGCGACCAGCTGCATGTCCGGGTACTGCGAGATCACACCCGAGTAGGCGCTGGAACGAACTCCGGCGTTGGTGTCGGAGGCCTTGCCGGTCAGCTCGACGTAGCCGCCGCTACCGTCCATCGCCCGGACGAACTCCTCGGCGACCAGCGCGGCACCCTGTGAATTGTTCGCCACGATCTGCGCGGTGGCCAGGCCGGTCTCGTTGATCTCCCGGTCGATGAGGAAGACCTTCACATCGGCCTCGACCGCCTTACGGATCGGGCCGATCGACGCGTCGGCGCCGGCGTTGTCCAGGATGATCGCTTTGGCCCCAGCGCTGATCGCCGAATCGATCAGCTCGGACTGCTTGTTGGGGTCGTCGTCGTGCGACGTCGACGTCGTCTCGTAGCCGAGCGACTCGGCCTTGGCCACTGCCGCGTCGGCCTCTGCCTTGAAGAACGGGTTGTCGTGCGACGGGGTGATGACGGCGATCAGCCCGCCGGCCGAGTCGGTCGAATCGTCGGTGGCCGGTGCGGTGCCGTCGTCGGTGCCGCACGCCGCCAGGGCGAGCGTCCCGGCGACCAGCAGTGCGGCCGCCCGCCTTACGGGAGAACGGAACATCGGTGCTGCCTCCTCAGTTGGGAATTTGTGGGGGATGGGGACGGCTACGGGGATGCCTGCCTCGCCGCCGTAGCCGCAGAGGAACGTTTCAGGCGTTGCTGGCCCTGATCGAGCAGTACGGCGAGGATGATTACCGCTCCCTTGATCACGATTTGCCAGAACGTGGAGACTCCGACCATCACGAGGCCGTCGGAGAGAAAGCCGATCACGAATGCGCCGACCAACGCGCCACGGACCGTGCCCCGCCCGCCGGCCAGGGACGCGCCGCCGATCACTACTGCGGCGATCGCGTTGAGTTCGAAGGTCTCCCCGGACTGTGGCGCGGCCGAGGTCAGCTCCGAGGCGATGATCAGACCGACCATGGCGGCGCAGAATCCGGACAGCATGTAGACCCACATCTTGACCTTGCGGATCGGTACGCCGGACAGTTCGGCCGCCCGCTCGTTGCCACCGACGCTGAACAACCAGCGCCCGAACGGCATCCGTCGGATCAGCACCATCGCGAGCAGGGCCAGCAGCACCATGATCCAGATTGAGGTGGGAATACCGAGCAGTCGGCCGCGACCAAGGAAGCCGAAGCCGGTGTTGCCCAATTCCGGGCTGCCTTCGAGCCGGGGGAACGTGGCGCCGTCCGAGATCAGCATGGCGATGCCGCGCGCCACGTACAGCATGCCGAGGGTGGCGATGAACGGGGCCAGGTTGAATCGTGCGACGAGCAGTCCGTTGACCGCGCCGACCAGCATCCCCACCGCGAGGGAGATGACGATCACCGCCCACACCTGCGGGTACAGGACGACGTCGAAGGAATTGATCTCCCAGCCCTGCAGCAGCACCCCGGCGACGATGCCGGACAGCCCCACGATCGAGCCGACAGACAGGTCGATTCCGCCGGTGAGGATGACGAACAGCATGCCCAGCGCGAGAATGGCGTTGATCGCCACATGGCGGGTCATCGTGATCAGGTTGCTGCTGGTCAGGTAGGTGTCGGACAGCGAAGCGAAGATGACCACGATGACGGCGAGGGCGATGAACGCCCGCAGCTCCAGGGCTGCGTCGCCCAGCCGGCGGGTCCAGCTCGGTCCCGATCGCACCGTCGGCCGGCGTTCGCCGGCCGTCGCGGTGGCCGGCTCGCTGGTGCGGATGCTGGTCATGCGGTCGCTCCATTCGACGGTGGCGGCGGCGTGGCCTCGCCGGAGGCCGCCATGAGCTGCTCCTTGCTGGTGGTCGCCGGGTCCAGGATCTGCACCACCCGGCCGCGGTACATCACCACCACCCGGGTGGCGGCGTTCAGCGCCTCGCCCAGTTCTGAGGTGGCGAACAGCACCGCGACACCCTGCCGGGCCTGGTCCGCCATCAGTGTGAAGATGTCCGCCTTGGCGCCGACGTCGATACCCCGGGTCGGCTCGTCCAGCAGCAGCACCCGCGGCTCCGTCAGCAGCGCCTTGCCGATCACCACCTTTTGCTGGTTGCCGCCGGACAGTGAAGTGATCGCCGCACCGGCGCCGGCGGCCTTCACCGTGACACTGGCAATCGTTCGGCCGACCGCGCCGGCTTCCTGCGCCCGGGCGATGAGCGGCCCGAGCCGGAGCCGCCGGATCGCCGCCAGTGACAGGTTCTCGCCGACCGACATGGTCTGCACCAGGCCGTCCCGTTGCCGGTCCTCGGGAACCAGTACGAGCCCTAGGTCGATCCGCTCGGCGATGCCCGCCGAGGCGACGTCCTGGCCGGCTACCGTGACCGATCCAGTGTGCAGCGGTAGCCGGCCGGCGAGCGCCTCCAGAAGTTCGGTACGGCCAGCGCCCATCAACCCGTACAGACAGACCACCTCGCCGGCGTGGACGGTCAGGTCCAAGCTGTCGACGGCTAGGCGAGCCGGGTTGGTCGCGTCCACGACGCTCACGCCGCGGATCCGCAGCAGTGGCTCGCCCGCCGGAGTCGTCAGCCTCGGGTACAGGTCGTCCGGGCTACGACCAACCATGTTCGCGATGATCCAGTTCAGGTCGACGTTGGCGGCGTCGTCGGTGGCGATGAGCGCTCCGTCGCGCAGCACAGCGACGTCGTCGGCGATTTCCAGCGCCTCCTCCAGGTGGTGGGAGATGTAGACGATCGCCACGCCATTGCCGGTCAGCTCGCGGATGACCCGGAACAGCACCTCGACCTCGGCTGCGCTCAGCGCGGACGTCGGCTCGTCCATGATCAGAACCCGGGTGTCGAGCGAGATCGCACGCGCGATCTCGACGATCTGCTGCTGACCTAGGCGCAGGTCACCGACCAGGGCGTCTGGGTCGATCGGCTCCTCCAGCCGGTCCAGCAGGGCCGTGGTGATTCGCCGCTGCCCCCGAGTTTCGAGCAGGCCTCCGCGCCCGGTGCGCTCACGTCCGAGGAACAAGTTGTCGGTGACGCTGAGGTTCGGACACAGGTTGAGTTCCTGGTGAATGATCGCGACCCCGTGCCGGACGGCGTCAACGGCAGACCGGAACGTCACCGGCGTGCCGTCCATCTCGATCACCCCGCTCGACGGCGTCTCCACCCCGGCCAGGATCTTCATCAAGGTGGACTTGCCGGCGCCGTTCTCGCCGAACAGGGCGGTGACGGCGCCGGCACGGACGCTGAAGTCGACCCTGGTGAGCGCCTGAGTGCCGCCGTACACCTTGCTGACCGCACGGGTACGCATCACGACCGGACCGGCGGTGGTCACGGTGCCACCGCCAGCTCGACCGGCGTCACCTGGATCAGCTCCGGGTTGCTGCCGTAGGTGAACGCACCCACGAACGACACCTGCTTGCCAACCGCGGCCTCGGCGTCGAACCCCGCCAGCACCTTCGCCTTCACCTGGTTGTTCAGCTCGGTGGCGGCGTCGGCGTACTCCAGCTGGTTGAGGAACTGGTCAAAGGTGATGAAGCCGGCGGCATCGCGTAGCGCGGTGCCGTTGATCGCTGGCCCGACCTGCAAACTCACCTGCACCCCCTCGGGCAGCCCGTCGATCTGCAGTGGTAGCAGGGTGCCCGCGACCGGTCCGGCCACGCCGGTGCCGGTGGCGGCGAAGGCGTAGCGGGCGTTCGGGCCGTCGCGGTGCCCGTACTCCTGCCCGGCCGCCGCCGGGTCGGCCGTGACCGCCTCCAGCAGCTGGGCGATGTCGACCGCGTTCTGTTCGATGGCCGGCACCACCTCCGTGTCGTAGCGCTGTGCGGCGTACCCGGCGGCGTCGAACTGCTGCGCCGCACCCGCGACGGCGGCTTCCTCCGCATCGACCACCTTGGTGGTGGACGCGATCGCGATCAGCAGCGCCACCAGGCACGTACCGCCGATCACCGAGGGACGGCGTAGCAACGCTACGGCGGACTGTCGGGTTGTCTGCGTCATCGCGAAGGTGCTCCTCTCGTCGGGGTTGTCGCGGACGGGTCGCGGCTCGTGCGGGTCGGTCAGTCGCCGATGTCCGGAAGGTCAGACACCCGGCCGACCCTGGACCGCGCAACGGCTGCGGCCCACTCGGTGCGGCGCCGACCCCGGGCCTCGGCCGCCATGGTGGGCTCGACGAGCATGCCTGCAGACACCGCCGCGTCGGCGTCGGCCAGGCCGAGCGACTGCCGGGCGAGCGTCGCGGCGCCCAGCGCGGACGTGTCCACCGCGTCGGCCACCCGAACCGACCGGCCCAGCAGATCGGCCTGCAACCGCATGAGCCGGCCGCTGGCGGTGGCGGCACCGTCGGTGTGCAGCATGTCGATCGCGGTCGAGTTGACCTCGATCGCCTCGAGCACGTCGGTGACCTGGTGGGCGACGCTCTCCAGGGCAGCCATCGCCAAGTGGGCCCGATCGGTGCCGCCGGTGATACCGGTGAGGATGCCGGTCGCGGACCGGTCCCAGTACGGGGCGCCGAGACCCGAGAACGCCGGTACGAAGTGCACGCCGTCGGCGTCGTCGACCGCGTCGGCGACCTTCTCCAGCTGCCCTACGTCGGGCAGGCCGAGAGTACGGGCCATCCAGGCGAGCGCGGCGCCGGACGCGATGATGTTGCCCTCTCGGGCATAGGTCGGCTTGTCCGTCAGCCAGGCCAGCGTTGTGGCCACCCCGGCGGACGGGACGTCGGGGTGCGCGACCGCCGCCATCACGGAGGTCCCGGTGCCGTAGGTGGCCTTCGCTGTACCGGGCAGGTGACAGCCGTGCTGGTACAGCGCGGCGTGCGAGTCCGCAAGCACTGCGGCGACCGGCAGCTTCGCCGGCAGTACGCCGAGGTCGGCGGTGACCCCGAAGCCCGCGTCGGAGGCGCGTACGGGGGGCAGAACCGCGCGGGGTACGCCGAACGCGGTCAGTAGGTCCGTGTCCCAGTCCAGCGTTGTGAGGTCGTACAGCAGCGTTCGGGAGGCGTTGCCGGCCTCGCAGGCGAACACTGCCCCACCGGTGAGGTTCCAGACGAGCCAGGCGTCGACCGTGCCCACGACGATCCCGGCCCGTTCTGCCGCACCGGGTTCGGTCAGGCCTGCCGCCGCCAGCAGCCAGGCCATCTTGGGCGCGGAGAACATCGGGTCCAACGGCAGTCCGGTCCGCTGGCGTACGGTTTCGGCCAGCCCGGCGGCGGTCAGCTGCCGGCACTTGTCGTCCGCTCGGGCGTCCTGCCAGCTGAGCACTGGGCCGATTGGCCGGCCGGTGCGGCGGTCCCACCCGACGACGGACTCCCGCTGGTTGGACACGGCGACTGCGGTCGGGGTCGGGCCACCTGCGGCGTCGAGGCAGTCCCGTACCGCGATCAGGACACTGCGCCACAGCTCCTCCGCGTCCTGTTCGACCCAGCCTGGGCGAGGGAAGGTGACGCCTGCCGAGGCCGACGCGCGGCTGAGCACCGTCCCGGAACCGTCGACGAGCAACGCCTTCGTGTTGGTGGTGCCCTGGTCCACCGACAGGATCGTGTCCATCGTCACCTTCTGGATATCTATTCACTATTGAATCAAGTGTCATCAGGTTACGGCCCTGTGACCACCACGTGTCAAGAGCCGGCTGCGTACCCGTTACTGCACGATCTGTGTCCGCTGGCGGCGTTCACCGGTCAGTGGCAGGCTGGGTGAGACCGGCGGGGTCGGCCAGCGGCGTCGCTCGTCAGCTAACCGGAGGTCCGCTACGGTGGCAGGCGAACTGGGCGACCCCTCGGCAACGCCAACGGCGGAGCGGCCGACGGCACCTCGGCTCAACCGGCGCCGAAGCAGACGAACGCGGCGGCCGTCGCGTGCCGGGCCCCGACCGCACCGTCCGGGTCCGCGGCGAACGCCCGCTGTGCCCGGGCCAGCGCCACCGCTGGCGCATGCCCGGCCAGCATCTCGCGGTGCAACTCCAGCATCAGCGCGGTGGTCAGCTCGCCCGGCACCGGCAGCACCGTCGCGATCAGACAGCGGGCGCCCAGCGCCAGCAGCACCGCGGTGAAGCCCATCACCTCGTCGCCGGGGCGGACCCCGGCCAGCCCGGAATCACAGGCCGACAACACCACGCAACCGGGCGGACTAGTAATTCGCTCCAGTTCGTACGCGGTCAACGGTCCGTCGGCCAGCTCCAGCGTGGAGAACAGCGGGTTGTCCGCCCGGAACCGCCCGTGCGCGGCGATGTGCGCCAGCCTAGTGCCGTTGAGCGCCGCGGTTACCGCGTCGGCGGTGGCGGCGGCCCTGGTGAGCACGCGGGAGCCGGGCAGCACCGCACCGAGCTGCCGCACCTCGGTCTCGGCAGCCGGCAGTCGCGGCCCGGCCACCAGTACCGCCGGCCCGCCGGCCGGCTGCGGGTCCACCCCGCCGGACCGCCGGCCGGCGGCCCGCAGCCACGCCGTCGCCGATGGCGCCACCGTCACCGCCCGGCCCGCACAGGTCGGCAGACCCGACCACGGTACGGCGTGCAGCTCGCCGATCGGCACGATCACCAGCGGACGGTCGGCGATCAGCTCGCGTACCGGATCGAAGAGTTGCCGGTCCAACGCGCCGGCGGTGTGCCGTACCCCGGTCCGGGCGTCGGCGCTGTCGCCGGTGGTGACCAGCCGGCGCAACCCGAACCGGTGCAGCCGGGCCGCCCGTACCGCGTCGGCCAGCGGTCCGAGGTCGTGCAGCGTCGGCCGGCCGTCGCGGACCAGCACCGCGAGCAGCCGCCCGCCGTGCGTCACCAGTTCCAGCAGTACGGCGGCACCGAGCGCCGCGGCGAGGTCGGTGACCCCGGGCGGCGCGTGCAGTTCGCCGCCACCGTTGACCCCTCGGGCCAGCTCCCGGATTCGCTGCTCCAGCCGGGCCTGACTGCCGCGTAGCGTCTGGACCGGGTTACCGGCCAACAACGCGTCCTCAAGTGCGGCACTGACCATCCGCAGCTCGGTCAGCGCGGTGGCCAGGTCCGGGTCCGGTGGCGGTGAGACCCGTCGCATCCGTAGCGCATTGGCCCGCCACCGCTCCGCCCAGGTCAGCACTTGCGCCGGTGCGCCCCGCCGGACGGCGATGTCCAGGCCTTCGGCGGCCAGTTCCTTGCCGTACGTCCCGCTGTTGGCCCGCAGTTCGGTCGCGCCGAGCGAGGCGCGGTGCCCGTCGAGTACCGCCAGACCGTGGCGCAGCGCACGGGCCGCCCCGGACTCGTCGCCAGCCAGCCGGTGGCGTAACGCCAGGGCGTACCACCCCTGGGCCCGGCGGGGCGCGGTACCCCGCCGCCGGGCGTCCGCGGCGACCTCCAGCAGTTCGACCGCCCGGCTGTGCCGGCCCAGCGCAGTGGCCAGCCGGGCGGCCTCGATCCTGGTGGTCAGCGCAGGTCCGGGCCAGCCGGTGGCGTCGAGCTGGTCGGCGGTACGGATCATCGCGGCGAGCAGTGCGGGGGACCGGGTACCCCGGGCGTACCCGGCCCGCAGCTCGACGTGCCGGGCGAGGGTGGCCCAGGCCCGCCGGCCTTGCCGTCGGAACCGGCTGCGCGCCGCACCGGCGGTGTCGGCTGCGGTGGCCAGGTCGCCGGCGAGCAGCGCGGCACGCGCCTGGGCGAGCAGCGCCTCGGCCAGGTCGGAGGCCATCCCGAGCCGGCGCAGCTCGGTCACGGCGGTCTCGGCCACCGCGACCGCCTCGTCGATCAAGGGAACGGACAGCAGCAGCTCGAAGCGGTCCAGCAGCAGCGCGGGGCGGGGCACCGCGAGCCGGCGGTACTCGGTGTCGACCTCGGCGAAGCAGTGCAGCGCGCCGGCCACGTCGCCGCGTTGTCCGGCGGCGATGCCGCTGTTCCACCGGGCGTCGGCGGCGGCCAGGTCCAGCCCGAGTTGACTGAAGATGGCCGCAGCGCGGCTCAGGTCGTCGTCGGGGCCCCGGCCACCGCGAGCCGTACGGCGGCCATCGGACGGACCGTCGGGGTCTCCGTCATCGGCATCGGGGTCTCCGGCGCCGGCGTTGAGGTGGGCGTTGAGTAGCCCTCGGTTGTTGCGGGCGCGCGCCTCCAACAGCAGGTCGCCCTCGCGGCGGGCGATCTCCACCGCATGGTCGTAGTCGCGGACCGCTTCGTCGAACCGGCCCCGGTAGTGCAGCACCACGCCGCGCTGCATCCGGGCTCGGCCGGCGTCGGCGCCGGTCAGCTGCGGTAGGGCCAGGGTGACGACCCGCAGCGCGGCGGTGGTCCGACCGGCACTGGCCAGGACGTAGCCGAGGCTCATCCGGGCCAGCGCCCGCAGCCGGGCATCGTCCCCAGCCCGTACCGCCCGGCGCAGATGGCGTGCCGCGCCGGTCAGGTCGTTGAGCTCGCGCAACGCCAGTCCGATTGCACGTTCCGCAGTGGACCGGGTGCGGGCGTCAGGTGCATCGGCGAGCACCCGGTGGGCGATCGAGATGGCCTCGTGTGGGTAGCGCTGGACGGTGTCCAGGGCCCGCTGTGCCAGGTCGACACCGGAATCGGTGCGTTCGGTCACGAGAGAGAGAATTCCCCACCTGTGCGCCCTAGGTCAACGCCGGCGCCCGGCCGCCAGTCATTTAATTGACACCTAACTATCCTTTGAAACAGTCGTGTCGGTCCCGTAACCTTTTGTGGTCGCCCTCGTGGTGCCGGCCCCGTCTCCCACCCGCTTGGAGGGTCAGGTGTCGTCCGACCACCGTCACCCCATGCCGGGTCTTCCCGGGCAGGTCTCCCGTCGGCGGCTGATGGGGTGGTCCGCGCTGGCCGCCGCGCTGCTGCCCCTCGGCCCGACGACCAACTGGTCACGCCTGACCGGCCGGACCGGCGTGCCCGGACCCGTCGACCCGTCCCTCGACCAGAGCTACCAACGGGCGTTCCTGGAGACCCTGGCCGCCCACCCGGCGGTACGGCGGCACACCGCGGCAGCCGGCGCGGAGTTCCTCTACCGTCCCCGGCAACTCCTGGTCGCCCCGGCCGACATGGAACGGGTGACGGCCCGGCTGCGCGCCAACGGCCACCAGGTCACCGAGGACGAGGGCTTCGCTCATGTCGGCCGACTGCGCTTCGGCCGGGAAACCGACGTCCCGGCCGTGGTCGACCAGCTCCGCGACCCGCGCCAGTGGCCCGGCGGGCGGGCCCCGCAGGTGCAGCCGCACCACGTCCTGCTCGGATTCGGCAACATCATGGGCAACCCCAACGGGCCACCACGGGCCGCGGCCGCGCTGCCACCGCCGGACCCGGCCCGGCTCGGTGAAGGGGCTGACGTGACGGTCGGCGTCTGCGACACCGGCATCTGGCGGCTGGCCGGCGACGTGCACCCGGACTGGCTCGGCGGCAGCTACCTGCCGGAGACCGACGACGAGGACCCGCTGTACCTCGGCGGCACCCAACTGGCCCTGCAGGGCGGGCACGGCACCTTCGTCGCCGGTGTCGTACGGCAGGCCGCCCCCGGCGTACGGGTCGACCCGGAGTCGGCACTGGACGCCAACGGCATCGGCGACGAGGAGAGCCTGATCGCCGCGATCGGCCGGCTCGGTCCGCAGGTGTCGGTCATCAACCTCTCCCTCGGCTACTTCACGCAGCACGACCAGCAGCCGTTGCCGCTGGCCAACGCCGTCGCCGCGCTGCCCAAGACGACGGCGGTGGTCGCCGCCGCCGGCAACGCCGGCACCAGCCGCCCGTCCTGGCCGGCGGCGCTGCCCGGTGTGCTGGCCGTCGCCGCCCTCGACGCGACCGACGGCGTCCCGGTGCCGGCCGACTACAGCAGCCACGGCTCCTGGGTGGACGCCAGCACGTACGGCGACCGCACCAGCACGTACGTCGACGGGGAGATGGTACTGCCCGGCCAGCCGGTGCTGCACTTCGACGGCTTCGCCGCCTGGGCCGGCACCTCCTTCGCCACCGGCCACGTCTCCGGTCGGCTCGCCGCCCTGATGACCGGCACCGGGCTGGACGCGGCGGCCGCCGCGGCGGTGCTGACCGCCGGTCCGGCCTGGCACCCCGACTACGGCGTGCTGGTTGAATGAGCAGCCCCGACGCCATCCCCGACCCGGCGCCGGCTACCGTCCCCGACCTGGTTTCCGCTGCCGCCGCCGGCGACGAGACCGCCTGGGCCGCGCTGGTCCACCGGTACGGCCCGCTGGTGGCGGCGGTGATCCGCAGCTACGGGCTCGGCCACGCCGACGCCGCCGACGTCAACCAGACCGTCTGGCTGCGGCTGGTCGAGCACCTCGGCCGGCTGCGCGAGGCACACGCTCTGCCCGCGTGGCTGGTGACCACCACCCGACGGGAGTGTCACCGAATGCTGCGGCTCGGTCGGCGTACGCAGCCGTTCGACCCGTACGACGAGTCGACCGACGCGCATGTCGGCGTCTTCCGGCTGGTCGACCGGACGACTCCCGACGAGGATCTGCTCCGGGACGAGCGGCGCCAGGCGCTGCGTGACGCGCTCGCCGAGTTGCCGCCGCGCTGCCGGGAACTGCTCACGCTACTCGTCGCCGACCCGCCGGCCAGCTACCGTGAGATCGGCGAGCAACTCGGCATGCCCACTGGAAGTGTCGGCCCGACCCAGGCCCGATGCCTGGCGAAGCTGCGCAACTGCCCAGCCCTCGCCCCGTACGTCAGGATCGGCCCGCCCGGGGAGCAGCAGGGGAACGGAGGTGAACGTGATGCGGCAGTGGCCACCAAACAGTGACGACGAGCTGCTGATCGAGCTGGGTGCCGCCCTGCGCGACTCCGGACCGGTGCCGGAGCACTTCCTGGCCGCGGCACTGGCCGCGTTCAGCTGGCGGACCGTCGACGCCGAGCTGGCGGTCGCCGAGCTGACCTTCGACTCGGCTTGTGACCTGGAGCCGGTCGGGTCGACCCGGTCCGGCGGTACCGACCGGACCCTGACCTTTCGGTCCGGTCCGGTGGTCCTCGCCGTCGAGGTCACCGCGAGCGGGGCGGTCGGGCAGCTCTCCCCGGCCGCGCCGGGCCGGCTCAGCGCCCGGTCCGCCGCCGGGCAGTACGAGGACGTGCCGGTGGACGAGGCCGGATTCTTCTCGATGGGTGTACCGCCGACCGGCCCGGTGCAGCTGCGGGCCAGCACCGCGACGTACAAGGTCCGGACCTGCTGGGTCAGCCTGCGCTGAGCCAGCAGATCCGGAACCTCGTCGGGACGGAGGTCACGGGTCCCGGACGCCACCTCCGTCCCTGCCCTCCGAGGTGGCTAACGGTCCTGCTTGTTGACGGTTACGTCGTAGCGCACACCGCCCAGGTCGGCCCGGTCGGAACCGTCCGCATCGGGGCCGAACTGCGTCACCATCACGGCGATCGGCTTCTCGACCGGGTTGGTGGCGGTGAACATCAGCCGCATGGTCAGCCGTTCGTTGCCGCGTAGCATCAGGTTGTCCAGACTGGCCTGGCCCGGGTCGACGATCTCCACCCGGTTGCGGCCCGCTTCCCGGATGCCCTTGCCGGCCATGCCGCCCTCGACCCAGCGGGCGAACAACGTCGGCCCGAGATCCACCACGAGCCGTCCACCGGCGGTACGCAGCGGCGCGCCGTCCTCGCTGAAGACCACGCTGTTGCGGGTCGGCTGCCGCAGGACGTTGCCGATCGCGAACGGCCGGACCTCGGTCTGCCCGTTGGTCGACAGCGCCACCGAGTCGACGTTGCGCCAGGCGATGTTGTTGTTCTGCCGGGTGTTCACACTGTTGCTCGGACCCTCGAAGGTCATCGGGTCGTTGGGGGAGACCCAGCGGGCGAGCAGGCAGAAGTGCCCCGGGCCGGGGACACCGTTCCAGGGGATGGTAACGGTGGTGACTCCGGCGTAGACCGGCACCGTCATCCAGCCGATCTCGGTCCAGTGGGTGGGCCAGGTCGCGCCGCCGCCCGGCGTGGTCCGGTAGACGTGGATCTCACCCTGCTCCATGCCACCGGAACCGTACGGGCCGGGGTTGCGCAGCTTGATGAAGATGTAGTTGGTCTGCCCGACGATCGGGTTCTGGCTGGTCGCGCACTCGACGGCGGTGGGGCATACCTTGATGTCAGGGCTCGCCCAGATCGGGCTCAGCCCGTGCGGTTGGATGCCGACGTCCGCCGGATGGTCCTTCATGTAGACGTCGACGGGTGCGGCGGCGGCACCGCGGTCGGTCGAGCGGTCGAGTGCCGCCGCCGTGGCCGAGGTGACCGGGAGCAGCAGCGCCAGCGTCGCCGTGCCGATCAGTGCGAGTGTGGATCTGCGTACGCGTTGCCTCAGGCGCGTGGACAAGGTTTCCTCCCGAAGGGGTAGGAGTGTGGCGACCGCCGTGGTGCCGACGGTCGCGGGGTGGACACTTCTACCGAGAGGGATCGACGCTGAAAAATACTTTGGCCGGGCTCGGTTCGTTGTCAGATGGTGGAAATCAGTCGGAAACTCGGGCAGGGCGGTCGTTCCGTGACGGGTGCGAGCCGCGGTGATCTCCGCCAGTGTGGCCCGCGCTTGACATGGTGCCGACGCACGGGTTCCCTAGGTGTTATCGATCGAAGTCGATGACGATCGGTGTCAATGGAGGGAAGTTATGCCCACCCCGTCCCACTGGCGCGGCGCCGCCGCGCTGACCAGCGCCGCGCTCATCGCCGCCATCGCGCTCGGCGCATCCCCCGCCGTCGCGCGGTACGACGGACCGGCCGGCCCGACGACCCCGACCGCGCTGTGGGCCAGCACCAACGGCGTCGCGATCAACCTGACCTGGCAGCAACCGCCCACCGGGCCACGGGTCCACTCCTTCCGGGTGTACGAGGGCGGAGACGTGGTCGCCCGCACCAGCACCACCTCGACGACGATGAACGTGCCCTTCGGCTCGTCGCACACGTACACCGTCACCGCCGTCGACCGGCACGGGCGGGAGTCGGCGCCGACCGACCCGGTAACCGGCCGCTCCTGGCTCTCCGGGGTCAACCCGGAGTGCCTGCCGACCCCGACCCTGCCGATCACCGTCACCGCCGCCACCGCGTCGGCGGTCTCGCTCTCCTGGCCCCGGCACCCGCTCGGCGGCGAGCTGGACCTGCGGGTGAACGGCGTCAGCTTGGGCTGGACGTCGCTGACCAGCGCCCGGGTCGGCGGTCTGGCGCCCGCCACCGATCACCAGATCCGGCTCTTCCGGCTCGACCAGTGCAGCCCCGGATCCACCGAACTGGTCGGCTCGACCAGCGCCACGACCGCCGCCGGCGATCCCGCGCGGCACGCCCCGCCTGCCGGCCTGACAGTCACCGGGCGCACCGACACCACGATCAGCCTGGCCTGGACCGCGCCGGCCGGAGCGCCGCCGGACCGGTACGCGGTCTACGAGGGCGGCACCCGGGTCGCCTCCAGCGTCGGCACCACCGTCACCGTCCAGCGGCTCTTCCACGCCACCTGGCACCGCTTCACCGTCGCCGCGCTCGATCCCGCCGGCAACGAGTCGGCGCACAGCCCAGCGGTGTCGGCTGGGACCGAGACCTGCCTGAGCAGTCCGCCCCGGCCGGTCGGGCTGGCGGCGACCGCGCTCTCCCCGTCGTCGGTGCGGCTGGGCTGGACCTTCGACGCCGTCGCCACCTCGTACACCGTCTGGGATGGTGACACGGCGGTCGCCACCTCCCGCTACCCGGAGACGGTGGTCTCCGGGCTGCCGTCGGCGTCCCGGCATGTCTACCGGGTCAGCGCGACCCTTCCCCGGTCCTGTGGCGAGACCCCGCGCTCCGCCCAGGTGCGGGTCACCACCGCGCCCGGTCCCGCCGCCCGGCCGGCGGCGCCGGCGTCGCTCGAGGTGGCCGGCAACGCCCCCGGCGCCTGGCCCACCGACGCTCGGCTCACCCTGGTGTGGTCCGCCTCCACCGGGGGCGAGCCTGCCGTCAGCTACCGGGTGTACGAGGGCGCGACCGTCGTCGGCGAGACCGACGGGACCCAGCTGACGCTGGCGGTGGGCGGGGCGACCTGGCACACGTTCACGGTGGTCGCCGTCGACGCCGCCGGCAACGAGTCGGCGGCCAGTCCGTCGGTGACCGCGCAGGGCATGTTCTATCCGCCGCCGTAGCGCAGGCGACGCCGCCCAAGCGGGCTCCGGCCGAGGTCGGGCACGTGGCGGGCGGGTCCGACAGGGCCCAGACGAGTCGGGTGAAGTCGTGTGACGCGCTGGTACTGGGTCGTTCCCACCTGCTGCGGCCAAGCTCGGCATCTGCGTACGCTGCCACTCAGCAGCAGGAGTCGTACAAGATTCCAGTACGACAGTGGTACCGTATTCCTGTACCGGCTGGAAGGAGCGCAACCATGTCCATCAGCGCAAGCGAAGCACGGCAGCGCCTGTTCCCCCTTATCGAGCGGGTCAACGACGACCACGACCCGATACGCATCAGCTCGCGCAGCGGGGACGTGGTGCTCATGTCGGCGGAGGACTACGACGCCTGGCAAGAGACCGTGTACCTGCTTCGGTCTCCCGGGAATGCGAGGCGGCTCATGGAAGCCGTCGCCCGGGACCGAGCGGGCGGCCCCTCGATTGCCAAGACCATGGACGAGCTTCGGGAGTTGGCCGGGGGCGAGGAGTGAGGGGGGTCAACTTCGACCCCGACGCATGGGAGGACCTATTCTTCTGGCTCGCCTCGGATCGGAAGAAGGCGCGCCGGATCACCCGTCTGATCGGCGAGATCCAGCGTGACCCGTTTACCGGTGTCGGCAAGCCGGAGCCCCTGAGAGGCGACCTGTCCGGCTACTGGTCGCGGCGGATCGATGACGAACAACGCCTGGTGTACCGGGCCGACGAGAAGGAAGTGAAGATCATCAAGGCCCGGTACCACTACAGCGACTGACCGGCGCGGCGCAGTCCTGTGAAGTGCCCCCGGCAGGATTCGAACCTGCGCTCCCGCCTCCGGAGGGCGGTGCTCTATCCCCTGAGCTACGGGGGCTCAGCGACCCAGGAAGATTAGCAAACCCAGCACCGGGTCGCCGAATCGGTATCCGCCGTGTCCGGTCCCGGCCGGCGCGGTGGTCCGGTCGCCGGCCGGGACGCCGGAGTTGCTCAGGCCGACCGGGCCGGGCGGGCGCAGCTGGGCAGCAGGTGCGTGACGATGCTCCGGGGCAACCGGCGGGGCAGTTCGGAGCTGGCCCAGGAGCCGTCCACCACGAGATGCGCCCCGCGCCGGTCCGGTCCGCACAGCCGCAGCAGGAACTCGCGCGGCAGCGGCGGATCTATCGACGGGGTCAGGATCATGAACCGGACCTGGCCGCGTACCGAGGCGGCCGACAGCACGTCGGCGGCCGGGGTGGTGCCGTGCAGCCGGGTCCGCCCGAGCCACCACAGGTCCGTCCGGTGCTCCCGGGCCGCGTGCAGCACCGTCGGGTAGACCCGCTCGACCCACTCGTTGACCGCATCGACGCAGAGCCCGCAGGCGCGTTCCTCCGGCCGCCGGGGTGCCAGCCCCCAGGCGTCCAGGTAGTGGCCGACGTCGGTCGGGCTCAGCGTCAGCCCGAACCGCCGCTCGATCAGCGTCGCGACGGTACGCCGGCTCCACAGCTCGTCGTCCAGCGCGTGGTCCTCCGGCCATCGGCCCCGCAACAGGTCGATCAGCTCGAGTTCCTGCTCCGGTGTCAGCCCGCCAGCGTCACCGGTGGGTGATCCGCGACGGCGGGCCGCCACCGCGCCGTCACCGCCGAGCGTATGCCGTCGGCACCAGCTCGTGATCGATCTCCGAGTATCGCTAAGAAGTGCCCCCACGTCAGGACCAACGAGGCTGTATCAGGACGGTAGCGATATGTGCCTAGAAAACGTCTGAGACGGTAGAGTCCGGCAAAGTGCGCGAAGTCACGGTATAGACGCACAGAACGGGCATGAGTGGGCGGCGTCAGCCGCCGACCGCGGACTGCAGGGTACGGATCAGCTCGATCTCCTTCTGCTGGCCGCTTGCCATCGACTCGGCCAGCCAGCGCACGTCCTCGTCGTCGGAGAGCTCGAGCACCCCGTCGGCCATGTGGATGCCGCCCAGGTGGTGGGTGAGCATCAGCGACAGATACAGCCGGTCCACCTCGGCGCCGGTCGCCGCCCTCAGCTCGGCGCGCTGCGCATCGGTGGCCATCCCCGGCATGAGACCGTCGACCACCGCCCACTCGCCGGTGGTCTCCATCCAGTCCATCCGGGGCTGGGTGCCGGTCGGCTCCAGGCCCCACTCACGTAGCCAGGTCTGCATCATGCCGATCTGGCTCTGCTGGGTCAGCGCGATGTCGCTGGCGAGGGTTCGCACCGCCGGGTTCTCGCTGCGCTCCAGCACGATCATCGACATCTCCACGGCCTGCGCGTGGTGGGTCGACATGTCCCGGGCGAACCCGGCCTCCGGCGAGGTGTCGCCGGGACGCAGCAGACCGGGGGTGAGCAGGCCGGCGGCGTACCCGAGCAGGAGACCGACCACGACGGCCGCAGCCAGCCACGCGGTGCCGAACCGGCCACGACGGCTGGTTGCGGCCGCATCGCCACCGGGCGGCGGATCGGTCGGATCCCCGCCGGCCGGGTCGGCCGGCCGGTCCTGCGTCGCCGGCCCGTCCACGGGCTCCCGCGCGGCGTCGGCCATCGCGTCCGTCTTCGTCCTGGTGGTCATGACCCAGCGCCGCCGTCCATCTGCTGTTCCTGGGTGCCGATATCGCGCGGGGTGGTGCCGGTGGCGGTGATCCCACGGGAGCAGGTGGCGCCCGGCTCGACGGTGGCGTTCTGGCGCAGCGCCCGAATAAACTCGTCGATCCGCGGGTCGTTGACGTCGTCGACAGCGAGCTGGTAACCCCACGCCTGCAGCGAGACCGCCGACTCCAGGCCCTCGAACGGGCTCATCATTGTGTACTCGTTGCCCCGAATCTTGCCGGCCAGCGTCTCGACCTGGTCGGCGGGCAGACCCTCCTGGTAGGTGAGCCAGACCGCGCCGTGCTCGAGGCTGTGCACGGCATGCTCGTTGGCGATGGGCGCGTCGTAGACGTCGCCCATGCAGTTCTGCCAGTTCGGGTTGTGGCTGCTGCCGACCGGCGGCTGGATTTCGTACTCCAGCGGGCCCCACTCGTGTGACTGCTTGCCGGCCATCGGGTCCAGCGCCGGAGGGTTGGACTCCCGGTAGTTGACCAGTTCGGTGATGTCCGAGGCGCGGTCCTGCCACGACCGGGCCTCCTGGGAGACCGCGTAGGCCCCGTACCCGATGATCGCGGTGGCCAGCACCCCGACGCCGACCATCAGCGCGATCGGACCCCAGTTGCGCTCCTGGGTGACCTTGACCGGTTTGACCGGCTTGCGGCCGCCCTTGCCGGCCTTGCCGCTGGTCTTGCCGCCGCCGGTCCGGGCGGCCGTGGCACCACCGCCCCGGCCGCTCGCCGGTTTGCCCTTCGCCGGCTTGCCCGCGGCCTTATCGTCGGTCCGGGGCTTGCCGCCGGCCGCCGGCTTGCCGGTGCTGACCACGGAGGGGTTGCGGTTGTCGCCACCCTGGGTGCTTATGCTCATGGTGTGGTGCCTCGTCAGGTCGGTCGGTCAAGGGGCATTCAGCGGGGACACAGCAGGTGAGGGTCGCCGCCAAGGCCACGAGTCTACCCCCGGTAACATGCTTTGGTGACTCCCGCCAATCTCGCTGAGCTCGTCCGCGCCACGGCCCGGTCGGTCTTCGTCGACCGTGACCTCGATCTATCTTTACTCCCCGACGTGGTCACCGTCGAGCGCCCACGCAACCCCGACCACGGCGACTACGCCTCGAACCTGGCGTTGCAATTGGCGAAGCGAGTCGGCACCGCCCCACGTGAGCTGGCCGCCGCGCTGGCCGCCGCGCTCAGCGAGGCCGACGGGATCGCCTCGGTGGAGATCGCCGGGCCGGGCTTCCTGAACATCCGACTCGACTCGGCCGCCGCCGGGGCGCTGGCCCGCACCGTGGTCCTGGCCGGCCGGGAGTACGGCCACAGCACGCGTCTGGCCGGCCGCCGGCTCAATCTGGAGTTCGTCTCGGCCAACCCGACCGGGCCGGTGCACATCGGCGGCAGTCGCTGGGCCGCCGTCGGCGACTCGTTGGCCCGCATCCTGCAGGCCACCGGGGCCGACGTCGGCACGGAGTACTACGTCAACGACGCTGGCGCTCAGATCGACCGGTTCGCCAACTCACTGCTGGCCGCGATGCGTGGCGAGCCGACCCCGGCCGACGGCTACGCCGGGGCGTACATCGCCGACATCGCCGGGACCATCGTCGGCAAGCATCCGCAGGTACGCGACCTCGACGACGACGCCGCCCGGGAGCTGTTCCGCGTCGAGGGCGTCGCGTTGATGCTCGACGAGATCAAATCGTCGTTGGCCGCCTTCGGCACGCACTTCGACACCTACTTCCATGAGAAGGACCTGCACGCCCGTGGCGAGCTGGACCACGCGCTCACCCGACTGCGGGAGCAGGGTCGCGTCGTCGAGCGCGACGGCGCGACCTGGCTGCGGACCACCGACTTCGGCGACGACAAGGACCGGGTGCTGCGCAAATCCAGCGGCGAGTGGACCTACTTCGCCGCCGACTGCGCCTACTACCTGGACAAGCGTGAGCGCGGCTTCGACCGGATCGTGATGATGCTCGGCGCCGACCACCACGGCTACATCGGCCGGCTGCGGGCGATGGCGGCCTGCTTCGGCGACGACCCGGATCAGACTCTGGAGATCCTGATCGGGCAGCTGGTGAACCTGGTGCGTGAGGGGACGCCGGTGCGGATGTCCAAGCGGGCCGGCACCGTGGTCACCCTGGAGGACCTGGTCGAGGCGATCGGCGTCGACGCCGCCCGGTACGCGCTGGCCCGCTACTCGTCCGACTCGCCGATCGACATCGACGTGGAGCGGTGGACCCGGGCCAAGAACGACAACCCGGTCTTCTACGTGCAGTACGTGGCCGCCCGGACGGCCAGCGTGGCCCGCAACGCCGCCGAGGTGGGGCTGCAGCGGGGCGCACCGGACGACTTCCGGCCCGAGCTGCTCGACCATGAGAAGGAGAATGAGCTGCTCAAGGCGCTCGGCGAGTTTCCGGGAGTGGTCGCCTCCGCCGCCGACCTGCGCGAACCGCACCGGATCGCCCGCTACCTCGAGGAGCTGGCCGGGGCGTACCACCGGTTCTACGACAAGTGCCGGATCATGCCGCTCGGCGACGAGGAGATCACCGACCGGCACCGGGCCCGGCTGTGGCTCAACGACGCCACCCGTACGGTGATCGCCAACGGCCTGGACCTGCTCGGCGTCTCGGCGCCCGAGCGGATGTGACCCGGCCGACAGACCCAGACTCAGATCCATGAACGACGAAGGACGGTAGAGCCGTGCGCGCACACGAGGCCGGGGCCCTGCACGGTGACCTCGGCAGCCGGGGGCCGGGCTGGCTGCGTACCCCCGACGACGTCAACACTCTGCTGCCACAGCTGTGGCCGCGGACGGTGACCCGGACGGACACCGGGTCGATCACCGTCGGCGGCCGGGACGTGCGGGACCTGGCCGCCGAGTACGGCACCCCGGCGTACCTGCTCGACGAGGACGACCTGCGGGCCCGCTGCCGCGACTTCCGGGCCGCCTTCGCCGGCCAGGACGTCTACTACGCCGGCAAGGCGTTCCTGTGCCGGGCGGTGGTGCGTATCGTCGCCGAGGAAGGCCTGCACCTGGACGTCTGCACCGGCGGTGAGCTGGCCGTCGCGCTGTCGGCCGGGATGCCGCCGGAGCGGATCGGCCTGCACGGCAACAACAAGAGCATCGCCGAGCTGACCCGGGCCCTCGACGCCGGGGTGGGCCGGATCATCGTCGACTCGTTCGACGAGATCGACCGGCTGACCACCCTGGCCCGGGACCGGGGCGTCCGGCCGAAGGTGCTGGTCCGGGTCACCGTCGGGGTCGAGGCGCACACCCACGAGTTCATCGCCACCGCCCACGAGGACCAGAAGTTCGGCTTCTCCCTGGCCGGCGGGGCGGCGTTCGAGGCAGCCGCCCGGATTCTCGACGAGGGGGTGCTGGAGCTGTGTGGGCTGCACTCGCACATCGGTTCGCAGATCTTCGACGCCGGCGGCTTCGAGGTGTCCGCCCGGCGGGTACTGGCGCTGCAGGCGCAGATCCGCGACGCGCGCGGCGTCGAGCTGCCCGAGCTGGATCTCGGCGGCGGGTTCGGCATCGCCTACACCACCCAGGACGACCCGGCGCCGGCCCACGACCTGGCCAAGCGGATGAAAAAGATCGTCGACGGTGAGTGTGAGGCGTTGCGGCTCGCCGTGCCGCACCTGTCGGTCGAGCCGGGCCGGGCGATCATCGGCCCGGCGGTGTTCACCCTCTACCAGGTCGGCACCGTCAAGGACGTCGACGGCATCCGGAGCTACGTCAGCGTCGACGGTGGGATGAGCGACAACATCCGTACCGCCCTCTACGACGCCTCCTACTCGGCGACGGTCGCCTCCCGGGCGTCGACCGCGGCGCCGATCCTCGCCCGGGTCGTGGGAAAGCATTGTGAGTCCGGGGACATCGTGGTGAAGGATGAATTCCTGCCCGCCGACGTGCAGCCGGGAGATCTTCTCGCGGTGCCGGGCACGGGGGCGTACTGCCGGAGCATGGCGAGCAACTACAACCATGTGCCCCGGCCGCCGGTTATCGCGGTCCGCGACGGAGCGGCCCGGGTGATCGTCCGTCGGGAGACCGAGGCCGATCTGCTGGCACTGGACGTGGGATAGCGCCGCAGGCGGCGGGACGACGTGGATAGCGCGCGGCGCGCGGTCGCGAGGTATGGGGTGAGCATGGGTAAGCCGGTACGGCTGGCGTTGCTGGGCTGCGGCACGGTGGGCTCCGAGGTGGTGCGGCTGCTGCACGAGCAGGCCGCCGACCTCGCTGCCCGGGTCGGGGCGCCGATCGAGATCGCCGGGGTCGCGGTCCGCCGGCCCAACCGGGCCCGTGGTGACCTGCCGGTCGACCCGGCGCTGTTCACCACCGACGCGTTGGGCCTGGTCAAACGGGACGACGTCGACGTGGTGGTCGAGGTGGTCGGCGGCATCGAACCGGCCCGGACCTGGCTGGTGGAGGCGCTGCGCAGCGGCAAGAGCGCGGTCACCGCCAACAAGGCGCTGCTCGCCGAGGACGGCGGCACCCTGCACGACGCCGCCGCCGAGGGCGGTGCCGACCTGTTCTACGAGGCGTCGGTGGCCGGCGCCATCCCGCTGCTGCGTCCGCTGCGTGATTCGCTGCACGGCGACTCGATCACCCGGGTCACCGGCATCGTCAACGGCACCACCAACTTCATCCTCTCCGCGATGGACGCCACCGGGGCCGGGCTCACCGAGGCGTTGGAGGAGGCGACCGCCCTCGGGTACGCCGAGGCCGACCCGACCGCCGACGTGGAGGGGTTCGACGCCGCCGCCAAGGCAGCCATCCTGGCCTCGCTGGCCTTCCACACCCGGGTCGGCGCCGACGACGTGCACCGCGAGGGGATCACCGAGGTCAGCGCCGCCGACATGGCCAGCGCCAAGGCGATGGGCTGCACCATCAAGTTGCTCTGCATCGCCGAGCGGGGCCCGGGTGCCGACGGCGCCGAGTCGGTCAGCGTCCGGGTCCACCCGGCGATGATCCCGCGCAGCCATCCGCTGGCCAGCGTCGGCGACGCGTTCAACGCGGTCTTCGTCGAGGCGGTCGCGGCCGGGCAGTTGATGTTCTACGGCCGGGGCGCCGGTGGGGCGCCGACCGCCAGCGCGGTGCTCGGCGACATCGTCGCGGTGGCCCGCAACCGGCTCGCCGGGGTGCACACGGCCAGCGAGTCCGCCTACGCCGACCTGCCGATCCGGCCGATGGGGGAGGCGGTCACCCGCTACCACATCAGCCTCGACGTGGCCGACCGGGCCGGGGTGCTGGCCGCCGTCGCCGGGGTGTTCGCCCGGCACGACGTGTCGATTGCCACCGTGCGCCAGTCCGGCCGGGACGCCGACGCCAGCCTGGTGATCGTCACCCACCGGGCGCCGGACGCCGCCCTCGCGGCCACCGTCGAGGAGCTGCGCGGCCTGGACGTCGTCCGTTCCATCGCCAGCGTGCTGCGGGTCGAGGGCGGCCAGTAGCCGCCCGGTACGCTGTGCCGGCGCGAACCGAGGAGGTTGTCATGTGGAGGGGCCTGATCGAGGCGTACCGGGACCGGTTGCCGGTCACCGACGCCACGCCGGTGATCACCCTCTACGAGGGCAACACGCCGCTGCTGCCCGCGCCGGTGCTCTCCGCCCGGGTCGGCGCCGACGTCTACCTCAAGGTCGAGGGGGCCAACCCGACCGGGTCGTTCAAGGACCGGGGCATGACGATGGCGGTCTCCAAGGCGGTCGAGGAGGGCAACAAGGCGATCATCTGCGCCTCGACCGGCAACACCAGCGCGTCGGCCGCCGCATACGCCGCCCGCGCCGGCCTGACCTGCGCGGTGCTCGTGCCGCAGGGCAAGATCGCGCTCGGTAAGCTCGCCCAGGCACTGGTGCACGGTGCCCGCCTGCTACAGGTCGACGGCAACTTCGACGACTGCCTGTCGATGGCGGCCAAGCTGGCTCAGGACTACCCGGTGGCGCTGGTCAACTCGGTGAACATCTTCCGGCTGCACGGGCAGAAGACCGCCGCGTTCGAGATCGTCGCCGGGCTCGGCGACGCCCCGGACATCCACTGCCTTCCGGTCGGCAACGCCGGCAACATCAGCGCCTACTGGATGGGCTACCTGGAGGACGTCGAGGCCGGCAACGCCACCCGCGCCCCGAAGATGTACGGCTTCCAGGCGTCGGGTGCCGCCCCGATCGTCTCCGGCGAGGTGGTCCGCCAGCCGTCGACGATCGCCACCGCGATCCGGATCGGCAACCCGGCGAGCTGGACCAAGGCGCTCGACGCCCGGGACGCCTCGGGGGGTCTGATCGACGCGGTCACCGACCGGGACATCCTGGCGGCGTACCGGCTGCTGGCCCGGGAGGTCGGGGTCTTCGTCGAGCTGGCCAGCGCGGCCAGTGTCGCCGGGCTGCTGCAGGCCGCCGCCGCCGGCAAGGTACCGGCCGGTGCCACCGTGGTCTGCACGGTCACCGGGCACGGTCTGAAGGACCCGGAGTGGGCGATCTCCACCGCTCCGGCGCCGACCACCATCGGCAATGATCCGCTACTCGCGGCCCGTGCTCTCGACCTGGCCTGAGGACGGCGCCGGTCGGGTGTGACGCGGCTCGACCTGGGCGGTGTCGGTTTCGGCCAGGTCGGCTTCCGCGGCGTCGACCAGCAGCCGGGTCGCGACGGCTACGGTACGCAGCTCGTCGGTGTCCAGCCGGGCCAACAGCCGGGCCTGGCGGTCGGTGCCGGCGGTGACGATCCGGTCCATCAGCTGCCGCCCGTCGTCGGTCAGCTCGATCCGGCGGACCCGCCGGTCCCGGGGGTCCTCCCGGCGGCCGACCAGCCGGTGGGCCGCGAGCCGGTCGACGATGCCGGTGACGGTGGCCATCCGTACCCCGAGCACCTGGCTAAGCTCCTGCCCCGAGGCGCTGCCGTGCAGGTAGAGCAGGAGCAGTATCTTCAGCTGCGGCACGGTGAGGTGTGAGTCGAACAGCGGGTCGGAACGGTCGGAGGCGAACAGGAGCTGCAGCCGGCGATGGGTCGCCATGATCTGGTCGATCAGTTCGTCCCGCTGGGCCACCTGCGCTCCCTCTGGTCCGGCACGGTGGCGGGCCGGCTGCCCGCCGTGCGCAGACGTTATCCCAACAACTTTGTGTGACGCTAACTGTTAGCCTTGGTCGAATTAATTCCCGTCGTCCCGCCGCCGGACTCTTTTCAGGAGTGAGCCCGCACATGTCGTTGCTCGCCAGACTCAGCCTCGCCAACCGAGGGCTCGTGGCGCTCGTCGCGGTCGTGATCACGATCTTCGGCGCCGTCACCATCCCGACGCTCAAACAGCAGCTTTTGCCTTCGTTGGAGTTCCCGGCCGCGTTCATCAGCGCGGTCTACCCCGGCGCGGCACCGGAAATCGTCGAATCGCAGGTGACCGAGCCCGTCGAGAACGCCATCTCGGGCGTCGCCGACCTCGAGAGCGTCACCTCCACCTCCAGCGAGAGCTTCGCCACCGTGCAGGTCGAGTTCGCCTTCGGCACCGACCTGACCAGCGCCGTGAACGAGCTGGAGACCTCGATCAACCGGATCCAACTGCCCGACGGTGTGGAACCGGCCGTCTTCGCCGGCAGCACCGACGACCTGCCGGCTGTGGTGCTCGCCGCCGCCGGCGCCGGCGGACCGGGGCTCGCCGGACGTCTCGACGAGGTCGTGCTGCCCCAGCTGGAAGCCATCGAGGGGGTACGCGCCGTCGACGTCACCGGCGCCGGTGAACAGATCGTCTCGATCACCCCCGACTACGCCGCGCTGGCCGACGCCGGTCTCGACCCGAGCGCTATCGGCAACGCCCTGCGGGTCAACGGCGTCACCATCCCGGCCGGCTCCCTCACCGACGGCGACGAGAGCCTGACCGTCCAGGTCGGCACCAGGATCGATGCACTGAGCGATCTCGCCGGGATCTACCTCACCGCATCCGGCCGGCCGCCGGTACGGCTCGACGACGTCGCCGAGATCAGCGAGCAGACCGCCCCCGCCACCTCGATCACCAGGACCAACGGCGCGGACAGCCTCGGGATCGCGGTGATCGCCGGCCCCGACGGCGACGCGGTCGGCATCTCGCACGAGATCCGGGACCGGCTCGACGAGCTGGGCGCGGCCGCCGACACCGAGTTGATCGTGGTGTTCGACCAGGCACCGTTCGTGGAACGCTCGATCGAGGCGCTCACCACCGAAGGCCTGCTCGGCCTGGTGATGGCGGTCCTGGTCATCCTGGTCTTCCTGCTGTCGATTCGGTCCACCGTGGTCACCGCGGTCTCCATCCCGCTGTCGGTGCTGATCGCGTTGATCGCCCTGTGGGTCGGCGACTACTCGCTCAACCTGCTCACCCTCGGCGCGCTGACCATCTCGGTCGGCCGGGTGGTGGACGACTCGATCGTGGTGCTGGAGAACATCAAACGACATCTGGAGTACGGCGAGGACCGGCGCACCGCGATCCTGACCGGGGTCCGGGAGGTGGCCGGCGCGGTCACCTCGTCGACCCTGGCGACCGTCGCCGTCTTCGCCCCGATCGCGATCGTCGGCGGTTTCGTCGGCCAACTGTTCGCGCCGTTCGCCATCACGGTGACCGTCGCGTTGCTCGCTTCCCTGCTGGTCTCGCTCACCATCATCCCGGTGCTCGCCTACTGGTTCCTCAAGCCGGCCGCCGCCGGCACCGACGTGGAGCGGGTCCGGCAGGAGGCCGAAGCCAAGGAGCTGCGCAACCCGTTGCAGCGCGGCTACCTGCCGGTGATCCGGTTCGCCACCACCCGGCGGTGGGCCACCGTCGGCATCGGGCTGGCGGTGCTGCTCGGCACGTTCGCGCTGAGCACCCGGCTGGAGACCAACTTCATCGACGACGCCGGCCAGGACACCCTGAGCATGCGGCAGGAGTTGCCGGCGGGCACCAGCCTGGCCGCCGTCGACCGGGCCGCCATCTCGGTGGAGCGGGTCCTCGCGCGGACCGACGGAATCGAGTCCTACCAGGTGTCGATCGGCGCGAGCAGCAACCCGTTCGCCGGTGGCGGCGGCAACACCACAGCGAGCTATTCGATCAGCCTGACCGAGGACGCCGACAACATTGCCGTGCAGCAGCAGCTGCGGGACGAGTTCGCTGGCCGCGACGGCCTGGGCGAGATCACGGTCGGGGCGGCCGACGGCGGGCCCGGTGGCGGGAGCGCCAACCAGCTGCAGGTCATCGTGCAGGCCAACGACCCGGACGATTTGGCCACCGCCGCGGAGCGGGTCCGGACCGCGATGTCGCAGACCCCGGACGTCGCCGACGTCACCAGCACCCTGTCCGAGGACGTGACCCGGCTGCAGGTGCAGATCGACCGCGCGGCGGCAGCTCAGGCCGGGCTCAACGAGGCCGCGCTCGGGCAACTCGTCGCCCAGGCCTTCCGCGGCAGCCCGCTGGGAGAGGTCACCATCGACGGCGACCGGATGGACGTTGTGCTCAGCCCGAGCGCCCGGGTGACCTCGGCCGAGGAACTGGCGGCGTTGCCGGTCGGGCCGGCGACCCTCGCCGACTTCGCCGACATCGCCGAAGTCGACGGGCCGGTGCAGATCGACCGGGTGGACGGCGAGCGCAGTGCCACCGTCACCGGCACCGCGACCGGCTCGAACGTCGGGCAGACCAGCGCCGACCTGTCGCAGCGACTGGAGGGCCTGAGCCTGCCGGCCGGTGCGACCTACACCATAGGCGGGGTCAGCGCCGATCAGGCGGAGGCGTTCGCCGACCTCGGGTTGGCCCTGCTCGCCGCGATCGCGATCGTCTTCGTGATCATGGTGGCGACGTTCCGCAGCCTGATCCAGCCGCTGATCCTGCTGGTGTCGGTGCCGTTCGCGGCGACCGGCGCGATCGGTCTGCTGGTCGTCACCGGCACGCCGATGGGTGTGCCGGCGCTGATCGGCGCGTTGATGCTGGTCGGCATCGTGGTGACCAACGCGATCGTGCTGATGGATCTGATCAACCAGTACCGCGAGCAGGGGATGAGCGTCTCCCAGGCGGTGGTCGAGGGCGGCCGGCGTCGGCTGCGGCCGATTCTGATGACCGCGATCGCCACCATCTGCGCGTTGACGCCGATGGCGCTCGGCCTGACCGGGGTGGCCGGCTTCATCGGCCAGCCGTTGGCGATCGTGGTGATCGGCGGCCTGTTCAGCTCGACGCTGCTCACCCTGGTCCTGGTGCCGACGCTCTACACCATGGTTGAGGGCGCCAAGGAGCGGCTGCGGCAGCGCCGGGCCACCCGCCGGTCGGCCGGCCCGGCGGGCGACGCGGGCGACGATGCCACGGCACTGGATCGGTCGTCGGGCACCGGCGCCGGCACCGATGCCGTACGAGGCACCGGCGACGCAGCGAATGGCCGCAACGGCTCCGACACCGCCGACACCGCCGGCCCCGCCAGCCGTACGTCGCCGGTCGCCGCGCCGCCGGCCCGCCCGTCGGCGGCCCTGGTCGACGGCACCGACCAGTTCGAGGTGCTGAAACTGCCGAAGAGTCGCACCTCGCCGCTGCCGCCGACGGATTCGCCGACGGAGAAGTGACCGTGCGGGTCCCCGGGGTGCCGGCCCCGGGGACCCGCGGCGACCCGTCGCGCAGATCACACTTCGTCCACTGTCCGGTCTCCGGTCGGTAAGGTGTCGGTACGTGTCCTCACCGTTAGCGGTCCTTACCGGAAACCGGGATTTCCGCCGGCTGCTCCTCGCCGAGCTGGTCGTCTTCGGGGCGGACTGGTTCGTCATGGTGCCGCTGGTGGTGCTGCTGCCGGAGCTGACCGGCAGCGGCGTCTGGGGCGCTCTGGTGCTCGCCGTGGACACCGGCATCCACGCCCTGATGTTGCCGTTCACCGGTACGCTCGCCGACCGCTTCGACCGCCGTCGGATCCTGATCGCCGCGAACCTGGCCGCCGTCGTCGCGGTGCTGTTGCTGCTGGCCGTGCGCACCCCGGGTACCGCCTGGCTGGCGTTGTTCGCCATCGCGTCGCTCGCGGTGGCGAAGTCCTGCTACTCGCCGGCCGCCCAGGCCGCGCTACCAAACGTGGTCTCGGCGGCGGAGCTGCCCGCCGCCAACGTCTTCGCCGGTTCCGCGTGGGGCACCATGGCGATCGTCGGCGCGTCGCTGGGCGGGCTGATCAGCGCGGCGCTCAACCCGTACGCGTGCTTCTGGATCGCCGCCGCGGCGCTGCTGCTGGCGGCGGTGGTCACCATGTCGATCCGCCGGCCGATGCAGGCTCCGCGCGACGCCACGCTGCCGGCACCCCGGACGCTGACCGCGATCCGGGAGGCGCTGGCCTACATCGGTGGCCGTCCGCAGGTGCTCGCCCTGGTGACCGCGAAGAGCGCGGTCGGCCTCGGCAACGGCGTACTCACGTTGTTTCCGCTGTTGGCCGGGGTGTACGGGGTCGGCGCGATCGGCACCGGCCTGCTGTTCGCCGTGCGGGGTGCTGGCGCGGTCATCGGGCCGCTGCTGACCCGCCCGGTGCTGAACCGGCGGTCCTGGCTGCTCACCGGGTTGGCCGCGTCGATGTCGGTGTACGGGCTGTCCTACGCCAGTATCTCGTTGGTCACCTGGTTCCCGCTGGTGCTCACCCTGGTCTTCCTTGCGCACCTGGGCGGCGGCAGCAACTGGGTGCTGTCCAACTACGCCCTGCAGGCGGTGGTGCCGGACCGGCTGCGCGGCCGGGTCTTCGCCACCGATCTGATGCTCGCCACCCTGTCGATCTCGGTGAGTCAGTTGATTGTGGCCAGTGTGATCGACACTCTGGACACCCGGATCATCCTGGCGACGTGTGGTCTGGTGACCGTCACCTATGCGATCGGCTGGCGGCTGGCGACCCGGCGGCTGGGCTCGGTGGTTGCGGCCAATCGCTAGCATCGTGATATCACTTTGATAGCGAGCTGGTGGTGGAGGGAACGAGCATGGAGCGAGCCGTGTTCCGGAGGTCGGGATTCGTGGTGATCGGCGGCCTGGTGGTGCCAGGTCTGCTCGGCCTGGCGGTGGTGGCGCCCGGCATCAATTCGGTGGCCGACGCGGATGTCTGGATGGCCGTCGCCGCCGTGGTCTACGCCGGGGTCATCGCGCTGGCCGCCACCGGGTTCACCGTGGTCAACCCCAACGAGGCGCAGGTGGTGCAGTTCTTCGGTCGCTACCTCGGCTCGATCCGGGTCGCCGGCCTGCACTGGACCTGGCCGTTGACCGTCCGGCGCAAGGTCACCCTGCGGGTGCGCAACTTCGAGACCGACCGGCTCAAGGTCGCCGACGCCGACGGCAACCCGGTCGAGATCGCCGCCGTCGTGGTGTGGCGGGTGGTCGACTCGGCGAGCGCCGTCTTCGCCGTCGACGACCACGTCGAGTACGTGGCCGTCCAGGCCGAGGCCGCCGTCCGGCACCTGGCCACCAGCTACCCGTACGAGGCGCACGACGCTGGGCGGGCCAGCCTGCGGGACAGTACGGTGGTCGCCGACGAGCTGACCGAGGAGTTGCGGGAGCGGGTCGAGCTGGCCGGCGTGGAGGTGCTGGAATCCCGGGTCACCCACCTCGCGTACGCCCCCGAGATCGCCCACGCGATGCTCGCCCGGCAGCAGGCCGCCGCCGTCGTCGCGGCCCGGTTCCGGATCGTCGAGGGCGCCGTCGGCATGGTCTCCAACGCGTTGGAACGGTTGGCCGACGAGCACGTGGTCGACCTCGACGAGGAACGCAAGGCCCAGATGGTCGCCAACCTGCTGGTGGTGCTCTGCGGCGACCGGGCGGTGCAGCCGGTGGTGAACACCGGGTCTCTCTACAGCTGAGGCGGTCCACGGCTGATGGCCGAACGCAAGAAGCTGCTGTTGCGGCTCGATCCGGCGGTCCACGAGGCGATTGCCAAGTGGGCCGCCGACGACCTGCGCAGCGTCAACGCCCAGATCGAGTACGCGCTGCGGTTCGCGCTGCGCGCCGCCGGCCGGACACCCGGATCGGGCCGGACATCCGGATCCGATCGGGCAACTGGATCGGGCCCGTCGGCCGACGGCCCGGACCGGCCGTCGGCGCCCTGACACCGGGCAACCGACCAGGACCTAGCATGGGGCGATGGGTATCAGCTTCGTTCCCGGGCCGGTGACCGTGCGGGTCCCGGCCACCAGCGCCAACCTCGGCCCCGGGTTCGACGCGCTCGGGTTGGCGCTCGGTCACCACGACGAGGTGACCGCCCGGGTGGTGCCCGCCGGCTGCCGGGTCGAGATCTCCGGCGAAGGCACCGGCGAGTTGCCGCTCGACGGCGGCCATCTCGTCGTCCGTGCCATGCACGCCACCTTCGACGAGCTCGGCGGCCGGCCGGCTGGCCTGGCGTTGAGCTGCGTGAACCGGATCCCCCAGGCACGCGGCCTGGGTTCGTCGTCGGCGGCGATCGTGGCCGGCGTACAGCTGGCCCGAGGGCTCGTCGTCGGCGGGACGCAGCTGCTGGACACCGCCGCCGCGCTGCGGATCGCCGCCCGGTTGGAGGGCCACCCGGACAACGTGGCACCCTGCCTGCTCGGCGGGTTCACCATCGCCTGGACCGAGGCGTCCGGGTCGCGCGCGGTGTCGGTGCCAGCGCATCCGGCGGTGTCGCCGACTGTCTACGTACCCAGTAACCGGGGTCTGACCGAGGCGGCGCGGGCGGCGCTGCCCGCTCAAGTCCCGCACGCGGACGCCGCGTTCACCGCCGGCCGGGCCGCCCTGCTGAGCCATGCGATCACTGCCGACCCGACGCTGTTGCTGGCCGCGACCGAGGACCGGTTGCACCAGGACTACCGGGGTCCATCGATGCCGGCCAGTGCGGAACTGGTCCGCCGCCTGCGGGCGACCGGTGTGGCCGCGGTGATCAGTGGGGCGGGTCCGAGCGTCCTGGCGTTGACCGAAGTCCCGGCCGACTTCTGTCCGGGAATGGACTGGCAGACTCACTTGTTTGCGGTAGACGTTGCCGGAGCCCGGATCGAAGGCGCTATAGTAGGACACGCCGAGCGGGACCCTGTTGCTGCAGGTCGGAAGAGTTGACTACGCTCTAGGCCAAGCACAGCCGCGAAGCACGCGATCTCCTGCGGGGCGGCGCACCCCCGAAGCTATCGGCGGTAAGCCCGTCTCACCCCTGCCTAGGTCACCGCCGAACCGCAGTCTTCACGGATCGCTGCAGATGTCGAGAGCTGCCCACCGAGGCTGGTGAAGCGGGCTCGGCAGAGCTGCGCGAAGACTCCCGCGACGTGTCATGCGAGGCGGGTGCACCGAGGCCGCCCGGCCACCTAGCGTCTTGACCCGGGTTGCCCGGCCTATCGAGGGAAGGAATCCATTGAGCGACACCACCGACGTGACGTCGGATGTCTCCAACGTCGCTGACGACACCACCGCTGCTCCTGCCCGCCGTCGGCGGTCCGGCACCGGGCTGTCCGCGATGCTGCTGCCGGAGTTGCAGAGCCTCGCCGCGTCGCTCGGCATCTCCGGCACCGCCCGGATGCGCAAGAGTGAGCTGATCACCGCGATCACCGAGCGCCAGGCCGGCGGGGGCGCCCCACGGCCGCGCGCCGAGGTCGCGGCGGCGACCGCACCCCCTCGGGAGGAGGTCCGCGCCGAGGTCCGTCCTGAGGCCGAGCGGCGTGACAGCGGCGACGGTGAGCAACTCGCCATCGTTGACGAGCCGGCCCGCGAGCGCAGCACCCGCCGGGGCCGTCGGTCGGCAGCCGAGTCGCGTACCGACGAGACCGCGACCACGCAGACCACGCAGACCACGCCGACTGAGTCGGGCGATCGGGCCGACCGGAGCGGTGACGGCCGGGACAACCGTGACCGTGACGGCCGGGACAACCGTGACCGTGACGGCCGGGACAACCGTGGCGATCGGGCCGAGCGTGGCGGTGACGGTCGGGACAACCGTGGCGAGCGGGCCGAGCGTGGCGGTGACGGCCGGGGTGGTCGCGACCGCAGCGACCGGGGTGACCGGGGTGACCGTAACGACCGGGGTGACCGCAGCGAGCGGAACCAGCGGGACAACAACAACGACGACGACGACAACGAAGGCGGCGGTCGGCGCAGCCGACGCAGCCGGTTCCGCGACCGTCGGCGGCGGGGGGACCGCGGTGACGGCGACGGTGGTGGCGGCCGGGAGCCGCAGGTGACCGAGGACGACGTACTCGTCCCGGTGGCCGGCATCCTCGACGTGCTGGACAACTACGCGTTCGTGCGTACCACCGGCTACCTCTCCGGGCCCAACGACGTCTACGTCTCCATGTCGCAGGTCAAGAAGCACGGTCTGCGGCGCGGTGACGCGGTCACCGGCGCGGTGCGCGCCACCCGCGAGGGTGAGCAGCGTCGCGACAAGTACAATCCGCTGGTCCGGCTGGACACCATCAACGGCATGGAGCCGGAGGAGGCCCGGCGGCGTCCCGAGTTCTACAAACTCACGCCGCTGTACCCGCAGGACCGGTTGCGGTTGGAGACCGAGCCGCACATCCTCACCACCCGGGTCATCGACCTGGTGATGCCGATCGGCAAGGGGCAGCGGGCGCTGATCGTCTCCCCGCCCAAGGCGGGCAAGACGATGGTGCTGCAGGCGATTGCCAACGCCATCACGCACAACAACCCCGAGTGCCACCTGATGGTGGTGCTGGTCGACGAACGCCCGGAAGAGGTCACCGACATGCAGCGGTCGGTGAAGGGTGAGGTCGTCGCGGCCACGTTCGACCGGCCGCCGCAGGACCACACCACGGTCGCCGAGCTGGCCATCGAACGCGCCAAGCGGCTGGTGGAGCTGGGCCACGACGTCGTCGTGCTGCTCGACTCGGTGACCCGGCTGGGCCGCTCGTACAACCTGGCCGCGCCGGCCAGCGGGCGGATCATGTCCGGTGGTATCGACTCGACGGCGCTGTACCCGCCGAAGCGGTTCCTCGGCGCGGCCCGCAACATCGAGAACGGCGGTTCGTTGACCATCCTCGCCACCGCACTGGTGGAGACCGGATCCATGATGGACACGGTGATCTTCGAGGAGTTCAAGGGGACCGGCAACGCCGAGCTCAAGCTGGACCGCAAGATCGCCGACAAGCGGGTGTTCCCGTCGATCGACATCCACCCGTCCGGCACCCGTAAGGAGGAGATCCTGCTCGCGCCGGAGGAGCTGGCGATCACCCACAAGCTGCGCAAGGTGCTCCACTCGCTGGACTCCCAGGCGGCGCTGGACCTGCTGCTGGACCGGCTCAAGCAGAGTCGGACCAACATCGAGTTCCTGATGCAGATCGCGAAGTCGACGCCGGGGGAGTGACCCCGGCACCGGTCGCCCCGCGCGGTCGGGAATCCGGCAGGGCCGTCGGGCGTTGCGTCCGGCGGTGTTCGTGACGGTCGCGGTGGGCGGTTCGCTCCGCCCACCGCGACCAGCCGCCACGGCCCGTGGCAGACTGACAACAGGCCAGGTTCCGGTTCACGCCAGAGTCGGCCCGCGCAACGGCGCGGCCGATGTCGACGGCGACCCGGCGACCGACGAAGAGAGGACCATCCGTGAAGAAGGACATTCACCCGGAGTACGTGACCACCGAGGTCACTTGCTCCTGCGGCGCATCGTTCACCACCCGCAGCACCGCACCCGGCGGCAAGATCCACGCTGAGACCTGCAGCGCCTGCCACCCGTTCTACACCGGCAAGCAGCGCGTGCTCGACACCGCCGGCCGGGTCGCCAAGTTCCAGCAGAAGTACGCCAAGGCAAAGGCCAACAAGGCCAAGTAGCTGTGCACGCGGCGCCCGCTTCCGACCGAGGTCGGGGGCGGGCGCCGCGGTGTCTGGACGGTCCTGGTCTCTTCAACCCGAACCCGGATGAAGGAGTACTTGTATGAGCAGCGAGCGCCTGGCCGGGCTCCTTGACGAGTACGCCGAGCTGGAGAAGCAGCTGTCTGATCCGGCGATCCACGCGGACCAGACCACCGCCCGCCGGGTCGGTCGCCGGTTCGCCGAGCTGGCCCCGCTGCACAAGGCCGCCGGCGAGCTCGCCCAGGCCCGGGCCGACCTGGCCGCCGCCCGGGAGCTGGCCGGCGAGGACCCGGCGTTTACCGTCGAGGCGGAGGCAATCGCCGCCAGCCTGCCCGACCTGGAGGCCCGCCTCGCCGAACTGCTGATCCCCCGGGACCCCCACGACGCCAAGGACGTCATCGTCGAGATCAAGGCGGGCGAGGGCGGCGAGGAGTCGGCGCTGTTCGCCGGCGACCTGCTCCGGATGTACCTGCGGTACGCCGAACGGCGCGGCTGGCAGGTCGAGGTGCTCGACTCGCAGGATTCCGACCTCGGTGGGGTCAAGGACGTCTCGCTCGCGATCAAGTCGCGGGGGATGCCCGAGGGCGGCAACGGCGTCTGGTCCCGGCTCAAGTGGGAGGGCGGCGTGCACCGGGTGCAGCGGGTGCCGGTCACCGAATCGCAGGGCCGGATCCATACCAGCGCCGCCGGGGTGCTGGTGCTGCCGGAGGCCGAGGACGTCGAGGTCAACGTCGACCCGAACGAACTACGCGTTGACGTTTTCCGCTCCTCCGGCCCCGGCGGCCAGTCGGTCAACACCACCGACTCGGCGGTGCGGATCACCCACCTGCCGACCGGCATCGTCGTCTCCTGCCAGAACGAGAAGAGCCAGCTACAGAACCGGGAGCAGGCGATGCGGATCCTGCGCGCCCGGTTGCTCGCCGCCGCCCAGGAACAGGCCGACGCGGCGGCCTCCGACGCCCGACGCTCCCAGGTGCGTACGGTCGACCGGTCCGAGCGGGTGCGCACCTACAACTACCCGCAGAACCGGATCACCGACCATCGGATTGGCTACACGGCGTACAACATGGACCTGGTGGTCGGCGGGGAGCTTGACGGCGTCCTTGACGCGCTCGCCGAGGCGGACCGGGCCGCCCGGCTGGCCGGTGACGCCGAACTGACCCGCCGCTGACCGACGCCACACCGGCACCGGCCTGACGGTCAGCGCACCGGATGGGGCCGTTGCCGGGCCTCGCGCATCTGCCGGGCGGCCACCTCGAAGGCCCGGCTGAGCGCTTCGCGCAACCCTGGACCGGAACCGCTGATCTCGGCGTAGCCGACGCTGATCCCGACCGGAGTGCCAGGTACCAGCGACTCCCACTCCTCACCGGCCACCGCGGCGGTGATCCGGCGGGCCACGTCGGCCGCCTCGGCCGGGCCGGCGCCCGGCAGCACCACCACCACGAACTCGTCGCCGCCGTACCTGGCCACGAAGTCACCCCGGCGCATCACCCGGTTGATCACCCCGGCGACCCGTTGCAGCACCAGGTCACCGGAGTGGTGGCCGTGCACGGTGTTGACCGACTTGAAACCGTCCAGGCCGCAGACCATCACCACGGCCCGATCGCCCCGGCCGGCCATGTCGGTGACGTAGAGGTCGAGGTGGCGGCGGCTGGCCAGCCCGGTCAACGGGTCGGTTAGCGCCTCCTGGGTGTACTGCGCGGCGGAGCGACGCATCTCCTCCTGGTCCAGCCGGGCGGCGATGCCGTCGACGTACATGTCGCGCAGCCGGTCGTTGCGCCGGGTAGCCAGCCGGAACGCGTACCGGTCGGCGTCATGCGCGGCGGCGTGGTCGCCGGCCCGGGTGTGCGCGACGCTGCGCAGCCGGGCCGTCTCGGCGGCACCTAGTGTCTCGGCGGAGACCACCGCCGCGGACAGTCGGGTCAACGCCTCCGCCGGCCGGTCCGCCGCGATGGTCAGGCAGACCACCCCGAGCTGGCGCAGGTCGCGGGCGCGGGCACTGTCGCCGCCGTCGATCATCAACCGGGTCGCCTCCGGGGCACCGGCGGGCAGCTGGGCCGGCTCACCGAGTGCGGCCAGCCGGGCCAGGGCGTACCCGTAGGCCACCCGGCTGCTCGGGCGCAGCAGCCTGGCCCGGTCGGCGTGCACGAACTTCGCCAGGTCGCTGCCGATGTCGCGGAGCACCCGCAGGCAGCCGTCGGTGTCTCCATGATGGTCCAACGCGACGGCGTTGCGCAGCCGGATGCCGGGCGCGGCGAAGGTCTCCTCTGGAATGCCGGTGGCGTTGGCGAGCTGCCGGGCGTGCTCGATGGCGCTCAACGCGTACCCGTGGAAACTGAGGTAGGAATAGGCCATCGCCAGGTCGTGCCAGCCCCAGGCGGTTTCCCGGTCCACGTCGGTGGCGGCGCCGAGCGCCCGCGCACTGTGCACCAGATGGGTGACACACCGGTCGAACGCGCCCTGCTGGTGGGCGGCGAGCGCGGCCAACGCGTGCAGGTGGCCGTGCAGGTACGGCTCGCTGACGTCCCGGGCGGCCTCGAACGCCCGGTCGACGGCCACCGTGTACTCGGCGGACCGGCCGAGGTTGAGCAGCGCGGAGAGCCGCTGCACCAGCGCGTCGGCCCGAACGTACCGGTTGCTGGTGCTCCGGATCACCTGCTCGAAGGCGACACAGGCTTCGGCTGAGCGGCTGCCTTCCATCAGCGCCCGGGCCTGCATCAGCGCCTCGGCCTGGTCGGTGAGCCGGTCGAGCCAACCCACGCACAACCTCCCTGGAGCCCGCTGGAATCTGGCGGAGCACACACCCGACCCGATCCGCGACCTGTTCTGCGGACGCCCGGGTGGACGCACCATGATTATGTCGTGAACCACTTGCCAGAGAACACCTCCGGATTGCCGGATCGGACGCCGGTCCGAGCCGCAGTGGCCGCCGCGGCCGCCCGGCTGGCCGCCGCCGGTGTCGCCGCCGCCCGGGTCGACGCGGAGCTGATTGCCGCCTCGGTGCTGGACATTCCGCGTGGCCGGCTGGCATTGAGCGGCGACTTCGACCAGGCCGACATCGGCAGGTTTCACAGTCTGGTGACCCGCCGGGCGGCTGGAGAACCGGTGCAGCACCTCACTGGATCGGCACCGTTTCGTTATCTGGAGCTCGCGGTGGGGCCGGGGGTCTTCGTGCCCCGGCCGGAGACCGAACTGCTCGCCGGAGCGGGCGTTGACGCGCTGCGTGACCAGCCCGGCGAGGCGGTGGTCGTCGACCTGTGCAGCGGCAGTGGCGCGGTGGCACTGGCGGTCGCGCACGAGGCTCCGACGGCGCGGGTGGTCGCGGTTGAACGCTCGGCGGACAGCCTGCGCTGGCTGCGTCGCAACGCCCGGCGACAGGCCGCCGCCGGGGACCGGCCGATCGAGGTGCTGGCCGGCGACGTCCGGGATCCGGGCCTGCTCGGCGAGTTCGCCGGCCGGGTGGACGTGCTGCTGTGTAACCCGCCGTACGTACCGGACGGCACCCCGGTGGCGCCGGAGGTCGCCAGGCATGACCCGGCCGAGGCGGTCTTCGGCGGGCCGGACGGCCTGGCGGTCATCCGACCGGTGGTGCACCGCGCCGTGAACCTGCTGCGTCCCGGCGGGCTGTTCGGGGTCGAGCACGACGATGGTCACGCCGCCGCCGTCGTCGCGTTGGTCGTAGCCGACGGCCGTTTCGACGCCGTCACCAGCCATCACGATCTGGCCGGCCGGCCGCGCTTCGTGACCGCCCGCCGGGCGGGCTGACGGCAGCTGGAGGTGATCGGTGCGGATCAGCGGGCGGGCACGTGGCAGACTGGCACACCGTGATGCTCTATGACTGCCGGTCCGCCGCCGACCGTGACAAAGGCATCGCCGCGGCGATCGAGGCGGTCAAGAACGGCGAGCTGGTCGTGCTGCCGACCGACACCGTGTACGGCGTCGGCGCCGACGCCTTCACCTCGTACGCGGTCACCGCGTTGCTCAACGCCAAGGGGCGGGACCGGCAGATGCCGCCGCCGGTGCTGGTCGGTTCCCGGCACACCCTCGACGGGCTGGTGCTGATCCTGCCGCAGCCCGCCCGCGACCTGGCCGACGCCTTCTGGCCGGGGGCGCTCACCATGATCGTCGAGCACGCGCCCAGCCTGAACTGGGATCTGGGGGACACCGACGGCACTGTCGCGGTCCGGATGCCGCTGCATCCGGTGGCGCTGGAGGTGCTGCGGGAGACCGGCCCGATGGCGGTCTCGTCGGCGAACAAGACCGGCCGGCCGCCGGCGGTGACCGCTGCCGAGGCCCGGGACCAGCTCGGCTACTCGGTGCGCGCGTACCTGGAGGCCGGCCCGTGTCCCGACCCCGTGCCCAGCACCATCGTCGACCTCACCGGCGACGTGCCCCGGGTGGTCCGCGACGGCGCGATCCCGATCGAGAAGCTGCGTGACGTGGTCCCGGACATCATCGGTACGGAGTCCTAGTGCCGCCGTTCACCGTCCTTCATGTCTGCATGGGCAACATCTGCCGTTCGCCGATGGCCGAGCGGCTGCTGGTGCTGGCGCTCGAGCAGCGGCTGGACCGCCTCGGTCCGGCCGTCGCGCCGCCGGTCGAGGAGCTGTTGCACAGCCACAGCGCCGGCACCGGCGGTTGGCACGCCGGCGAGGAGATGAACCCACCGGCGGCCCGCCAGGTGCTAGCTCGGGGCGGGCAGGTTGACGGCTTCGCCGCTCGTAAGCTGCGGTCCGACCAGATCGACGCCGCCGATCTGGTCCTCACCGCCACCGCCGACCAGCTCGAGTACGTGCTCGCGTTGCGCCCGGATGCCGCCGAACGCACCTTCGTGCTCGGCGAGTTCGGCCGGTTGCTGCCGGCGGTGGACGCGGCCGGGCTGCCCGGTGCCCGGTCGGGTCCGGACGCGGCGGTCACCCCGGAGGCGATGCACGCCCGGGGCGCGGCACTGGTCGCCGCGGTCGCCGCGGTCCGGTCCGGCGCCGGTCCGCAGCCGGGGGACGATCTGGACGACCCGTGGGGGCGCGGCGACCACACCTTCGCCCGGGTGGCCGACGAGATCGAGGAGACGGTGGGAGCGCTCGGCGTGGCGCTGCTGCCCTGAGATCGGCGGGGCGGGCAGAGGATGCAGGCAGAGGTCGTCCGGTGATGCGCAGTCGGCTGCGGCACCTGCCGGTGCCGTCGATGGTGTCGGCGGTGCTGCTGGTGGTGCTCGCCGGGGTCGGCGGCTGGCTGGACGGAGTCCCGGGGGCGGTCGGCGCCGTCGTCGGTGTCGCGCTGGTGGCGGCCAGCTATGTGGCCTCCAGCCTGGCGCTGGCCTGGGCGGACTCGGTGCATCCGCGGATGGTGCTCAGTGTGGGCCTGCTCACCTACAGCTTGAAGTTCGCGCTGCTCGGGGTGGCGGTGTTCGCGGTGGCGGCGTCGGACTGGCCGGGGCAGCGGATGCTGGCGGTGGCGATCATCGTGGCCACAGTGGGATGGATCACGGCCCAGGTGTGGTGGACCTTCCGGGCCCGGATCCCGTACGTGGAGATCGACCCGCGTTGACCCTCCGGCAATCCCGGGTGTACGCCCGGCCGGTGGGCCGGCGGCGAGGATCACCAGTTTTCGCGAAGATTTGTCGGATTTGACCTACGCTGAGGTCGGGATCGCCGGTCATGTGGGGAGTGCATACCGACCAGGGCGGAAGAGGAGTAGCGTGTGCACCCATCTGACGTGCCACCGGGTCGCCCACACAACGAGGGTTGTGCGGGGGGTGACGCACAGCCTCCATCGTTGCCCTGATATGTTTCCGGCGTCATGGCCGGTGAACCACCTTCCGAACCCGCAGGTCCCTCGGGGGCCGACACCGGGTTTGCCGCGATCGGCTACCTGCTCGGCGGGATGGCCGTGTGGGGCGGTGCGGGGTGGCTCGTCGACCGTTGGCTGGACCTGCCCAACGTCGGGCTGCTGATCGGGCTGATCGGCGGGACGGCGGCCGGGGTCTACCTGACCGTTAAGAAGCTGGGCGCGTGAACCAGGCCCGACCAACGGAGGATGCGCGTTGATTGAGCAGCCGACCGTTCTCGCCGCGGAGTTCCCTCCCGGCGTGGATGCCTTCGACTTCCGCAGTCTGATCCCCGGGTTGGACGGCACCGCCTGGGCGGCCGCCTTCACCAAGATCACACTGCTGCTCTGGATCGCCGCCGCGCTGGTGATGATCTTCTTCCTGGTCACCTACCGCAGCCCGAAGCTGGTGCCGACCAAGGGCCAGTGGCTGGCCGAGTCGGTGTACGGCATGGTGCGCGACAACATCGCCCGGGACGTCATCGGCCGGGACGGGGTGCGGTTCGCGCCCTACCTGACGGTGCTGTTCTGCTTCATCCTGCTGAACAACCTCTGGGGCATCGTCCCGTTCGCCCAGATCTCGCCGATGTCGCACATCGCCTTCCCGATGGTGCTGGCGTTGGTCAGCTGGCTGCTCTACATCGGCCACGGCATCGCCAAGTGGGGTTTCGTCGGTTACGTCAAGCACGTCTGCTGGGTCTCCGGCGCGCCGCTGTGGGTGCAGCCGATCCTGGTGCCGATCGAGTTCGTCTCGAATCTGATCCTGCGGCCCGTCACGCTGTCGGTCCGACTTTTCGCCAACATGTTCGCTGGCCACATGATCCTGCTGGTCTTCACCCTCGGCGGCGTGGCGCTGTTCCAGGCCGACAGCCTGTTTATCAAGCCCATCGCGGTGCTGAGCTGGGGCATGGCGATCGTGATGACCTTCTTCGAGTTCGGCATCATGGTTCTCCAGGCGTACGTGTTCACCCTGCTCAGCGCGACCTATCTGCAGCACTCCCTGGCCGAGTCGCACTGATTCCGCCTCCCTCGACCGATACACGTCCACGGGTCAGCCGCGTGGACGACAACTGAAACATTCACCTAAACGTGCGCGTGACGGACACGCGTTCAACGCAGGAGGAAAACAACCATGGAGATCACCGGCAGCCTGAACGCCATCGGCTACGGCATCGCCGCCCTCGGCCCCGGTATCGGCGTCGGTCTGGTGTTCGCCGCCTACATCCAGGCGACCGCCCGCCAGCCGGAGAGCGCCGGCCTGACCCGGGTCTACATGTTCATGGGCTTCGCCGTGATCGAGGCACTCGCCCTGCTCGGTCTGGTGCTCGCGTTCGCGCTCAACTGACCCGGCCGGCATCCGGTGAGCCGACGGGCTCACCGCGTCTGACTCGGTGACCGGTTGCGTGAGCGCCGGTCCGGGCGAAGGGAAGTGTCCATGTACGAAGAAGTCACGTACATCGCCGCGGAAGAGGGCGGGAACATCCTGCTCCCGCCGCTGTCCGAGATCATCGTCGGCCTGATCGCCTTCGGTCTGCTCGTCGCCGTACTGCTGAAGTTCGTGTTCCCGCGGATGGAAGCGATGTACCAGGCGCGGGTCGAGGCGATCGAGGGCGGCATCAAGCGGGCCGAGGCCGCCCAGGCCGAGGCGAACCAGCTGCTGGAGCAGTACAAGGCCCAGCTGGCCGAGGCGCGTACCGACGCGGCCCGCATCCGTGACGACGCCCGGGCCGACGCCGAAGGGATCCGGCAGGACATCCTCGCCAAGGCGCGGGAGGAGTCCGACCGGATCATCGCGGCCGGCAAGGAGCAGCTCGCCGCCGAGCGGCAGACCATCATCCGGGAGCTGCGCGCCGAGGTCGGCACGCTCGCGGTCGACCTGGCCGGCCGGATCGTCGGGGACGCGCTCGCCGACGAGGCCCGCCGTAAGGGCACCGTCGAGCGGTTCATGGCCGACCTGGAGAACGCGGGGGCCCGCTGATGCAGTCCGCCACCAGCCGGGAGTCCTACGCAGCGGTGACCGAGCGACTGGTCGACTACGTCGCCGGTGCCGCCCCGACGGCGGTCGCGACCACGGCCGACGAGATCCTCTCGGTGGCCGACCTGCTGCGCCGTCAGCCCCGGCTGCGGCGGGCGCTGGCCGACCCGGCCCGGCCCGCCGACGACCGGACCGGGCTGCTGCGCGGCCTGTTCGGGGGGAAGATCGGCGCGGACAGCCTCGACCTGCTCGACGCGGTCGTCGCAGCCCGCTGGTCGGTGCCGTCGGAGCTGCTTGACGCCACCGAGCGACTCGGCGTCGACACGGCACTGGCCGGTGCCGAGTCGGCCGGCGAGCTGGCCGAGGTGGAGGACGAGCTGTTCCGGTTCGGCAAGATCATCGACGGCGACCCGCAGCTGGGTGCCGTGGTCGGTGACGTCGCCGTGCCGGCCGACCGGCGGGTCGAACTGGTCCGCACGCTGCTCACCGGAAAGGCGCTGCCGGCCACGGTGCGCCTCGCCGAGCAGGCGGTCCGGGGCTTCGGCGGGCGATCCGTCGGTGCCGGGCTGGGCCGGCTGGTCGAGCTGGCCGCTGCCCGGCGGGACCGTCAGGTCGCGCATGTCACGGTCGCCGCACCACTGACCCAGCCCGAGGAGCAGCGGCTGGGCGCCACGTTGGCCGAGATGTACGGTCGGGAGGTGTCCGTCAAGTTGACGGTCGACCCCGCCGTACTTGGCGGGATGAGCGTACGGATCGGTTCCGACCTGTACGACGGCACCGTTCGGCGCCGCCTCATCGACACTCGCAAGGCGCTCGCTGGGCGCTGATTCAGTCCATGCCGTTCCGGGTTCATCCGGGCCACTAGACATAGAGGAAGCAGAGGATGGCCGAGCTGACCATCTCGTCGGACGAGATCCGTGGTGCCCTAGAACGCTACGTCTCCTCCTACACGCCGGAGCTGTCTCGTGAAGAGGTCGGCACCGTGGCGGACGCCGGGGACGGCATCGCCCACGTCGAGGGCCTGCCCTCGGCGATGGCAAACGAACTGCTGGAATTCGAGGACGGCACGCTGGGCGTGGCGTTGAACCTCGACGTACGTGACATCGGTGTGGTCGTCCTGGGCGACTACGCCGGCATCGAGGAGGGTCAGCGCGTCAAGCGCACCGGCCGGGTGCTCTCCGTCCCGGTCGGCGACGCCTTCCTGGGCCGGGTGGTCAGCGCGCTCGGTGAGCCGATCGACGGCCTCGGTGACATCGCCAACGACGGCTTCCGCGAGCTGGAGCTGCAGGCGCCGAACGTGATGGCCCGCCAGTCGGTGTCCGAGCCGCTGCAGACCGGTATCAAGGCGATCGACGCGATGACCCCGATCGGTCGCGGCCAGCGGCAGCTGATCATCGGCGACCGCAAGACCGGTAAGACCACCGTCGCGCTGGACACGATCCTCAACCAGCGGGCCAACTGGGAGTCCGGCGACCCGGCCAAGCAGGTGCGCTGCATCTACGTGGCGATCGGGCAGAAGGCTTCCACCATCGCCTCGATCAAGGGCGTGCTGGAGGAGCACGGCGCGATGGAGTACACCACCATCGTCGCCTCGCCCGCCTCCGACCCGGCCGGCTTCAAGTACATCGCTCCGTACACCGGGTCGTCGATCGGCCAGCACTGGATGTACGCCGGCAAGCACGTGCTGATCGTCTTCGACGACCTGAGCAAGCAGGCCGAGGCGTACCGCGCGGTGTCGCTGCTGCTGCGCCGTCCGCCGGGTCGTGAGGCGTACCCGGGTGACGTCTTCTACCTGCACTCCCGGCTGCTGGAGCGGTGCGCGAAGCTCTCCGACGAGCTGGGCGGCGGCTCGCTGACCGGTCTGCCGATCATCGAGACCAAGGCCAACGACATCTCGGCCTTCATCCCGACCAACGTCATCTCGATCACCGACGGGCAGATCTTCCTGGAGACCGACCTGTTCAACCAGGGCCAGCGGCCGGCGATCAACGTCGGTACGTCGGTCTCCCGGGTCGGTGGCGCCGCGCAGGTCAAGCCGATGAGGAAGGTCGCCGGTCGGCTGCGGCTGGACCTGGCCCAGTACCGCGAGCTGGAGGCGTTCTCCGCGCTCGCCTCCGACCTGGACAAGGCGTCGCGCAACCAGCTGGAGCGCGGTGGCCGGCTGGTGGAGCTGCTCAAGCAGCCGAACTACTCGCCGTTCCCGGTGCAGGAGCAGGTCGTCGCGGTCTGGGCCGGCACCGAGGGCAAGCTCGACGACATCCCGGTCGGTGACGTCCGGCGATTTGAGATCGAGTTTCTGGAGTACCTGCGGCACTCGCACAAGGGCACGCTGGACTCGATCGCCGCGCTCAACTGGGACGACGAGATTATCGCGACGCTGTCCGACGCGGTCGAGAAGTTCAAGCAGATGTTCCTGTCCAAGGATCCGGCGCCGATGGTGAACGAGGCACCGGCCGAGGCCCTGGAGGGCGAGCAGGAACGCGAGAGCGTCACCCGGTACGTCGCCGACGCTGACGCCGAGAAGGAATAGGGCGGTTCCGGATGCCAGCGCAGGTTCGGGTACTCCGCCAGCGGATTCGCTCGGCGAAGTCGATGAAGAAGATCACCAAGGCGATGGAGCTCGTCGCGACGAGTCGGGTCGCCAAGGCCCAGGCGCGGGTGGCGGCCTCGCTGCCGTACGCCAACGCGATCACCGGTGTGCTCACCGCGCTGGCCTCCAACGCCTCGGTCGACCATCCGCTGCTGACCGCACGTCCGACGGTGCGCCGGGCCGGCGTGCTGGTGATCACCAGTGACCGGGGCCTGGCCGGCGGCTACAGCACCAACGCGATCAAGACAGCGGAGTCGCTCATCGCGCGGCTGAAGGCCGACGGCAAGGAACCGGTGCTGTACGTGATCGGCCGCAAGGGCGTCTCGTACTACCGGTTCCGTAACCGGCCGATCGAAGCGAGCTGGACCGGCTTCTCCGAGCAGCCCGGCTTCGCCGACGCCCGCGAGGTCGGCCAGACGCTGATCGCGGCGTTCCAGCGCGGCGCGGACGACACCGACGGCGGCGGGGCCGACCAGGTGCTCGGGGTGGACGAGTTGCACATCGTCTCCACCGAGTTCAAGTCGCTGATGACGCAGACCCCGGTGCCCCGGATCCTCGGCCCGATGGAGGTCAAGGACGAGCCGAGGGACGCAGCTGGGGTGCTGCCGGCGTACGAGTTCGAGCCGAACGCCGAGGCGCTGCTCGACGCGTTGCTGCCGAAGTACATCAACACCCGGATCTACGCGGCCCTGGTCGAATCGGCGGCGAGTGAATCGGCGGCCCGGCGGCGGGCGATGAAGAGCGCCACCGACAACGCCGAGGAAATGATCGAGAAGTACACGCGGCTAATGAACTCGGCGCGTCAGGCCGGGATCACTCAGGAGATCAGCGAGATCGTCGGCGGCGCCAACGCGCTCGCGGCGGCGGGAAGTGAAGTGTGATGACTGCCTCTGTAGAAACCCAGGCAACCGGAGCGACCGCATCGGCTACCGGCCGCGTGGTCCGGGTCATCGGCCCGGTCGTCGACGCCGAGTTCCCGCGCGACGCGATGCCCGACATCTTCAACGCCCTGCACGTGGACGTCGCGCTTGCCGGCGGCGAGCGGACCCTGACCCTCGAGGTGGCCCAGCACCTCGGCGACAACGTCATCCGGGCCATCTCGATGCAACCGACCGACGGCATGGTCCGGGGCGCGGAGGTCCGCGACACCGGTGCGCCGATCATGGTGCCGGTCGGTGACGGCGTCAAGGGCCGGGTGTTCAACACCATCGGTGAGTGCCTCAACCTGGCCGAGGGGGAGACGCTGCAGGTGACCGAGCGCCGGTCGATCCACCAGAAGGCGCCGGCGTTCGCCGACCTGGAGCCGAAGACCGAGATGCTGGAGACCGGCATCAAGGTGCTCGACCTGCTCGCCCCGTACGTCAAGGGCGGCAAGATCGGCCTGTTCGGCGGTGCCGGCGTGGGCAAGACGGTGCTCATCCAGGAGATGATCATCCGGGTCGCGAACAACTTCGGTGGTACGTCGGTCTTCGCCGGCGTCGGGGAGCGGACCCGTGAGGGTAACGACCTGATCCACGAGATGACCGAGTCCGGCGTCATCGACAAGACCGCGCTGGTCTACGGCCAGATGGACGAGCCGCCGGGTACCCGGTTGCGGGTCGCGCTCGCCGCGCTGACCATGGCCGAGTACTTCCGGGACGTGCAGAAGCAGGAAGTGCTGCTGTTCATCGACAACATCTTCCGGTTCACCCAGGCCGGTTCCGAGGTCTCCACGCTGCTCGGCCGGATGCCGTCCGCGGTGGGCTACCAGCCCACCCTGGCCGACGAGATGGGCGAGCTGCAGGAGCGGATCACCTCGGTCCGGGGCCAGGCGATCACCTCGATGCAGGCGATCTACGTGCCCGCCGACGACTACACCGACCCGGCGCCGGCCACCACCTTCGCCCACCTGGACGCCACGACCAACCTGGAGCGGTCCATCTCCGACAAGGGCATCTACCCGGCGGTGGACCCGCTGGCGTCCTCGTCGCGGATCCTCGCCCCGGAGTTCGTCGGCCAGGAGCACTACGCGGTGGCCTCCGAGGTGAAGCGGATCCTGCAGAAGTACAAGGACCTGCAGGACATCATCGCCATCCTCGGTATGGAGGAGCTCTCCGAGGAAGACAAGATCACCGTCTCCCGGGCCCGCCGGATCGAGCGGTTTCTGTCGCAGAACACCTACGCGGCCGAGGTCTTCACCGGCATCAAGGGTTCGTACGTGCCGGTGAAGGACACCATCGAAGCCTTCCGCAAGATCAGTGAAGGGGAGTACGACCACTTTCCTGAGCAGGCCTTCTTCATGTGCGGTGGGCTCGACGACCTGGAGCGCAACGCCCAGGAGCTCATGAAGGGCTGACGACGGCGCCAGCCGTCGGCCTGGAGGAAGGGCTGACCCGATCTGCGCCTGACGAGCGCCCCGCCATCGCGGCGGGGCGCTCGTCGCGTTTGCCGGCGACCGGCCGGGGTACCCGACCGGCTCTGCGGCGGACGGGGGTCGAGCATGACGCAGCCGGATCGGACCCGGGCACGCCCAGCGAGGCTGAGCCGTCCGGAACGGCTGGCGCTGCTCGCCGTACTCGTCGGTCTGCTTCTCGCCGGTGGGGCCGTGGTGGTGCTGAGCCGCACCGTCGCCGACCGGTACGCGGCGGCCGTACCCACCGCGAATTTGTTCGGCGACGTCGGCGTCGGTGCCGGTGTGGACACCGGCCCGGACGACCGGCTCACCGGCCCGGTCAACCTCCTGGTGGCCGGCATCGACCGGCCGACCGACCAGCCGGAGAAGGTGCCCCGGGCCGACACCGTGCTCCTGGTGCACGTGCCGAGTGGGTTGTCCCGGGCGTACCTGATCTCGTTGCCCCGGGACCTGCTGGTGGACGTCCCGGCGTTCGGCGTCAGCGGCCACCCGGGCGGCGTCGACCGGATCAACTCCGCGATGGCGTACGGCAGCAGGGTGCCCGGTGCCGAGCACCCGGACCCGGTGACCGGCTTCCAACTGCTCGCGGCGACGGTCTCGGCCCGCACCGGGATCGACCGGTTCGACGCCGGTGTGATCGTCAACTTCGCCGGCCTGGAACGCCTGGTCGACGCGGTCGGCGGGGTACGGATGACCATCGACGCCGATGTGCGCTCGGCGCACCGCCAACCGGACGGCCGGCCGCGGCCGGGCAATCCCGACGGCCCCGGGTACGTCGGTCCGCAGGCCGAGTACAAGCAGGGGGAGCAGCGGCTCAACGGCTGGCAGGCGCTGGACTACGTCCGGCAGCGGGAGAGCCTGCCGGACGGCGACTACGGCCGGCAGCGGCACCAACGGCAACTCGTCCGGGCGTTGGCCGAGCAGGTGATCACCCGGGATCTGATCACCGAGCCGGGCCGGCTGACCGCGGTGCTGGAGGCCGCTGGCGAGGCGGTGGTGGTCGGCACCCGGGGCCGGTCGCTGGTCGACTTCGCGTTGGCGCTGCGCCGACTGCGTGCCGACGACATCGTCATGCTGGGCCTGCCGGGCGTTGCCGTCACCGACCCGGGCGGCGGGTACCAGGGGGAGCGGTTCACCGACGACGCCGACGAATGCCTCGCCGCGTTGCGGGCCGGCACTCTCGACCAGTTCGTGTTGACCCGTCCTGAACTGGTCAATCGCGAAAAGTAACGGGTGGCCCGGCGGGCACCCGGCTGGGAGTCCGCGCATCGCCCCGATTAAACTCGGGTGGTCCTCGCCATCAAAGGAGTCCGCGTTGGCCAAGCAACTGCACGTCGAACTCGTCGCCGTCGAGGAGATGGTCTGGTCCGGTGAGGCAGAGATGGTGATCGCCCGCACCACCGAGGGTGAGCTCGGCGTACTGCCCGGCCACGCGCCGATGCTCGGCCAGCTCGCCGAGCCCGGCCAGGTACGGATCACGCTGCCGGGGCGGGAGCAGCTCGCCTACGACGTCGCCGGCGGGTTCCTCTCGGTGACCACCAACGGAGTGACGATTCTCGCGGAGGAAGCCACTCCGGCCGCCCCCGCCACCGCATCCGGACACTGAGCGGGCTGCGTCGATGTCGACCATCCAATGGTTCGGGATCGGCGTACTGATCCTGCTCGCCGCGATCCTGGTGCTGTTCGTCCGGCGGGCGCTGGTCGTCCGGGTGCGCGGCACCATCAAGTTGAGCTTCCGGGTCTCCACCATGGTCGACGGCCGTGGCTGGTCGTCCGGATTCGGCCGGTTCGCCGGTGATGAGCTGCGTTGGTACCGGATGTTCAGTTTCGCGCTGCGACCCAAACGTGTGCTGTCCCGGCACGGCCTGGCCGTGGAGAGCCGGCGCAGCCCGCGTGGGCAGGAGCGGCTCGCGTTGCCGCACGACTGGGTGATCCTGCGGTGCACCAGCCACCACGCGCCGGTCGAGATCGCCATGGCGGAGTCGACGGTCACCGGCTTCAGCTCCTGGCTCGAGGCCAGCCTGCCGGGCGGGAGCTCGCGCAGCCTCGCCGCCTGACATCCAAAGGAGTATCCGGCTCTACCCGTCGGCGACGAGTTCCACCTCGTAGCCGTACCGGTCGGCCAGGTACCCGGCGTAGGTGTCCGGCCCGCCCGCGTACGGATGCCGGTCGGCGAACAGCAGTGACCACCCGTGAGCCGGCGCCGCCGCGACCAACTCGTCCACCCGCTGTCTCGGCCCGGCGTGGAACGCGACGTGGTTCAGCCCCGGCGCGCACCGGTCGTGTCGCCGGTTGCTGAGCGTCGGGGACTCCTCCAACACCAGATACGTCGCGCCGTACCGCCAGGATCGGCCGGCCGGCCAGCGCTGGTACGGCTGCCAGCCAAGTTCACCCAGCAGCCAGGACCAGCCCGGTTCAGCCCCGGACAGATCGGGTATCCAGAGCTCTACGTGGTGCAGCCCGGCCATCTGCTGATCCGCGATCTTGTCGGAATCAGCGTCCGCCGCCCGGTTTCCACAGCACGTCGCCGTCCGGGTTTGCGGTTCTGGACAAGATGAACAGCAGATCCGAGAGACGATTGAGATACTTTGCCGGAAGAGCACTAGTTCGTTCCGGTTCGTGGGTTATCAGCGCCCATGCCGAACGCTCGGCCCGCCGGGCGACGGTACGGGCCACGTGCAGCAGCGCGGCACCGGGGGTACCGCCTGGCAGGACGAAGGAGTCAAGCTTGGCCAGCCGTGAGTTGTGCTCGTCGCACCACCCCTCCAGCCGGGTGACGTACGCCTCGGTTACCCGCAGCGGCGGGTACGCCGGCTCCGGCTCGACCGGGGTGGCCAGGTCGGCGCCGACATCGAACAGGTCGTTCTGGATCTGCCCGAGCATTCCGCGCAGCGTTTCGTCGAGATCGCCGAGGGCGACGGCGGCACCGAGCGCGGCATTGCACTCGTCGACGTCGGCGTACGCGCAGATGCGCAGGTCGGTCTTGGCGACCTGTTCGTTGTTGCTCAACCTGGTCGTGCCGGTGTCCCCGGCCTTGGTGTAGATGCGGGTGAGGTGGACGGCCATGAGCGACAGGGTACGGATTCTCAGCCGCGCCGGCAGCGCCACCGTCGAGCCAGCTCTGCTGCCGGCCGCGTCCGGAGACGTCATCCGGGTCGGCGGCGGTAGTCGGCTCGCCGGGACGGTGCCGGTAGAGGGCGCGAAGAACTCGGCGTTGAAACTGATGGCGGCGGCGTTGCTGGCACCGGGCCGGACGGTGATCGGCAACGTGCCGCGGATCACCGACATCGCCATCATGGCCGACGTGCTGCGCGGACTCGGCTGCGAAGTCACCATGAGCGGGTCCGACCCGCTGTCGGTTGCCGGACCGTCGTTGGTCGCCGGCTCGCGGTCGGCTGCCGGCTCGCCGCGCGCCGACACCGTGGTCATCGACGTGCCGCCGGCACCCAGCTGTCAGCCCGACGTCGATCTGGTCCGCCGGCTGCGGGCGTCGATCTGCGTACTCGGTCCGCTGCTGGCCCGGTGCGGACGCGTCACCGTCGCCCAACCGGGCGGCGACGCGATCGGCTCGCGCGGGCTCGACATGCACGTGGCCGGCCTGGCCCGGATGGGTGCCGAGATCTCCGCCGCCGACGGACTGGTCGTCGCCTCGGCCGCGCGGGGCCTGCACGGAGCGACGATCTGGCTGGACTTCCCGAGCGTCGGCGCCACCGAGAACCTGGTGATGGCGGCGGTGCTGGCCGACGGGATCACCGAGATCGACAACGCGGCCCGCGAGCCGGAGATCGTCGACATCTGCGCGATGCTCACCGAGATGGGCGCCCAGATTGACGGCGCCGGCACCGCCACCCTGCGGATCGAGGGCGTGCCGGAGCTGCGGCCGGTCCGCCACTGCACCATCGGCGACCGGATCGTCGCCGGCACCTGGGCGTTCGCCGCCGCGATGACCCGCGGCGACGTCACGGTACGCGGCGTCGACCCATCGTTCCTGGCTGTCGCCCTCGACAAGGTGGCGGCCTCCGGGGCCACCGTCGACACCACCGGCGACGGTTTCCGGGTACGGATGGAACGTCGGCCGAGGGCGGTGGACGTGGTCACCCTGCCGTTCCCTGGCTTCGCCACCGACCTGCTGCCGATGGCGATCGGCCTGGCCTCGGTCAGCGAGGGCGCGTCACTGGTCACCGAGAACATCTTCGACGGCCGGTTCCAGTTCGTCGACGAACTGCTGCGGCTGGGCGCGGACATCAGGACCGACGGCCATCACGCGGTGGTACGTGGCCGGGAACGGCTGGTCGGCGGCCGGGTCCGGGCGACCGACATCCGGGCCGGAGCCGGGCTGGTGATCGCCGGGCTCTGCGCCGAAGGGGTCACCGAGATCGCCGACGTGCACCACATCGACCGGGGCTACCCGAACTACGTGGCCGACCTGTGCTCGCTCGGCGTCCAGGTGCAGCGGCTGTCCGGGGCACCGGCCGGCTGACTGCTGGGTGTGCCGTACGGCCAGCGGCCGACCGCCCCTACCGGGTTAGCGATCGTTCAGGTGCGCCGGATAAGCTGCCAGCTGGCACATCCGGTCGAGGCGCGTGGACGAGGAGATGCAGAGATGGCAGGTCAGCTGGCAGTGATCGGCGCGGGGTTGATGGGCTCGGGCATCGCCCAGGTTGCCGCCCAGGCGGGCTGGCAGGTCATCCTGCGCGACCTGGACGACGCGGCGACCTCCCGGGGCGTCGCCGGCATCCGCCGGTCGCTGGACAAGTTCGCTGGCAAGGGCGCGATCAGCGCCGACGATGTCGAGTCGACGATGGGCCGGATCACCACCACTACCGAGCTGGAGGCAGCGGCCGACGCTGATGTCGTCGTCGAGGCCGTCTTCGAGCGCATCGAGATCAAGCACGAGGTGTTCCGGGCACTCGACAAGATCTGCAAGGCGGACGCCGTGCTGGCCACCAACACGTCGGCGATCCCGGTGACCCAGATCGCCGCAGTCACCGAACGCCCCGAATCGGTGGTCGGTACCCACTTCTTCTCCCCGGTGCCGATGATGAAGCTGTGCGAGCTGGTCCGCGGCTACAAGACCTCGGATGCGACCCTGGCCACCGCGAAGGCGTTCGCCGAGGAGATCGGCAAGACCTGCGTAGTGGTCAACCGGGACATCGCCGGCTTCGTCACCACCCGGCTGATCGCCGCGCTGGTCGTCGAGGCGGTCAAGCTCGTCGAGTCCGGTGTGGTCTCCGCCGAGGATCTCGACACCGCCTGCAAGCTCGGCTTCGGTCACGCGATGGGGCCGCTGGCCACCACCGACCTGACCGGGGCGGACGTGCTGCTGCACGCGGCGAAGAACATCTACGCCGACACCGCGGACGAGAAGTTCTTCCCGCCGGAGCTGCTGCAGCGCATGGTCACCGCGGGCGACCTGGGCAGGAAGACCGGCCAGGGCTTCTACAGCCACTGACATCGCCACCGGACCGAGGTTCGTGGCGAGAAGAGTAGTCATCATGTCGCTCTCTGACCTAGAGACCCTCGACCTGTTGTCCACGCCCAGCGCGCTGGAGGAGATCCGGCGTGCCGAGGCAGACCTCGCCGCCGGCCACGGCATCGACGCGGACGAACTGCTGTGCCAGCTTGCTGCCCGCGCGGAGCGCGAACAGCAGCGAGCGACGAGGCATACCGACTTTCCGTAGTGCACGCTGCCCGGCGAGCCCTGACAGAGGGGCTGCCTGTCGGCTCGCCACTGGCCGTTGCGGCGGCCGTCGACGAGTTCCTCACCGGCCTGCTGCTGGAGCGGCCTCATCCGGTCGGCAAGCCGTTGACCCGCGAGCTGACCGGTGTCGGCCGGTCGGTTCGAGGCGGCCGGCGGTGAAGGTGTAGTGCGCGTACGGGCCGTGCCGGTCACCGCAGGCCCGCAACCGGCGCCGCTGATGTTCCGCCGACAGGAGCCGGTCTGCCGGGTGCGGGTACCAGATCGCCACGCCGTCGCAGTGCCCGACCACGTCGACGATGCCGTGCCGGACGGCGTACTCCAGCTCGGCGGCGAAGAACCGGTGCATCGTCAGGTACCGCAACGCGTGGTCGTTGATCAGCCAGGACACCACCGGGTCCAGTACGCACGCCTGTGCCAACAACTCGGCCAGGGGTTCGACGTCGGCGGCCGTGGCGGCCCGTACGGTCAGCGCCGGACCGCCACTGCTGCCGACGACTGGCGTCGACCCGGTCACCGGCGTGCGCCGCCCTGGTAGACGCCGTGCCGAGTGGGCGTTGCGTGCGTGGACTGCCAGCGGCGCAGCGCGTCCTTGATCCGGTCGTTCTGCTCCCAGGTGCGTTCGAGTTCGGCGTACACGATGCCAAGATCGTGAGCGACGCGGTCGAGGAACGCGGCGACCTCGCCGGGGTCGAGGCCGCGGCCGCCGCCGCGCCGGGGGACCGTCGGGAAGCGGTGGCTGCGGACCTGCCAGGGCCGGACCGGTCGGTACGCCGACCCGCGCTGATTGTGGCCGGCCGGGGTGCCGGGTGCCCGGTAGACGCCGGTGGCGCTGCCGGCGGGCCAGCTGGCCGGTGGTGTGGCGGCCATGGTGCGTCGTTGCCGGCGGACCTGCCACCGTCGCCACAGTTCACGCATCTCGTCTTCCTTCCCATTGCTCGCTGCTGCCGCTGGTGTTGCTGCTGGTTCCGCTCATCCGGGTGTCGTTGGTGGGTGGACGGGGGTGGCCCTGCCGCTTGCCGATGCCGGCAGGCCACCCCACCCCGATCGCCGCAGCCCTCCTTGGCGGTACGGCGACCAGAGCGAACCTTGGTGGCCGGGACGCCCAACGGCGTGACTCGCTGACCGGCCCGGACCGTTGTCACTCACCTGCTCATCTCTGTTCCCAACAGCCTCACTTATCACTTCGACAGTGTCAAGTCGGTAAGTGCTGAAGTAGTAACACCTTGCCGACCTACGTTCAGGTTGTGAAGCTCGTCGCCCTGGCAGACATCGCCACGATGCTCGGCGGCGTGTCGAGGACGAGGGCCGTGGAGATCGTTCGCCGGCCGGGCTTCCCCGAGCCGATCGACGTGGTGGGCAACGGCCGGATGCGCATCTGGAGCCGCGACGAGGTGGCGGCCTGGATCGCGGCCAACCGGCCGAGCCAACGCGAGGACTGACCTCGCCGGGGTCGAGGCCGCGGCCGCCGCCGGCGCCACAGTTCACGCATCTCCTCTTCCTCCCCATTGCTTGCTGCTGCCGCTGGTGCTGCTGCGGTACGGCGACCAGGGCGAACCTTCGGGGCCGGGACGCCCAACGGCGTGACTCGCTGACCGCCCCGACCGGAGGTGACCGCCCCAAGAGCTATCCGGGAGCGTTCGCCATCAACCTACAATCGCCACCGGTTGTAGGCCAACGAGCAACGTGCAACTGGTTGAGGTTGGAGGTAGAAGCGTGATCAAATGGGCATGCCATCCGGGGAGTGTGTATGCCCAAGCAGCAGTACCAAGTTCTTGCCGACGAGCTACGAGCGAAGATTGAGTCTGGCGAGTGGCCACCGGGCACAAAGCTGCCCAGCCGCTCACAGCTCTGCCGCGAGTACGACGTCTCGGACACCGTCGTCGGCAAGGCGATGATGATCCTCCGTGCCACCGGGCTGACCGAGACCCTCGAAGGAGTCGGCGTGTTCGTGGCCGAACCAAAGTGACTGCGTGTCGGCGTTGGGCGGACAGGGGTGGCTCGGGCGGCCGTAGTTCATGATCAGGTGAGGCCTACGCACGCTAAAAAGCGAAAATAACGTGCGTAGGCCTCACCTCGATAGCGTTCGGCAGGGCGCGGATGATCATCCGCGTCAGCCGGCGGTGTGTCGGTGGCCAGTTCGGTCTTCGCTGGTGGCCAGTTGGCGGGGATATTTCTGGCCGTGGATGACTATGACTACTCAGAGCCGCCCCTGCCCGTGCACCGGCCGCCGCGCTATAACGACGTGGTGGAAACAAAGCCGACCCTTGTCGTCATCAGCGGACCACCAGGGGCCGGCAAGACGACGCTTGCCCACCTGCTCGCCCGGCGGATCGGCTGCCCGGCGATCTGCCGCGACGAGATCAAGGAGGGCATGGTCCACACTGCCGGCGGCATCATCGCTGCACCGAGCAACGAGCTGACCCTTCGGACCCTGCCCACCTTCTTCAACGTGCTGCGACTGCTGCTGACCGCTGGGGTCACCACGGTCGCCGAGGCGGCTTTCCAGGACCGCCTGTGGCGCCCCGGCCTGCAGCCATTGACCGGAATCGCCGACATCCGGGTGGTGCACTGCCGGGTCGCCGCGCAGACGGCCTTCGACCGCGTCCAGCGACGGCAGAACGAGAACGCAACCCGGCGCGCCCACGCCGATACGTCCCTCGGTGACCATCAGACCTTTGCCGTCGGCCACCACGGCTTCCAGCCCGTCCGACTCGACGTACCCGAGATCGAAGTGGACGCCAGCGACGGCTACCGTCCTGGGCTCGACGAGATCGTCGCTTTCGTAAACGCCGGACGGTGAGCCGACCGGTGGACACCTTGCATTGTGGTCCTCGACCACGGCCAGGTGTCGGCGGTCGTGCCACCTCGCCGGGTTGGGGTGCCGGTTGAGCGTGATGCCGCAGGTACATCAAGATGCACCTGCGGCATCACGTCTTCGGCGCGCACCTTGGTGCCCCTGGCAGTCAGCCGTCGCGTTTGGTGGTCCAGCGGAACGTGGTCAGGCAGAGCACCAGGCCGATGACGCACCAGATGGCCAGCACCAGCGCGACCATGCCCAGCTCGAACGAGCCGCCCGGCTCCTGGGTGCCGAAGGACTCCGGCAGGAAGACCGAGCGCAGCCCCTGGCACATCCACTTGAGCGGGAAGAGCGCGGCGATCTGCTGCATCCAGCCGGGCAGCGAGGTGAAGACGAAGAAGACGCCGGAGGTGAACTGCAGCACCAGAGACACCGGGGTGGCCACCGCCGAGGCGCTGCGACCGCTGCGCGCCAGCGACGAGAACGCGATGCCGCACAGCGTGCAGGCGGTGATGCCGAGCACCGACACCCAGCCCAGGGTGAACCACTTGACCGCCGTGTCCGGAAGTTGCAGGTCGAACAGCAGGGTCGCCACGGCCAGCAGGAGCACCGTTTCGGCGAACCCGATCACCGCGACCATGATGACCTTGCCGGCGAAGTAGACCCATTTCGGCATCGGGGTGCCGCGCAGCCGCTTGAGTACACCCCGGTCCCGCTCGATCGGGATCTGGATGGCCAGGCTCTGGAACCCGACGGTCATCAGCCCGGTGGCGATCATGCCGGTGATGAAGTACTGGGTGAACCGGACACCGTCGGTGATCTCGCCGGTGAAGATCGACGCGAAGATCAGGATCATGATGACCGGGAAGGCCATCGTGAACACGACCGACTCGCGGCTGCGCATGAACTGCCGGATCTCCAACCGGCCCTGCCGCAGCCCGAGCCGCGCCGGCCCGATCCGAGGCACGGACGACGAGGTGCCGGGGGTGCCGGCCGTCGGCGAGGTCACAGCGCCGGCGGTGCCGCCGGTGGTCGCGTTCACTTGTGTCCAATCATCCGCAGGTAGACGTCTTCCAGGGTGGGCCGGGTGACGGTCAGGCCGGGCACCTCGCCGTCGAAGCGCGCGGCCAGCTCGGCGACCAGCTTCGTCGGCGTCGCGCTCTCCTCGCGGTGCGCCGTTCCGTCGGCGGTACGCCAGGCGACGGTGGCCAGGGCGTCCCGCCGACCACCCAGCTCGGCCGGGGGTGCCACCTCGACGAGCCGGCCGGCGGCGATCACCCCGACCCGGTCGGCGAGGGCTTCGGCCTCGTCCAGGTAGTGGGTGGTCAGCAGGATGGTGGTGCCGGCACCGGCGAGTGACCGGATCAGCTCCCAGAACTCACGGCGGGCCTCCGGGTCGAAGCCGGTGGTCGGCTCGTCGAGGAAGAGCAGCTCCGGTCGGCCGACGATGCCGAGCGCCACGTCGAGGCGACGCTTCTGCCCGCCGGACAGGGTGTGGGTGCGGGCGCGGGCCTTGCCGGCCAGGCCGACCCGGTCGATCACCGCCGCCGGGTCGTCCGGTGTCGGGTAGAAGGCGGCGAAGTGGCCGACCACCTCGGCGACGGTCAACTCGTCGAACTCGCCGGTGCCCTGCAGCACGATGCCGATCCGGGAGCGCCACTGCGGCGTACCAGGGTCGGGGTCGACGCCGAGCACCCGGACCTCGCCGGCGTCGCGGCGGCGGTAGCCCTCCAGGATCTCGACGGTGGTGGTCTTGCCAGCGCCGTTCGGGCCGAGCAGAGCGAACACCTCGCCGCGCCGCACGGTCAGGTCGACCCCGTCCACCGCCGGTGTCCCGGCGTACATCTTGCGCAGCCCGCGTACCTCGATGGCCGGCGCGTCCGCCGCCTTGTCGCTCATGGCGTCAACTATCGCCCCTGCCGTGCGGGGGAAGGCGTCCGGGTGTCGTGGTGGTGACGGACACCGCTGGCGGGCTGGACCGGGCTGGTTCGCCGGTGCTACGGTTCATTACACGAGTAATGAACCAGTGAACCAGAGGTGCTCCCGTGTTCGATGATCGAAGTCCGATCTATCAGCAGATAGCCGACAAGATCAAAAACGACATCCTGAGCGGGGCGCTGCAGGAGGGCGAGCAGGTCATGTCCACCAACCAGTACGCCAGCTACTACCGGATCAACCCCGCCACCGCCGCCAAGGGCTTCCACCAGCTGATCGACGAGGGCGTGCTGTTCAAGAAGCGCGGGATCGGCATGTTCGTCAGCCCCAACGCCCGCGAGACGCTGCGCGGCCAGCGCCGCGACCGGTTCTTCACCGAGGTCGTCGACCCGATGGTCACCGAGGCCCGGATCATCGGCATCCCGTTGGCCGAGGTCGTCGCCCGTATTCAACATGCAGCAGAAGGGGAACACCAGTGACCGGCCTGGGGATCGAGACCCGCAATCTCACCGTCCGCTACGGCGACACGCTTGCCGTCGACTCGCTCGACCTCACTCTCGCCCCGGGCAAGATCTACGGACTGCTCGGCCGCAACGGCTCCGGCAAGACCAGCCTGCTCGCCGTACTGGCCGCTTTCCGGGCCGCCACCAGCGGCTCGGTGCGCATCGGCGGCGCCGATCCGTTCGAGAACGCGGCGATCATGTCGCAGATCGCCTTCGTCCGGGACAAGGTCGATGCCCAGGACACCGATCGGGTCGGCTGCATCCTGGACCTCGCCGCGACGCTGCGTCCGAACTGGGACTCCGACTACGCCGCCCGCCTGGTCGAGCGGTTCGACCTGCCGATGCGTAAGCGGCTCAACGGGCTGAGCCGGGGCATGAAGTCGGCGCTCAGCGTCACCCTCGGGCTGGCCGCCCGGGCGCCGCTGACCATCTTCGACGAGGCCTACCTCGGCCTCGACGCGCCCAGCCGGTACGCCTTCTATGCGGAAGTGCTCAACGACTACCTCGCCCACCCGCGCACCATTGTGCTCTCCACGCACCTGATCGAGGAGGTCGGGTCGCTGTTCGAGGAGGTGGTGGTGCTGCACCGGGGCCGGCTGGTCGCCCACGAGGAGACCGAGACGCTGCGGGCCCGGGGGACCGCGGTGACCGGCCCGGCCGCCGCCGTCGACGCGTTCGTCACCGGACGCACCGTGCTCGGCAGCCAGCAGCTCGGCGGCACCCGGTCCACCACAGTTTTCGGTGCCATCGACGACGGCGACCGGGCCGCCGCCCGCGCCGCCGGCCTGGAGCTCGGCCCGATCGGGCTGCAGGACCTGTTCGTACACCTCACGGCGGACACAGCGGACAACAAGGAGATGCGGCGATGAACGCCATCACCTGCAGAATCACCCGTACCTTGCTGCGCCGGTCGCTGCCGCTGGCCGGGTGGTACTGGACGATCATCTACCTGGTCTGGGCCGTGGTCATCGGCCTGATCGCCCGGTTCGGCACGGTCGAGACGAGCATGTGGCAGAGCATGGGGCTGCAGGCACCGCGCTGGTTCACCTTCGTCTTCGGCATCATCGCCGTCGGCACCTACCTGCCGATGTTCGTCGCCCACGGGGTCACCCGGCGGGACGCGCTGATCGGCTCCTGGGGCTTCCTCGTGCCGTACGCCCTCGGCTTCTCCACCCTGACGACGCTCGGCTTCGGCCTCGAATACCTGACCCTCGACGTCTTCGGTCTGCTCGACGGGCTCACCGAGCCGTACCTGGTCGGTTCGGTAGGCGACGCCGCCGCGATCTGGCTGGAGTACAGCCTGGTCAACCTGGGCTACATGGCGGCCGGGGTACTGACCGCGATCGTCTACCACCTGCTCGATCCCTGGTGGGGGACATTGCTGCTGCCAGTGGTGCTGCTGCCGGCGTTCGTCGTCGAGATCGGCTTCCGTACCGAATGGACCGGGTTCGGCCTCGCCCGGATGCTCGGCCTTGACGACGAGGCACACGCTGGCACCGGAACGGCGATCGCGCTGCTGACCCTGCTGGTCGCCGGTGCCGTCACCTGGCTGCTGGTTCGCCGGCTGCCACTGAAGAAGATCTCCGGCTGAGGAGAGCTGAGGAGCGACGCCATGTCCGTCATCGAGATCGAGCATCTGCACAAGCGGTACGGCGACCTGGTCGCAGTGGACGACGTGTCGTTCACCGTCGATGAGGGGGAGATCTTCGGGATCCTCGGCCGTAACGGTGCCGGCAAGACCACCACTGTGGAGTGCGCGCTCGGGCTGCGCCGGCCGGACCGGGGCACCGTACGGGTGCTCGGCCTGGACCCGCGGCGCGATGGCGCGCGGCTGCGCCAGCAACTCGGCGCGCAGCTGCAGGAGAGCCAGCTGCCGGAGCGGATCAAGGTGTGGGAGGCACTGGAGCTCTACAGCTCCTACTACCGCCAGCCGGCCGACTGGCGGGAACTGCTCGACCTGCTCGGCCTGTCCGCCCGGCACGACGCCCGCTTCGGCCAGCTCTCCGGCGGGCAGAAGCAGCGCCTGTCCGTCGCCCTGGCCCTGGTCGGCGACCCGAAGGTGGCGTTCCTCGACGAACTGACCACCGGGCTGGACCCGGCGGCCCGCCGGGACACCTGGGGACTTGTCGAATCGGTCCGCAACCGGGGCGTCACCCTGGTGCTGGTCACGCATCTGATGGAGGAGGCGGAGCGGCTCTGCGACCGGGTCGCGGTGATCGACGCCGGCCGGGTGGTCGCCCTCGACACCCCGGCCGGGCTGGCCGCCAGCGTCGACAGCGGGCAGCTGATCCGGTTCGTCCCGGACCGGCCGCTCGACCTCGCCCTGCTGACCGAGCTGCCGCAGGTCACCGCCGCGACCCTCGACGGTCGTGAGGTCGTCGTCGACGGCGGTGCGGAGCTGTTCTTCGCCGTCGCGGCGGCGCTGTCCCGGCACGGCGTCACGCCGCGCGAGCTGCGCCTGCAGCAGGCCACATCGGACGAAGCCTTTCTCACCCTCACCGGAGGCGACCGATGACCGCGCTGCGCCGGCTCACCGTGATGGAGGCCAAACTGTTCCTGCGGGACCCGGCGATGATCGTGATGGCGCTGGCCTTCCCGATGCTGCTGATCGTCATCCTGGGTGTGGCGATGCCGGGCTTCCGTACCCCCGTTGCGGAGCTCGCCGGCCTGCGTCCGATCGACATCTACCTGCCGGTGGTGGTCGCGCTGGCGGTCGCCGGCGTCGCGATCAACTCCCTGCCGACGACCATGGCTGGGTACCGGGAACGCGGGGTGCTGCGCCGGATGGCCACCACCCCGGTACGCCCGGCGAAGCTGCTCGGCGCCCAGCTGCTGGTCTCGGTGGCCGCCACGACGCTCGCGGTCGGTCTGGCCGTCGCCGCAGCGGCGGTCGCGTTCCAGGTGCCGCTGCCCGAGCACCCGGTGAGCTTCCTCGGCGTGTTCCTGCTCGGCGGGGCGGCCACCTTCACGGTCGGGTTGCTGATCGCGGCGCTGGCGTCGACCGGACGGGCGGCGAACGGCATCGGCATGCTGGTCTACTTCCCGATGCTGTTCTTCGCCGGGGTGTGGACCCCTGGGCCGATGATGCCCGAGACGATCCGCCGGCTGAGCGACCTCACCCCGCTCGGCGCGCTGAGTCAGGCCTTGCAGGCCAGCTGGGCCGGGCATGCGGTCCGTCCGCTGCACCTGCTGGTGATGGTCGGCTACCTGGCGGTGGTCGGTGCCCTGGCGGCCCGCTTGTTCCGCTGGCGGTGATGCGATGCGATGCGCGGCGCGGGGTGTCCGGTCAGACCCGGTATCCGGCGGCCCGGGCCGCCCGCCGCTCCCGGCGGCGCTGCCGGGCCCGGCGGATCAGCAGCGGCCCGCCGATCAGCAGCGCCACCAGGAAGACCAGCACCAGGACGGGCAGCAGGATCGCGACGACCGACATCACCACGCTGGTCGCGTCCTCGGCAGTGCTCGCTACCGGCGCGCCGATCCCGGCGGTGGCGGTGTTGATCACCGGTCGGGCGGTCGCCTTGAGTAGATGTATGCCGAGCGCGATCAGCACACCGACCAGCACCGGAACCCACTGGTCCGAGGAGAAGAACTCCCCGGGGTCGCTGACCGTCACTGTTTCCGACGCCGACCCCGCGCCGAACGCCAGCCCGCCGGCGGTCGGCCGGACGACCGTCTGCACCACGTCGTTGACGTGGTCGACGACCGGCACCTTGTCGGCGACGACCTCGACAACCAGCAGGACGGCGAGGATGCCCAGCACCCATTCGTCGGACATCCACTGCCAGCCGTCCGGCAGCGTGATCAGGCTGGTGTAGCGGGCGAGAACGCCGACGGTCAGCAGCGGGATGTAGGCGTTGAGCCCTGCGGATGCGGCCAGCCCGGTCCCGGTCAGCAGTTCGAACACGTCACCAGGATCGCACCGCCGCGCCAGCCCTGCGCGGTACGCGGGCACCGCTGGCGCTACCCTCGTCGGGTGCGGCTGGTGATTGCTCGATGCTCGGTGGACTACGTCGGTCGGCTCTCGGCACATCTGCCGCCGGCCACCCGGCTGTTGATGGTCAAAGCGGACGGATCGGTCTCGATTCACGCCGACGACCGGGCGTACAAGCCGCTGAACTGGATGAGCCCGCCATGCCGGCTGGAGGAGACGCCGGGTATGTGGCGGGTGGTCAACAAGACCGGCGAGGAACTGCGGATCACCCTGGAGGAAATTCTTCAGGAGTTGTCGTACGACCTGGGTGTCGACCCTGGCCTGCGCAAGGACGGGGTGGAGGCGCATCTCCAGGAACTGCTCGCCGCCAACCCGACCACCTTCGGTGACGATTTCACCCTGGTGCGGCGGGAGTACATGACCGCGATCGGCCCGGTGGACCTGCTCTGTCGCGACGGTGCGGCGAGCGTCGCGGTCGAGGTGAAGCGGCGGGGCGAAATTGACGGTGTCGAGCAGCTGACCCGCTACCTCGAACTGCTCAACCGGGATCCGCTGCTGGCGCCGGTGACCGGCATCTTCGCCGCGCAGGAGATCAAACCGCAGGCCCGGGTGCTTGCCGAGGACCGTGGTATCCGGTGCGTGGTGGTCGACTACGACAAGCTGCGCGGCATCGAACGGGACGAACTCACCCTCTTCTGAGCAGCATCGATCTTTGACCAGCTCCCACGCACCGATTTTGGAGTCCGCCGATGGGTGTGCGCAACCAGCAACGTCGAGCCGCGAAGAAGAAGGCCAGGGAGCAGCGGCAACGCCAACGGGCGCAGGCCGCCGGCGCGGCCTACCCCGACGGGTTCGGCTTGTACCGGCCACCGACCGAGGCGCAGCGGGTCGACGAGCTGCTGCGTCGGGCGGCCCGGATGGCGACAGCCGACCGACCGGACGACCTCGACGAGTGCGTGGCCGCGCTGGTCGCAGCCGACGACCCGCTGGTGGACCAGGCGGTGGACGAGGCGTTGCGGCAGGTGGCCGCCGGGCTGTGGGGCCACGGCTGGATGCCGGCCGACGTGCTGCGGGTGACCGGCCGCGAGCTCGGCAAGCGGGCGGTGAGCCTAATCGCCGGGTACGTCGCGGCCCAGCTGCGCGGGTACGCGCCGGCGACGGTCGCCGACCGTTGGCACCGCCAGCTGCGTGATCTCGACCTCGACGTGTGGGGTGCTGCTCCGCCCGACCACCGGCTGACCGCCTGGGCGGCCGGAGCCAAGCTGGACCGGTCCGCTGCCGTGCTGCTCGCGGTGCGGGTGGCCGGGCTGCTGATCGGCCTGCCGAGACTGGAGCTGGTGGCCCCCCTGCCCGGCACGGTCCGCCCCGGCGACGACGGGCCGCAGCGCCAGCGGCCGACCGCTGCGGCCCCGTCCGCGACCGAGGACGTGGACGAGCGGCAGCTCGGCCGAATCCGGGCGTTGCTGGCCAAGGCCGAGTCGACCGAATTCGCGGAGGAGGCCGAAGCGCTGTCGGCCAAGGCCCAGGAGCTGATGACCCGGCACCGCATCGACCACGCGCTGCTCGCCGCGCAGCAGACCGGGGCCGGCGGGCCACAGGCCGACCCGGTGGCCGTACGGATCGGCCTGGAGGCACCGTACGAGCAGGCGAAGGCGTTGCTGCTGCAGCAGGTCGCCGAGGCGAACGGCTGCCGGTCGGTGTGGTCCAACAATCTCGGCTTCGCCACCGTCGTCGGGTTCGCCGCCGACTGCGAGTCGGTTGAGTTGCTGCACACCTCGCTGCTGGTACAGGCCACCGCAGCGATGCTGCGCAACGGCCCGCAGCGTGGCCGGGGCGGGCAGTCGACCACCCGGTCGTTCCGCCAGTCCTTCCTGGAGGCGTACGCGGTGCGGATCGGGCAGCGGTTGCGTACCGCCGCCGACGACGTCGGCCGGGAGGCGGCCGCGCGAACCGGCACCGCGCTGGTGCCGGTGCTGGCGGCCCGCGACGAGCAGGTGGACCGGGCGACCGAGCGGCTCTTCCCGACGGTGACCAGCCGGTCGATCGGCGGCCACAACCGGGCCGGGTGGATCGCCGGCACCACCGCCGCCGACCAGGCCAGCCTCGGCGCCCATCAGCCGATCGCCGGCTGACCCGAGATCAGTCGCGGCCGTACCGCAGTTTGATCACCTTGACGATGCGGGCCACGTCGGTCGCGGTCCGCTCGAAGGTCATCGTCGGCAGCAGCGACGGTGCCCGGCGGCGGGTGATCGCCTTCGGCCGGGAGAACTCCCGCAGTCCGTCTTCACCGTGCACCCGGCCAAAACCCGATTCGCCGGTCCCGCCGAACGGCAGCTCACTGAACCCGACGAAGGTGAGCACCGAGTTGATCGACACCATTCCGCTGCGGATCCGGCGGGCGACGGCGATCCCCCGCCGCTTGCTGAAGACCGCGCCGCCCAGGCCGTACCTGGTGTCGTTGGCCGCCGCGATCGCCTCGTCGATGGTCTCGACCCGGTTGATCGTGACGGTCGGTCCGAAGGTCTCCTCCCGGACGGCGGTACAGTCGGGCGGTACGTCGACCAGCACGGTCGGATGCACGTACGGTGGCTGTACCGCTGCGGCACCGCCGAGCACCGCCCGACCACCGGCGGCCAGCGCGTCCTTGATGTGCCGTCGGACGATGTCGAGCTGTCCGGGCATGGTGATCGGCCCGACCTGGTCATCTGGTCCACTGCCGACGGTCAGCCGGCCGGCCCGGTCCACCACCGCGTCGACGAACGCGTCGTACACCGGGGCCATGGCGTACACCCGCTCGATGCCGATGCAGCTCTGCCCGGCGTTGGTCATCGCACCCCAGACGCAGGCCTCTGCCGCCGCGTCGATGTCGGCGTCGTCGTCGACGATCATCGCGTCCTTGCCGCCGGCCTCGATCACCACCGGGGTGAGCGTCTCGGCGCAGGCGGCCATGACCAGGCGGCCGGTACGCGACGAGCCGGTGAACGACAGCTTGTCCACTCCGGACCGGCACAACGCATCTCCGACGTCGCCGAGGCCGTGTACCGCCGTCAGAACCGACCTCGCTCCGACCGCCTCGGTAAGGGTGTCAGCCAGCCACTGCCCGGTCGCCGGCGTGTACTCGCTCGGCTTGAACACCACCGTGTTGCCGGCGGCCAGCGCGTACGCTATCGGGCCGATTGGGATGAGGACCGGGTAGTTCCACGGGCCGATCACGCCGACCACGCCGAGTGGCTGGTACTCCAGGTGTCCGGCGAACTCGGCGGTGACCAGCCGGGTACGAGTCCGCCGGACACCCAGCACCCGTTTCGCGTTCTGCGCAGCCCAGTCGATGTGTTCGATGGCGGCGGCTACCTCGACGATCGCCTCCGCCATCGGTTTGCCGCATTCCCGGTTGATCAGGTCGGCGAGTTCGGTGATCCGGGTGGCGAGCAGCGAGCGCCAGCGCAGCAGCTGGCGGCGGCGTTGCGCCTGGCCGATCCCGATCCAGTGGCCGGTGGCGGTCCGGGCTGCGGCCACCGCCGCCGCGACCTGATCGCGGTCGGCGATCGGGACCCGGCCTACGGGCGCTCCGGTCGCCGGGTGGGAGGAGAGAAGATGCTTGCCGTCGATCACCGGTCGGCCTGGGATCCGTACCGCTGTCACCGTGGCCTCCTTCACCAGCCGTGGTTGCTGCGCCGGCCGTGGTTGCTGCGCCGGCCCCGGATCGGGCTGGTCGGCCGCTTCGCAGTATTGTCCGAGGTTAGCCGTGAAGGGTACTCGCGGATAGCGGGACTTCGATTCTTGGCGATGTAATGACAGCCTTGGCCAGCTGGCGCCAGGGCGGGTGTCCGGTTGTCGCGGACCACCGTCGAACCGGTGGCGCGGACCTGACCCGGCCGGCGACCAACACCGGACAACGGACCATGTTCCGATCCGGCGGGAGCTGGCAGGCTGCAACGGGCGGCGCGACGTGCGTCGCTGTCGAGGGGGGAAGGCACTTCACCAGCTGATGTCCGAACACCAGTCGCTGCTACCTCTCCTACAGGTGATAACCGGCCCGACTCCGGGGGCCAGTTACCGGCTGTCGCCCGGGGAACGGATGATCGGTCGGGACGCCGGCCTGGACATCACCATCGACGACATCAAGGTCAGCCGGTGCCACGCGGTGCTAACCGCCGGTGGCGGCCGTACCGTGCTGACCGACCAGGAGTCGACGAACGGCACCTGGGTCAACGACCTGCGCATCCGGCAGCCGACCGAGCTGCGCGACGGCGACCGGATCCGGATTGGCGGCGTGGAACTGCGGTTCTACGACCCAGCCTCGGCGCTCACCGACCCGGTCGGCACCCGGATCCCCCGACCGGCCACGGCGGCGTTGCCCGGCGCGCCGGTGCGGCCGACCACCGGACCGAATTCACCGCTGCACACCGCGCTCGGCGAGCCCACCCAGCCGATGCGCCCCCGACGTCGGCCCAGCACGCTGCTGATGGCCGGGCTGGCCGGGGTCTTCCTGGTCGGCTGGTTGACCTGGCTGGTCGTGGTGCTCTCCTGAACGCCGCCGGTCGTGGTGCTCCTGAACGCCGCCGGTCGTGGTGCTCCTGAACGACGGTGTGGCGGTTCGTGGCAGACTCGCCATGCATCGGGCCGACGCAGGTGACGGACGGAGACCAGGTGGCGCGCGAGTTCAAAACCGTGGGAGTGGTCGGGCTCGGTACGATGGGTGCCGGGATTGTCGAGGTCTTCGCCCGCAACGGCGTCGACGTGGTCGCCGTCGAGGTGGACGGGGCGGCACTGGACAAGGGCCGGGAGAACCTGAGGGCGTCCACCGACCGGGCTGTCGCCCGCGGCAAACTCGACCCGGCGGACCGGGACGCACTGCACGCCCGGGTGACCTTCGCGGTCGGACTCGACGCACTCCGCGACGTCGACCTGGCCGTCGAGGCGGTCCCGGAGCGGCTCGACCTCAAGCGACACCTGCTGGCCGAACTCGACCGGGTATGCCCACCGGGGGCCGTCCTGGCGACCAACACCTCGTCGTTGAGCGTCACTGAGATCGCTGTCGCCACCGAGCGTCCCGGCCAGGTAGTCGGGCTGCACTTTTTCAACCCGGCACCGGTGATGCGGCTGGTCGAGGTGATCAGCACCGTGGTGACCGAGTCCGAGGTGACCCGCGACGTCCAGGCGCTCTGCGCCCGGCTCGGCAAGGTGGGGGTGAGCGTTGCCGACCGCGCCGGATTCATCGCCAACGCGCTGCTGTTCGGCTACCTCAACCAGGCGATCGGGATGTACGAGACCGGGTACGCCAGCCGGGAGGACATCGACGCGGCCATGCAGCAGGGCCACGGCCTGCCGATGGGCCCGCTGACGCTGCTCGACCTGATCGGTCTGGACACCGCGTACCAGGTGCTGGAGACGCTGTACCAGCGTGGTGGCCACGACCGCCGGCACGCGGCCGCACCGCTGCTACGGCAGATGGTCACCGCCGGGCTGCTCGGCCGCAAGTCCGGCCGGGGCTTCTACACCTACCAGGCACCGGGCTCGTCGCGGCTCGCCCCGGACGACCTCACCCCGGTGGCCGCCGAGGCCGGTCACCCGGCACCGCGTACGGTCGGGGTGATCGGGTCCGGCACGGTCGCGACCGACGTCGCCGAGGTCCTCACCGCCGCCGGAGTCGACGTCGTCACGGTCGCCGGCCCCGGTGACCTGGCCGCGCGTGACCTGGCCGCCGTCGACCTGGTGGTGGTGGCCGGCCTGTCGACGGCACCGGTGATCGACGTGGCGATGGCCACCGGCCGGCCAGCCGACGTGGTCGGGCTGCACTTCGTAGGCGGTCCGGCGGCGCAGGCCCGTTTGGTCGAGGTGGTGCGTACCGTCCGGACCTCGCCGACCGCGGTGCGGGCCGCGCACCAACTCTGCGCGGCATTCGGTAGGACCGCGGTGACCTGTGGCGACCGCGCCGGCTTCATCGCCGACGCGTTACTGTTGCCGTACCTCAACGACGCGGTCCGGATGCTGGAGAGCAACTATTCGACGGCGGACGACATCGACGCGGCGATGAAGCTCGGCTGTGGCTATCCCGCCGGGCCGTTCGAGCTGCTCGACACCGTCGGCCTGGACGTGGCGCTGGCCGTCCAGACCGCCATCCACCGGGAGCTGCCCGAGCCGGGTCTGGCACCCGCCCCGCTGCTGCGCAACCTGGTGACCGCCGGTCGGCTCGGCCGGCGCACCGGTGGCGGGTTCCGCGACCACGCCGGCTGAGCAGGGCGCCGCACCGGCGACGTACCCTTGCGAGCATGAGTCCGCGCCGCAACCGCCCGACCCGCCGGTCCGCCGGTCGCGTCGGCCACGGCGATCCCGGCCAGCCCGAGCCGGTCGACCCGGAGCGGGTGCGTCGGGGCGTCGCCGCCGTGCAGTCGTTCAGCGACGGCGAGTGGATGGTGCGGTCGGTGCCCGGTCCGGCGGCGACCAAGATGTACCGCTGCCCGGGCTGCGTGCAGGAGATCCGGCCGGGCGTGCCGCACGTGGTCGCCTGGCCGGCGGACGGCCGGGGTGATCTGACCGACCGGCGGCACTGGCACTCCGGCTGCTGGCGGGCCCGCGAGCAGCGGCGGCCGGCGGTCGAGCGGTCCCGCTCCGCGCCCCGCTACGGCTGATCCCCGGCGGGCCGACCGGTCAGGGCAGTGCGAGACTGGCCGGGTGAGCGAGCCGATCCGGTCCATGTCGATCCTGCCCGCCGAGCGCCGCGACATCGAGCTGCAGACCGCCGACGGGCTCACCCTCGTCGGTGAGCTGGCGTTGCCAGCCGATCGTCCGCCGGTCGCCACGCTGGTCTGCCTGCATCCGCTGCCGACCCACGGCGGGATGATGGACAGCCACGTGTTCCGCAAGGCCGCCTGGCGGCTGCCGGCGCTGGCCGACGTGGCCGTGCTCCGGTTCAACACCCGGGGCACCAGCAGCGAGCGCGGCACCAGCGGCGGCAGCTTCGACTCGGCCGAGGGGGAACGGTTCGACGTCGCGGCGGCGATCGAGTACGCCGAGTTCGCCGAGCTGCCCAGGATCTGGCTGCTCGGCTGGTCGTTCGGCACCGACCTGGCGCTGCGCTACGGCTGCGACCCGGCGGTCGAGGGCGCGATCCTGTTGTCGCCGCCGCTGCGCTTCGCCACCGACGTCGACCTGGCTACCTGGTCGGCGTCCGGCAAGCCACTCACCGCGCTGGTCCCGGAGCTGGACGACTACCTGCGGCCGGACGAGGCGACCCGGCGGTTCGCCGTGGTCGGTCAGGCGGAGGTGGTCGGGGTCGCCGGAGCCCGCCATCTCTGGGTCGGCCAGGTGGAGCGGGTGCTCGACGAGGTGGTCCGCCGGGTCGCGCCGCAGGTCACCGTGCCGCTGCCGACCAGCTGGGACGGTCCGATGCAGTACGGCGACGCCAACGCGTACGCCGACCGGACGGTGGCGGCGTTCGCCGATGTCCCGGTCGCCGGACCGCCGCAGCGGCAGGCCGACGAAGGATGACCGCACAGGTGCGGCCGCCGCACGACGTGCCTGCGGGGTGGGTCGGCCGGGGCGGTCAGCCGGCCGGTTCGAGCCGTTCGGTGGTCGGCCGATCCTCCTCGACCGGCGGGTAGCCGGCCGCCCAGTCGCGGCGGGAGCGCCAGACCTCGATCCAGTCGACGCCCCGGGACCGGTCCCGGCCGAGCAGCGTCTTGCCCACCGCCCGTAGGCCGACCCCGGCGACCAGCAGCCGGACAGCGGTCCAGGACCGCAGCGGCGACCAGTGCCGCCGGACGTAGGTGGCCTTGCCGCGCAGGATCCGGATCCGTTGCCCCTCGGAGCTGGACGAGGCGCCGACCAGGTGCACCACCTGAGCGGACGGGGTCAGCACCGGGCGGGCACCCAGCGCCCTGGCCCGGGTGCTGAGGTCGATGTCCTCGCTGTAGAGGAAGTACTGCGGGTCGAAGCCGCCGAGTCGGCCGAACAGCTCCCGCTCAATCAGCAGCATGCAGCCGGACAGCGCCGGCACCTCGCGTACCGACTGGCGGTCGTAACCGGGCAGCGCCTCCGGATCCGCCCAGGCCCGGCCGCGGAACACGGTCGACAGCCCGCTGGCGAAGCCGAAGATGCTCCACACCGTGGGCGTGCCCCAGCAGGAGTAGTTGTCGTCGGTGCCGTCGGGGTGCAGGGTGCGCCCGGTGTACAGGCCGTGACCGGGGTGCCGGTCGGCGAAGGTGACCAGCTCGGTGACCGGATGGCCGACCGGAACGGTGTCCGGGTTGAGACAGAGCAGGTAGCGCCCGGTGCTGACCGCCGCCCCACGGTTGATGCCTCGGCCGAACCCGACGTTCTCCGTCAGCCGTACCAGGCGGACCTGCGGGAACCGGTCGGCGATGGTGTCGGCGGAGCCGTCGGTGGAGGCGTTGTCGACCACCACCACCTCCGCTGTGACGTCCGGGGTCAGGATCGCGTACAGCTCGGTCAGGCAGCGCACGATCAGCTGGCTCGTGTTGTACGAGACGATGACGACCGAGACGTCGGGGCGGCTCACGGGCGGTTCCCGGAGCCGACCGGGTCGGGACGGTTGGCGTCCTGGCTGTCCTGGCTGTCCCGGGGGGCCGGGATGTGCCGGGTCGGCGGGAGCGCAGACTCGCTGCCGGTGTTCGTGGCCCGGTCGCCGCGCCGCAACCGGGTTCGGACGCTGCCGCCGAGCAACTGCAGCGCGAACGGTACGTCGTGCAGCAGGTAGCGGCGGGAGAGCCGGTGTGGCTCGCGGAGCAGCCGGTGCATCCATTCCAACCCGGTGCGCTGCATCCACCGGGGGGCCCGACGGTGTACCCCGGCGACGAAGCCGATCGCCGCTCCGCAACCCATGAACCAGGTGTTCGGCAGCATCGGCCGGAGCCGGGCGATGAGCCGTTCCTGTTTGGGGAAGCCGAGCCCGACGAAGATCAGGTCCGGTCGGGCGGCGGCCACCTCGGCGCAGATCTGGGTGAGTTGCTCCTCGGACCGGTCGAACCCGAACGGCGGGCTGAGCTTGCCGGCGATGGTGAGCTGGGGGAACTCGCGACGGAGTACGGCGGCGGCCTGCACCGCCGTGCCCGGCTCGCCACCGAGCAGGTAGACCGACCGGCGCTGTTCGCCGAGCGCCCGGGACAGGCTCCAGATCAGGTCGGATCCGGGGACCCGGGCCGGCAGCGGGTCACCGCTGATCCGGCTGGCCCAGATTAGTGGCGCACCGTCTGCGACTACCAGAGTTGATGACTCTATGTGTCTGCGACACTCCTCTTCGCGGCTGGCGCGGCGCAGAATATCCACATTCGGGGTGATGATCTGGCCGCCGGTGCCGGCGTCCAACGCGACGACGACGTGGCGGATGACGTCTTCTTCTCGAACGGGATCAAAAGCGACATTGCTCAGAGTGATCCGATGCCTATTTGCGGTAACGGGGTACTGGTCACGAGGCACAAGCTGCACCGTACTCGGCGTAGTGGTCCACCGGATGGGCCAATCGGTGTCAGCTAGGCGATAGTGAGGTTGCCCATTCGACTGGTTGTCGCATCGTCCGTGAATGGAAGCATCGTGGTTGTGCAGATTACCGTCATCATGCCGGCCTTCAACGAGGAAGAAGGGATCGGCCCAGTCTTGCGTGCAATGACCGAATCGCCGTCCTTCGGGCCGGACGTCGAGATCATCGTGGCCGCCAACGGCTGCACCGACCGGACCGCGGCGGTCGCCCGGTCCTGCGGCGCCCGGGTGCTGGAGATCACCACGCCGTCGAAAATCGCCGCGCTCAACGCCGCCGACGAGATCGCCGGGGGAGACGTGCGGATCTATCTGGACGCGGACATCGCGGTATCGGTGGAACTTCTACGCGCGCTCGCCGTCGTGATCGCCGAACCCGGCGTGGAGGCGGCGGCGCCGCGACCGGTGATCGACACCTCGGCGAGTACCTGGCCGGTGCGGGCCTACTACGCGATCAATGCGCGGTTGCCGATATTCAGCGGCCGTCTCTTCGGCCGTGGGTTGATCGCGATCTCCGCCGCTGCGCGGGCGAGATTCACCGATTTTCCGGACATTATCGCCGACGACATGTTTCTCGACGCAGTGGTCAGAGCCGACGAAAAGCGGGACGTTGACCTGCCCGTACGGGTGGTGGCACCGCGGCGTACGGGTGAGTTGGTCCGGCGAGTGGCCAGATCTCGTGCCGGTAACGCCGAGTTCTGGGAGTTCGTCCGAACGGATCCGCAGGGCGCCGAGTTGGCGCTTGATCCGGTGCCCGGTTCCCGTCCCTGGTCCTGGTTGCGGCGGGTCGTACTCACGGCGCCACATCTTGTTCCGGCAGCGTTCTGTTATGTGGCGATCACCTTTGCTGCAGAGTTGAGGCGGCGTTCTCCTGGATGGAGCGTGCGCTCCGGTTGGGGACGGACCACCGCCGGTTCGCCGACCGGTGATGCCGCTGATCCACTCTCGGCGGTCGACGCCTCCGGATCCGGCCCGACTGGCCGGTAAATGATCTCGATCTGTCGATGTACGAGGTGAGTGAATTTCACCATTCACGTCGGCTGCGAGTGGGCTCAGGGCCGTGCCAGCTTGCCATAAGAGAGCATTAAGTTCCTTGGGAAGGTCCGTGGCCTGGGTTAACGTCAGCCTCGGCCCCGGTCGGTCGGCGTAGTTCGCTGCGTACCGTCGGGACGGGGAGTGCCTGGGGGAGATCCGCCGAACGCAATACCGACAACGGACCATGTCCCGAGAGGTGTACATCTCGTGGTGAGCAAGGATTCTTTTGAGCCGGACGGGGGGCGGGACGAACCGATCCCGGGATCGTCCACGGCCAGTTCGTCCGGTTTACCCGGGTCGCCGCGCGCCCGGCGGGCCGGTCGCCCGTCGCCGCGCCCCACCGCCGAATCCGGCCCGGGCGCGACCGGCCGGCACGCGAGCTCGGTGGGGTCGAGTCGCGGCCGGCGTCGGATGCTGCGTCGCCCCACCGGCCGTCGCGGCCGGCTGGTGATGATCAGCGCGGTGGTGGTCAGCTTCCTCGCCACCGCGACGGTGGTCACCGCCTCGGTCGCTGGGGAGCAGGTCGACGGCTTCACCCTGTTCGCCGAGACGGACGTGTCCCGGGTGCCGGTCGACCCGGACACCCGGCCGGTGGAGCTCGGCGTGCGGTTCACCGCCGACCGCGACGGGGTGGTCACCGCGGTGCGTTTCCTCAAAGCCAAGGGGGACCGCGGTCTACACCGGGTCAACCTGTGGACTGCGGACGGCGAGCGGCTGGCGACCGCCGTACCGAAGCGGGAATCCCGCTCCGGTTGGCAGCATGTCGCGCTGCCCGAGCCGGTCGAGGTCGAGGCGGGCGAGGTGTACATCGCCTCGTACCACACCAGCCGGTACCGGGCCACCCAGCGCTACTTCGAACGACCGGTGTCCGCCGGTCCGCTGCGGGCCGACGGCACCGCTGGCGTCTACGCCTACGGATCGGGTGGTTTCCCTCGCCAGACCTGGAAGGCCAGCAACTACTGGGTCGACCTCGCCTTCGAGCCGACCGGATCGCAACAGCCGGAACCGTCGCCGTCGCCGACGGCCTCCGCTGAGCCGTCGCCGACACCGTCGCCGTCGGCCAGCCCGACCGCTACCCCGTCGGCCAGCCCGTCGGCCTCGCCGACCGACGGTACGCCGGCCGTGCTCGACCTGCCCCGGGTGCCGTGGGAGGGCGGCCCCGCGTACTACGCGAACTTCCCGCAGGCCCGTGCCTCCGGCTGGACCGACCCGTCGTTCTTCCCGATCGGCGTCTGGTACGAGGGTGTGTACACCCAGCAGGACATCGACCGGGACAAGGCGGCCGGCCTCAACACCTACGTCATGCTCACCGACCAGTCGGATGTCGCGTTGATCAGGCGCAACGACATGTACGCCTTTATCCCGCAGCCGTTCAGCGACCGGGGCAACGAGAGCGTCGGCTGGGTGATCGGTGACGAAGCGGATATGTGGGGCGGGCCGGGCAACGGTACGTGGACCGGAAACTACCCCGGCCAGGGTCCGATCTGCGCGTCAAGCCGGGACGGCTGCGGGCTGGACGTGATGAAGAAGGAGTCGGGCACCGTTCCGTCCGGTGACCGTGGGTTGCGCTACGCCAACTACGGCAAGGGCGTGATGTTCTGGCAGTCCGACTCCGACGCCGGCAAGTTCGTCAACGGCTTCAGCTCGGTCGTCTCCAACGACATCTACTGGTACACCGACCCGCACGTCTGCACCGCCGCGGCGGAGGGCCCGACGTACGGCGTGAACAAGGACAACTGCCGGCGGGCGGCCAACTACGGGCTGACCATGCAGCGGATGCGTGAACTTGACGCGATGGACGGCAAGCGGCAGCCGGTGTGGGCCTTCGTCGAGGTGGGGCACCCGTTCACAGAGGACTGGGCACCGACCATCACCGGTGCACAAATCGCCGGCGCGGTGATGAACTCGGTGATCAACGAGGCTCGGGGCATCCAGTACTTCAACCACAACTTCGGCGGGCCGTGCCTCTCGCAGCACGTGCTGCGAGAGCAGTGCGGTGACGCGGTCCGCCCGGCCGTGGCCGAGGTGAACAAGCGCATCACCAGTCTGGCACCGGTGCTGAACACCCAGTCCTACGAGTGGGAGTTCAACAACGGGCTGGACACGATGCTCAAGGCCCACGACGGCTCGTTCTACGTCTTCGCGATGCTCGGCAAGGACACCCCGACCGGCGGCCACTCGCTGGCGCTGCCGCCCGGCGTGACCGGTGACACCGCCGAGGTGCTGTTCGAGAACCGTTCGGTGCCGATCAGTGGGGGTGCGATCCGGGACACCTTCGCCGAGGAGTACAGCTACCACATTTACAAGATCACGCCGTAAGGTCCGATTCGATGGGCCGGGTGGACGCTAGCGGCGTCCACCCGGCCCATCGCTCTGTCCCCCTGACAGCCGGTTCGGAGCTGCCGCCTTGGCGACTGTCGGTACGGTTCAATCGTTCGGTGTGGCGTAACGGGACATATGTCCGGCATGAGGCGGCGGTCGGAGGCTTGCGGATCTGCCGTGCCCGGCCGGACACTGAACCCGGCGGGGGCCCCGATGTCCTACGCCGCACCCGCATGCTTCTCGGCTGGCCATACGATGGAAGACGAGCGCCCCGACCTCGCCACCCAATGGAAGGACAGCAGTGGACTTTTGGGATCTCACCAAACTGCTGTTCCGGCGCTGGTACGTCGCGACGCCGCTGTTGCTCATCTCGGTCGCTGCGGCCGGATGGACGCGAATGGCCGTCGAGCCGGACTACATCGCGACCTCCTACGTCCAGTTGATCCCGCCTACTGCGGCCAATACCGCTCCGGACGAGGACGCCCCCACTACTCCCCGTAACCCCTGGCTGGAGCTGGGGCTGGGGTCGCTGAGCCGGGCCGCTGCCCTCACCGTGCAGGACCAGGCCGTGCTCAAGCAACTGGACGCCGCCGGCCTCAGCGAGAACGTCGCGATCACCCTCGACAACCAGCAGCCGATCATGACGATTGAGGTGGTCGGCGAGTCCGAGGACCAGGCCACCGAGACGACCGAGGAGGTCGTCCGCCGGTTGGAGGCGAGCGTGGTCGGGCTGCAGGCCGACTACGGCGCGAGCGAGGAGAGCTTCATCACCGCTCGCCGTCTCGACCGGGGCGACAACATCCAGGAGGCCAACTCCAAGGTCAACCGGGCGACGATCGCGGTCGCCGGGGTCGGCGTCCTGCTCAGCGCGGCGCTCACCATCGGGATCGACGGTCTGCTGCGGCGCCGCCGGCCCCGACCGGTGGCCGCCGTGCCGGTCACCACCGGCACCGACGAGACGATCACCATCCCACCGATGGCCGGGCGGACCGATCAGACGCGGTCGGTGTCGCGCCCACAGCCGGTCCCGCGCCCTCGGGCGAGTGACCGCGACGGCGCGGCGGCGAGTAAGCCCGGCGGTGTCTACAGCTCCGGCAACGCCTCGCAGGGTCGCCAGGAGAGCCGTTCAATGAGCCGTCCGGATGAGCATCGCAGCGCCGAGTCGTCGCCGGGTGAGGCACCGGTGGCCGGTAGCGGGTTGGTCGGCGGTCCGGTGCAGATCGGCGGGCTGGTTGGCAACGGCTCGCTGACCTTCCGAGCGGTTGACGACCGGGCCGACAGCGCTGACGGGGAGACCTCCGGATCGCAGCCGACCGCACCGCAGCCCACGCAGCAACGGCCAGCTACTCCGCAACAGCCGCCCCAGCCGCAGCCAGCCACCCAGCAGCCGGTCACGCCGTCGACCAACGACGAGACGGCGGTGATCCGCGCGGTCCGCGACGACGCGACGATTATCCTGCCCAAGTCCGGTGCTGGCGGTGAGCAGTGGACGCCGTCGGAGACGTCCAAGAACGGCAGCCAGGCACGATGACCGAGGGCAGGATCCGGTGATGTCGTCCGGGGTGCACCCGGCAGACCTCGAACCGGCGTGGATCAGCGAACGCACTTATGTGACCCGCCGCAGGCTGACCAGGATCGACGCGCCGGTCATGTTGTCGCTCATGGTCTGCCTGCTGACGCTGATCCCGTCGCACCTCATTCTGCCGGGAATGACCGATCTGGGGCGCCCGGCGCTGGTCGTGGCGATCCTGATGTGGTTCTGGTGGATGACGGCCCGGCTCAACTCGCGGTTGGTGCTCACCGGGCCGCAACCGCTGCGTTGGGCGATCCTGGCCTTCCTGCTGTCGATGCTGCTGTCGTACGCCATCGGATTCCTCCGCGGGCTGACCGTGATGGAGGCGAACTCGGCGGACCGCTGGATGCTGACCGCTGCGGCGATCTCCGGGGTGATCCTGTTGACCGCCGACGGCATGCCAAACTGGGACCGTCTCGACGGCGTACTGCGGGTGTTTGTCTACTGCTGTGCCTTCGTCGCCGTGGTTGGGCTGATTCAGGCATTCTTGTACTTTGATCTGACCCAGTACATGCGGGTACCCGGCCTGCAGATGAAAGGCTGGGTCGTCGGCCTGGAGATTCGTGGCGGCGGCGTACGGGTGCCCAGCACAACCTTCCATTACATCGAGTTCAGCCTGTTGATGGCGATGTCTCTTCCGTTCGCGATCCACTTTGCACGCTTTTCGGCCACCTCTCGACAGCGGCAGATGTTCGCACTCCTGGCGTTGCTCATCGCTGCGGCCATCCCGGCGACGATGTCCCGGACCGGATTCGTGGCGTTGGCGATCGTGCTGCTCGTGCTGATGCCCATCTGGGCGTGGCGCATGCGCTACAACATGATGGCGCTGGGTCTCGTCATGTTCGCCGGAATGGCTGTGGTGAAGCCGTCACTCGTCACCACGATCACCAACATGTTCCTCGGAGCGAGTACGGACCCGAGCATCACCTCGCGGACCGAGCGGTACGATATGGTCGGGTACTACTTCACACAACGACCGTGGTTCGGGCGGGGGACCGGGACCTGGGTGTCCCCCCAGTACCAGTACCTCGACAACCAGTGGCTCGCCTTCGCCCTGACCAACGGCGTGATCGGGGTCATGGTGCTCGCCGCGTTGCACGTCACCGCGATCGTCGTCGCGCTACTCGCCAGGCGCAGGTCGACGTCGGAGCGTGACCGGCACCTCTGCTCGATCCTCGTCGCGGTTCAGTTGGTTGCGATCGCGGCGGGCTTCACCTTCGACTCGCTGAGCTTCAGCACCTACGCAACGGCGATGTCGTTGATGGTGGGCATGTGCGGTGCTGTGTGGCGGCTCAGTCACCCGGCGTTGAAGGTGCGGACGTCAACGCCCCAGTGGTTCGGTTCATAACGAGGCCGGTGCCAGTGCCGGTGCCCGAGAAGCTCGGTTCTTCGGCCACCTCGGTCGTCGATCCGACATCTCAAAGAATGTCTATTGATTAACCGTATGAATGCGGATCATTACACGTTGTCCGCGGCTTGGTTGTCCGAATGGGTGATGGGTGGGCTGTCCGGGTCGCGCCGAGGGTCAGATGCATGCCCGGTTGTGAGCTTGGCTCACGCTGGTAGCGTCGGCGCTGCGTAGCTGGGGGAGGCGCGCGGTATCGCGTTGGGCTGGCTCCTGAAGGGACATTCGGTGAGGGCGGGCGTATTTAAATTTTTTGATCGTGGCAGCCGGCACTTCGTCGTCGTCGCGACCGCCGTCGTCATGATGGCGACCCTGATGATCGCGATGCCGGCGGCATCTGCGTCCACCGATCCATGCGCACCTCCGGTCAACGTGATCGCCTGTGAGAACAGCAAGTCGGGAACGCCGAGTTCGGTATGGGATATTTCCGGGGTCGGTGACCCAACGATCCAGGGCTTCGCAACCTCTATAAGCGTGAACGTCGGGGAACAAATCGGTTTCAAGGTGCGCACCGAGGCGTCCGCGTACACAATCAAGGTCTACCGGCTCGGCTGGTACGGCGGTGACGGCGCACGGGAGTGGGCCACGCTGACCCCGAGCCTGCCGTTGGTGGCCAACACCGACGCGGACTGCGTGCGCGCCACCGACACCCAAATTTTCGACTGCGGCACCTGGCAGGTCGGCGCTACCTGGGACGTGCCGGCCGACGCCGTATCCGGGGTCTACATTGCCCGACTCATCCGCTCGGACACCGGTGGTGACAGCCACATCCCGTTCATCGTGCGAGACGACACCAGCACCTCGCAGCTGGTGTTCCAGACCTCCGACACCACCTGGCAGGCGTACAACCGTTACGGCGGAGCGGACTTCTACTGGGGCGAAGGTCCGGCGTACCGCGCCTACAAGCTGAGCTACAACCGGCCGTTCGCCACCCGCGGCGCTCAGCAGGGGCGCGACTTCCTCTTCGCCAACGAGTATCCGATGATCCGCTTCCTGGAGCGCAACGGATACGACGTCAGCTATGTCAGTGGGCTCGACGCGGACGTCCGCGGTGAACTGCTGCTCAACCACGAGGTGTACGTCTCCGTCGGGCACGACGAGTACTGGTCCCCGCAGCAGCGGGCCAACGTCGAGGCGGCCCGCGACGCCGGAGTGCACCTGGCGTTCTTCACCGGCAACGAGGTCTACTGGAAGGTCCGCTGGGAGGACAGCGTCGACGGTGACGGTACGCCGTACCGTACCCTGGTCTGCTACAAGGAGACCTGGAACAACGCGCGGATCGACCCGTCGGAAGAGTGGACCGGCGTGTGGCGTGACCCACGCTTTCCGACCGGCGAGGTGCGCGAGCCGGAAAACGCGCTGGTCGGCAACCTCTACATGGCCAACAACACCGACCTGGCCATGCAGGTCCCCGCCGAGCAGGGCAGGCTGCGGTTCTGGCGGCACACCGGCGTGGCCGAGCTGGCTCCGGGCCAGACCGCCACCCTCGCGCCGCACACCGTCGGCTACGAGTCCAACGAGGACCTGGACAACGGCTTCCGGCCGGCCGGCACCTTCCGGCTCTCCACCACCACCGGCCATACCCCTGAGTACCTGGTCGGTTACGGTCCGGAGAGCAAGCCGGGGGAGACCACCCACCACATGACCATGTACCGGGCACCGAGCGGTGCGTTGGTCTTCGGGGCCGGCACCATCCAATGGGCGTGGGGGCTCGACGCCTACCACGACGGTGGCTCGGGTGCGCCCGCCGACGACGCGATCCAGCAGGCCACGATCAACCTCTTCGCCGACATGGGCGCGGCCCCGACCACCCCGATGAGCGGCATCGTGGTGACCAGCCAGTCCGTCGACGCGCTGGCACCCACCGCGACGATCACCGGACCGACCGACGGCAGCTCCGTGGCCCACGGCGCGCCGGTCACGGTCACCGGCACCGCCTCCGACGCCGGCGGCGGGCTGGTCGCCGGCGTCGAGGTCTCTACCGACGGCGGCGGCACCTGGCACCCGGTCACCACCGGTACGCATTCCTGGACCTACGAGTTCCTGCCCACCGACACCGCCGCACACGTGGTGCTGGCGCGGGCAGTCGACGACAGCGGCAACCTGGGCACACCGTCCGACCCGGTCGCCCTGTCGGTCTCCGGACCGTACTCGTTGTTCGGCGAGGCGGTGCCGGACACCCCGGCGTTCGTCGAGACCGACAATGGCAGGCCAGACGGCGAGCCGCTGAGCACTCAGCCGGCGGTCGAGGTCGGGGTGCGGTTCACTCCTCAGATCGACGGTCTGGTCACCGGCCTGCGCTTCTACAAGGGCGAGGGTAACGGTGGCGAGCACCGTGGCACGCTCTGGACCAACGGTGGTTCGGTGCTGGCCACGGCAGTCTTCACCGCCGAGACCGAGACTGGCTGGCAGCAGGTGAGCCTGCCGACCCCGGTCCCGGTCTCCGCCGGCACCAGCTACGTGGTCTCCTACTTCGCACCGGAAGGGCGGTACGCCAGCGACGGCGGCTACTTCCTGACCGATCACGTCTCGGGACCCCTGCTGGCACCCGCCACTGCAGGCCCGGTGGGCAACGGTGTCTACCGGGAGGACGGACCCGGCTTCCCGAACAACTCGTGGGGTTCGACGAACTACTACGCCGACGTGACCTTCGTGACCGCCGACGACGCACCGCCCACGGTGTCGTCGACGGTGCCGATCGCGGACGCGGCGAACGTGCCGGCGGATGTGACCCCGTCGATCGTGTTCAGCAAGCCGGTTGACGAGGCCAGCATCGAGTTCACTCTGGCCGGCCCGGCCGACGAGCCGGTGGCGGGTGCCGTCAATTACGACGCTGCGGCCCGCCGGGCCACCTTCACCCCGGTGGTGCCGCTGACCGAGCAGACCACCTATACCGCGACGGTTACCGCACGTGACGACGCCGACGTGCCGATGAACGCGCCGTACTCGTGGTCGTTCACCTCGAGCTTCTCCGATCAGGTGGTGACCCTGTTCGAGCCGGACGTGGTCCCGCAACATCCCTCGGTCGGGGAGAGCGACCCGGTGGAGGTGGGCGTCAAGTTCACCCCGTCGGTGGACGGTGAGGTGGTCGGGATGCGGTTCTACCGTGGGCCTGGGAACACCGGTAGTCAGGTCGGTCGGTTGTGGCCGGTCGGTGGTGGTGCGCCGCTGGCGGAGGTGACGTTCCCGGAGGGCGGCGGTACGGGCTGGCAGGCGGCGGCGTTCGCTGAGCCGGTGGCGGTGTCGGCGGGTACGACGTACGTGTTGTCGTACTATGCGCCGAACGGCAACTACGCCTACGACCCCGGATTCTTCGACTCCGGCTACAGCCGTGGCCCGCTGACCGCCACCGCGGAGAACAACGGTGTCTTCAACTACACCGCCGGTGGTGGCTTCCCGACCCAGACCTACGGTGCGGCGAACTACTGGGTCGACCCGTACTTCCTGCCGACCGGTGACGGTTCGTCCCCGTCGCCCTCCCCGTCGTCGTCCGGCCGGCCGGACGAGAGCGGACCGGCGGTGACCGCGACGGTGCCGACACCCGGTGCCACCGGGGTGGCTGCCGAGACGGTGGTCTCCGCCCACTTCGACATCGACATCGACGAGTCGTCGCTGGAGTTCGAGCTGGTCGACGCGGCGTCCGAGCCGGTTGCCGGCACGGTCGGCTACGACGGCGCGACCCGGCTCGCCACGTTCACCTCGGACACCGCACTGCGGTCGCTGCACACCTACACCGCATCGGTGCGGGCCAGCAGCGACGGGACGACGATGGCGCAGCCGTACACCTGGTCGTTCACCACGACCTACGGCGACGACGTGGTGACCCTGTTCGAGCCGGACGCGGTTCCGCAGCAGTCCTCGGTCGGGGAGAGCGACCCGGTGGAGGTGGGCGTCAAGTTCACCCCGTCGGTGGACGGTGAGGTGGTCGGGATGCGGTTCTACCGTGGGCCTGGGAACACCGGTAGTCAGGTCGGTCGGTTGTGGCCGGTCGGTGGTGGTGCGCCGCTGGCGGAGGTGACGTTCCCGGAGGGCGGCGGTACGGGCTGGCAGGCGGCGGCGTTCGCTGAGCCGGTGGCGGTGTCGGCGGGTACGACGTACGTGTTGTCGTACTATGCGCCGAACGGTAACTATGCGTTCAATGCCGGGTTCTTCGGCTCCGGCTACAGCCGTGGCCAGTTGAGCGCACCGGCGGGTGACAACGGGGTTTACCGGTACGGTTCCGGCGGCGGGTTCCCGACCGGGACGTACAACTCTGCCAACTACTGGGTCGACCCGCTGTACGTACCCGGTGCCGGTGACCCCGACCCCGACCCGACGCCGACGCCGACCACCAGCCCGTCACCGGCAGGACCGTCGCCGTCGCCGTCGACCGGGCCCAGTCCGACCGCGGAGCCGACCCCGACCGGGTCTCCGTCGCCGAGCCCCGAATCGACTCCGAGCCCCGAACCGACTCCGAGCCCCGATCCGTCGGTGCCGCCGGTCAGCATCTTCGGCCCGGAGGACGTGCCTGCGGCGGTGAACTGGGCTGACGAGGACGCAGTCGAGGTGGGGGTGCGGTTCCGCTCCGACGTCGCCGGTCAGGTCACCGGTGTCCGGTTCTACAAGGGCCCAGCCAACACCGGGACGCATCGCGGGTCGCTGTGGACGGCGGACGGTGTCCGGTTGGCGACGGCGGTGTTCACCGACGAGACGGAATCCGGTTGGCAGACAGTCACCTTTGATCAGCCGGTGCCCATTGTGGCGGACACCACCTATGTGGCCTCATACCACACATCGGTCGGCCAGTACGCCGTGACAGCCAACCAGTTCGCCGAAACCGAGCTGGACCGCTCGCCACTGCACGTGCTGGTCGGCGGGGGTGTGTACCACTACGACCCGTACGGCTGGGTGTTCCCCGGCCACTCGGTCAACCACAACTACTGGGTAGATGTCGTGTTCACGCCTAACACTTGAGGACAGTCGCGGCGAGGCCGTTGAATCATCGGCAGGGCGGCTCCGCCGAGACTGAAAGGGACAATAGGTGCGCATCCTCACATGCCTGCACACGATGGAGATCGGCGGGAGCCAGATCAACGCCATCGAGATCGCGGCGACCGTGGCCGGACTCGGGCACGAGGTGATCATCTACGGTCCGGACGGCGAGCTGCGAAGCATGGTCGACGAGTGGGGCCTGGAGTTCGTCCACGCGCCGCCGAAGGGCGAGGCGCCTTCACCGCGTAACGTCACCGCCATCGCCGACGTCGTCCGGCACCGTCGCATCGACCTGGTCCACGCCTACGAGTGGGCACCCACCTTGGAGGCCGCCTACGGCGCGTACCTGCGCCAAGGGGTGCCACTCGTGGTCACCGTGCTCTCCATGGAGGTGCCGGCCTGGGTGCCCCGGCATCTACCGCTGATTGTCGGGACCGAGCAGATCGCCGTACAGGAACGCCCACACCGGGCCGAGGTGCACGTCATCGAACCGCCGATCGACACTGACGCCAACGCTCCGGTCAGCGACCCCGGGCCGGCCCGACAAGCCCTCGGCGTCGCCGACGACGAGATCGTTGTGGTGTCGGTGTCCCGGTTGGCGGCGGCACTCAAACTCGAAGGACTGCTCGCCGCTACCCGGGCGATGGCCGGCATCGACCCGAAGCTGCGGATGCGGCTGCTGATCGTCGGCGACGGCGAGGCCCGCGCCGAGATCCAGCAGGCGGCCGACAAGGCCAACGCCGAGCGGGGCGCAGAGGTGGTCACCCTCACCGGCGCGATGCTCGACCCGCGTGACGCCTACGCCGCCGCCGACATCGTCATCGGCATGGGGTCGTCGGCGTTGCGCGCGATGGCCTTCGCCAAGCCGGTCGTCGTGCAGGGTGAGCAGGGGTTCTGGCTGCCGCTCACTCCGCAGACCCTGCCGGTCTTCCTCGACCAGGGATTCTACGGCCTCGGCGACGGCACCGACGGCACCGACCGGGTCGCCGCCGCGCTCACCGAACTCGCCACCGCCGAGCCCCGGCAGCGGGTCGAGCTCGGCGAGTTCGGCCGCCGTACCGTCGTCGAACGGTTCAGCCTGCAGGCCGCCGGCCGGCGGCAGGCGGACATCTACGCCCACGCGGCCGAGCAACGGCTGAATCTGCCGCGCCGGGCCGGGGCCATGGCCCATCCGACCGCCCACCTGGTCAACTTCAAGGCGAGTCTGGCCCGGCAGCGATTCGCTGCCGGTCGGAGCGCGGCCGGGAGCGGTAGTGACAGCTGAAGCAACGGCACCAGCTCCGCTCGGTGCCCGGGTCAAGCGCGCCCTCGCGTGGAGCACCCTGAACAGCATCGCCCTGCGGATCGGCAGCCTCGGCGTCGGCGTCCTGCTGGCCCGGCTGCTCGCTCCGGAGGAGTTCGGTGTCTTCGCGGTCGCGCTGACCGTGCAGACCATCGTGATGTCCCTGGCCGACCTCGGGATGAGCGCGGACATCATCCGGCACGGGGTGCAGGGCCGAGCCGGCACCGTCACCACCATCTCGTTGTTGACCAGCCTGGGCCTGGCCGGTGCGATGTCGCTGGCGGCCGGGCCGGTGTCGGCGGCGATGGACAGCCCGCAGGCCACCCGGGTGGTGCAGGTGATGTCGTTGACCCTGGTGCTCAGCGGCCTGTCGGTGGTGCCGTACGCGGTCATGCAGCGGGAGTTCCGGCAACGGGCCCAGCTCGGCCTCGACGGTGCCAGCCTGGTGGTGAGCACCACGGTCACGGTCGCCCTGGTGCTGCTCGGGTTCGGGGCGATGTCGCTGGCAATCTCCCGGGTGGTCGCCCAGTCGATGGTCACTGTACTGCAGTTCAAGCTGACTCGGTCCCGGCCGACGTTCGGGTTCGACTCGGCGGTGGCCCACAGCCTGATCCGGTTCGGCGTGCCGTTGGCCGGCGCCAACGTCCTGTCCTGGGTGGTGATGAACGTCGGTCACCTGACCGTCGGCGCCACTGCCGGAACGGTGATGCTCGGCCTCTACACTCTGGCGTTCAACATTTCCACCTGGCCGATGAGCGCCCTCGGGGTGGCGATCCGGGCGGTGGCGCTGCCGGCCTTCGCCACCGTGACCGATCCCCGGCGCAAGGCCGCCGGATTCGTCTCGGCCGCCGCGTTGACCTGGACCGTTGCGCTGCTCGTCGGCGTACTGCTGTCCGGGTTGGCCAGTGTCGTGGTGCCGTTGCTGTACGGTCAGCGCTGGTCGATGGCGGCCGACGCGTTGGCCGGTCTGGCCTTCTTCGGGGCGTTCCGGGTGCTGTTCGACCTGGTGGCGACCTACCTCATCGCAGTCGGCGCGAGCCGGGCGTTGTTCGTCGCCCAGGTGGTCTGGCTGGTCGCGCTCTTCCCCGCAGTGATCCTCGGCGTGCGCTGGTACGGCCTGGTCGGTGCCGGGTTCGGGCATGCGCTGGTCTGCGCGCTGATCATCCTGCCGATGTACGCGTTCGCGCTGCGTCGGCACGGCGTCCGACTGCGGGCGTTGGCCGGCGCGCTGGTGCTGCCGCTGGCCGTGGCGGTGCCCGCGGTGGCGCTCGGCCTGCTGATGGTGCGTACCGTGTCGGGCACGCTGTGGCAGTTGCTGGCCGGCGGTGCCGTTATGGCCGTGGCGTTCGCCGGGCCGTTGCTGCCCTGGCTGCGGCGCCGGCTGCGGGACCTCAAGGCGGCCGGCCAGGTCGCCGATCAGGTGGCTGACCAACCGGGCGGCGGCGAGCCAGCCGACTGTGGATCGAGTGACGACGGCCCGGCCACCGGTTCGCCCCCGCCGGTGCCGCCTGCCCCGACGACGCCGCTCGCCACGGCGGTCCGACCCTGAAAGAGGTGTACGTGTCTCTGCCAGCCCGCCGCGCGCTGCTGCCCCGCACCCGGGTGCCGGCACCGGTCCCGGCCGGTGATCCGGCCCGGACGCCACGGGTGTCGGTGATCATCCCGAGCTACAACTACGGGCGGTTCCTGCCGTCGAGCATCGGCAGCGCGCTCGCCCAGCAGGGCGTCGAGGTCGAGGTGGTCGTCGTGGACGACTGCTCCACCGACGACACCCGGCAGGTGCTGACCACCCTCCGGGCCGACGAACCTCGGCTGGTCGTGGTGCACAACGAGACCAACCACGGACCCTGCGTGGCGTTCAACGACGGGTTGGCGGTGGCGACAGGGGAGTTCGTCGTCCGGCTCGACGCGGACGACCTGCTGACCCCGGGGGCGCTGACCCGCGCGACGCGGCTGTTCGACGAGTTCCCCGAGGTCGGTCTGGTGTACGGCCATCCGGTGCACTTCCACGGGGCGGTGCCGACCGAGTTCCGGTCCGAGGTCACCGGTTGGACGATCTGGTCCGGCGAGGACTGGATCGCACAGCGGTGCCGGTTGGGTGTCAACTGCATCACCACTCCCGAGGCGGTGGTCCGGGCCAGCGTCTACGCCGAGGTCGGCCCGTGGGACAGCCGGATGCGCTACGCCTGCGACATGGAGGCCTGGATGCGGGTGGCGGCGGTTTCCGACGTCGGTCACGTCGACGGTGCCGACCAGGCCTGGCACCGGGAACACTCGGCCAGCGTCAGTGTCACCGCCGCGTCCGGCCGGCGGACCGACCTGATCGAGCGGCGGACCGCCTTCGACGTGCTGTTCGACGGTCCCGGTGGTGGCTTGCCCCGGGCCCGGGAGCTGCACGACCTGGCCCGTCAAGCGTTGGCCACCGAGGCTCTCGAATCGGCATGCCACGCCTACGACCGGCGGCTGACCGACCGCGAGCCGGTCGAGTGGTACGTGGAGTTCGCCCGGGAGACGTATTCTGCCGCAGAGCAGTTGCCGCACTGGGCTGGGCTGCAGCGGCGCCGGGCGGTCGGCGCGCGGTTCGCCCCGCTGGTGCCGGGCTTCGCCGCCAGCGTGGTGCAGCGTCGACTGCGCAACGACGCCCGTTACCGCACCTGGATCCGGCACGGCATCTGACGACCGAGCGGGTCGGTGCGGCCCCGGTGCCGGGCGGGGGACCGGCGGGGCGGGCCGTGTGGACCGGTCAGCCGGGGGTCAGCAGCGGGCGGTAGAAGGCGGTCAGGTCTTCGCGTAGGCCGGCGACGGTGTAACGGTCTCGCACCGCCGCCGAAGCGGCACCCGCCTGCCTGGCCAGCTCCTCCGGCTGGGTGACCCAGGTGGCGCAGGCCTGCTCGACGGCTCGGGCGAAGGCCAGCAGGTCACCATCGGGCACCGGCGCACAGTGGGCCGGGTCGAAGAACTCGCGGCCGGCCAGGCCGGGGTAGCCGACCACGTACGCGCCGCAGGACATCGCCTCGGCCGGCGGCATGCCGAAGCCCTCCCGGTCGCTGAAGCTCAGGAATATGGCGCAGTCGCGCATGATCTCCGCGGTCTGTTGCTCGGTGCGTCCGGCTATCCGGGTGACCTCCCAGCCGTCCAGCACCCGGCGGGACCGCAGGATGTGCAGCAACTGGTCGCGTTCGTCGGCCCGCCGGTGCCCGACGTACGCGATGTGCCGTCGCCGGGGCCAGCTGCCGAAAGCGAACACGTCGGGGTCGATCACGTTGCGGGTCAGCCGGACCGGGATGTTCGGGAAGGCGTGGCTGAGCAGCTCGACGTTGTCGTGCGAGACGGCCAGCAGCGCGGTCATCCCGGGCAGGTCGGCGTAGGGCGCACCGGGGCGGGTATCCGGGTACGGGATATGGTCAAAGGTGTCATACGCCCGTTGGTTGAACACCACGAGGCGTGGCCCGCGCGGGATCGTGGTCAGACCGGGTCCGTACCACTCGGGGACGACGAGGATGTCGGTCGGGCCGAGGGTGGCGTTCGTGGCCGCGACGACGGGCGTCTGGTTGGTGAACCAGGTGCAGCGGAACGCCGGGTCCTTGTGCATGACGTACGCCCGGATGCCCATGTCGTTGAGCAGGTCGACATGGCGATAGATGACCCGTACCCCGCCGCTGGGCTGTGGGTTGTCCGGCGCGAGGTAGTAGACGGTCGGTGTGCCGGTCCGTACGTCGGTGGTCTGGAAGGTCGGGACCTGCCGCCGGTTGATCTCTGCCGCCGTAAGGCGGGACCGGACCAGGTCCTTGGCCTGGTCCGCGAGACGGTTGATCACGTGAGAACTCCGTGCAACGGGGGTCGGGGTACCGGCGTGATCGTACCCGGCCGCTACCACCGCTTCGACTACTGTCGGTTGCCAGACAGGTGGCCGCCGAACATGGAATGTAGTGGACAAAGCGGGCAGTCGTCGACGCCAGCTGTTGTTAGCATCGGATGTTCCGCTCAGGGTGGTTGTCCGACTACTGCCGGTCGGTGCCGCCTTCGGTGCTGGCAGGAACCGTTCGAAAGGTCGTCCATGGTCGTCGCTACCGGACCCCGCCGGCCGCGCCGGCGCTGGATCCTGATCGCCAGCATCGTCGTCGGCGCGCTCGTCGTCGCCGGCACAGCGTGGGCGATCGGTGGCACCGTCCGCGGTCCGGTCGCCGCCGGGATCGCCCCCGGTACGGTCGCCACCGCGGGTGGCGCCGGTGCGACGCTGCGCCCGGTCGACGGCGGCCCGGACTTCTACGACCGCTTCTCCCCATCACTGCCCACCGGTCCCGAGTTCTTCCCGATCGGCGTCTGGCTGGAAAGCGTCACCGACCCCGCCGACACCGCCAAGGACGTCGAGATCGGCCTCAATACCTACGTCGAGCTGACCGGCACCACCAACCTCGACCTGGTCCGAGCTGCCGGGATGCACACGATCACCAGCCCGATCGGCGAACACGGTGACGAGACCGGCGGCTGGCTGATCTCCGATGAGGCCGACATGTGGGCCGGGCCCGGCGACGACCCCTGGACCGGCAACTTCCCGGGGCAGGGCGACATCTGCCAACCGGCCGACGGCGAGTGCGGCTACACCGTGCAGCGTGACATCCTCGACCGGCTGCCGGACGACCAGCGGCTGCGGATGGTCAACTACGGCAAGGGCGTGGCGTTCTGGCAGAGCGACGCCGATGCCGCCCGCTTCGTCAACGAGTTCGCCGACGTCGTGTCGGTCGACACCTACTGGTTCACCGACCGTGGCATCTGCGGGCACAGCGAAGGCGGCCGGTTCTTCGACCCCGACCAGCTCACCACCGTCGACGGAGCCGATCGGCTGCCCGCCGAGCTGTGCCACCGGGCTGCGAACTACGGCCGTACCGTCGGCCGGGTCCGGTCCCTGGTCTCGCCGCCCGGCAGCCGACCGGTCTGGAGCTTCGTCGAGGTCGGGCGTCCGTTCAACGAGGAGCACTACCCGACGATCGCCCCGGAGCAGGTCGTCGCGGCGGTCTGGAGCAGCATCATCCACGGCGCCCGGGGCATCGTCTACTTCAACCACAGCTTCAGCGGCCCCTGCCAGAGCCAGCATGCCCTGCGGGAACCCTGCTACGCGCCGGTGCGGTCGGCCGTGGCTGGGGTCAACGACCGGATCACCCGGCTCGCGCCGGTGCTCAACGCCCCGTACGCCGACGGGGTGGCCAGCGTCTCCACCGGAGTCGACCTGGCCACCAAGTGGTACGACGGACACTTCTACCTGCTCGCCAGCTCGGCCGGCGGCAGCGTCGCCGAGGCGACGTTCCAACTGCCGTGCGTCGGTGACGCCCGGATCACCGTGCTCGACGAGGACCGCACCCTGCTCGCCGACGACGGCCAGTTCACCGACTCGTTCATCGACGGCAACGCCGTGCACCTCTACCGGGTCGACGGCGGCTCCAGCTGCGGCGCGTACTGACCGGTCGCTCAGCCGGTGAGCGCGGTGATCGCCGCGCGGCGCAGCTCCAGTGGCGTCCGCGACTTCGCCGAGATCATCACGGCCACGTCGTCCGGGCCGATCCCGGCGACGAAACGGGCCACCGACGACTCGTCGAGCGGCACCTCTTCCCAGTACGCGTGGCACCGGCTGTCGGTGGTGGCGAACCCGGTCGCGGCCTGACCACCGAGCACCTCGTCGACGTAGACGCCGTACAGCGTCCACTCGGAGAAGTGCAGCTGTGCCCCGACGACATCGGCCCACCGTCGCCCGGTGACCGACTCGATCCGCTGCAGCAACCCCCGGACGATCACCGGATCCCAGGCCAGCAGGGATGAGACGTAATCCGGGTACGGGGGCGGCTGCGCCGGCAACCCCAGCAACGCGCGGGCCACCTCGTGCCACCGGACATGTCGGGGCAGCCGCTGGTCGACCTCGTCCGGTTGGCGGTAGAACCGCACGACGTCGTCGCGGCGGAAGGTCGCTGCGGAGAACGGCCGGACGAACTCGATGTCCGAGTCGACCAGCACCACGACGTCCGCCGGGATCCGGGCCGCCGCCGACAACTTGATCACCTGCTGCAGGATCCAGCCGCGTAGCGGCGGGAACGGCCGGCGCAGGTTCACTGAGTATTTCGTCCCCGGCAGCGACCGGACCGACGACGGCAGGAACTCGGCCTCGTCGTGCAGCACCGTGCGGTCGCCCCGCAGCGCCCCGAAGCGGGGCAGGTCCGCCCGGGGCACGATGATGTGATGCCGCACCGAGGCGGGGGAGTGGGCCAGCACCGAGCGGTGCAACGCGGCGCACAACTCGAAATCCGGGCCGAAGCTCGGGGTGACCACGGCAAGCTCCGTCAAGATGATCTCCTTCGTCGGGTCACCGGACCACCGCCGGTGACCAGGCATCGTGCACCAGTACCTGCGGTGCGCCCGAACCGTCCGCCGGGACCTGCCACACGTCACTGGTCGCGGCACCGCCGTCCGCGTCGCGGGGCAGCCCGTAGACGACGTTCCCGTCGTCGAGCCACTCGACCTGGTCGTCGACGCTGCGGGTCTCGGCCAGCATGGTCTCGGCGCCGGTAGTCAGGTCGTATACGGCCAACCGCCACTGGCCCGGCGGCAGGTCGCCGCGCTTCTTGAACACCACCCGGGTCCGGTCCGGCGACAACGACGGGCATTCGGCGTCCTCCCGCAGCGCGTCGACCCGGCGCTCGCCGATGCTTCCCTCGACCAGCCAGGTCCGGCCGCCCGACGCGGCGGTGGCGTAGAACCGGTCGTCGTCGGCGAAGGTGACCCCCCACAGGTTCTTGTCGGCCGCGGTGACCGGCTCGCCGTCGACGTAGAGCGGGAACTGTTCGATGTCGCCGACCACCTCGCCGTCGGTGCGGCTGATCACCGTACGGGTGGAGAACTCGCCCGGGTTGGCGTAAGAGTCGCCGGCCACGAAGGATGTGGTCGCGGCCAGCGTACCGTCGCGGGACAGCCGGGCCCGGGACGGGATCCCGGTCAACGGCAGGTCCAGCCTCGGCTCGAACCCCGCGTCCAGCAGCCGCGCCCGGTACACGGTGAGCAGCCCACGCTCGGCGGACAGGCAGAGAGTCTGCGAGTCGGTGGCGTACACCCGCTCGCAGCTCGCCCCGGTCAGCGCCCGCGGCCCGTCCGGATCGGACAGCGGCGTCATCGCGACCTCGCCGTAGCCGGTGCCAAGTGCGGTGGAGCGGAACACCAGGTGCGCCTCGGCGCGTACCGCCGCCAGGTCGGCCCGCACCGGCACCGGGCTGGCGTCGGCCTGCACCCGGGCCTGCGACTGCCGCACCTGCCACACGTACCCGCCGGCGCCGAACGTCACCAGCAGCACGATCGCGACGAGGACCGCCAGCCGGACCCGCAGCCCCATCAGGACCCCTCACCCGCCGGTACGACGGCGTCGCCGGCCGCCGGAGCGCGGTCCACGCCACGCAGCAGCCACCAGGCCACCGGGATGCCTCCGGCCAGGACCGCCGCGAAGACCAGCACCGCACCGGCCGGACCGGTCACCGACCACAGCAGACCGAAAGCGATCGACGAGACGAACCGGGTCAGCACCACCACCGTCTGCGCGGCGGCGATCCCACTACCCCGGGCCGGGGCCGGCACCAACCGGGCGACCAGCGCCGGCAGCACCCCGTCGGTGGCAGCGTAGAAGACGCCGAGCAGCAGCAGCACCGCGACGGTCAACCCGACGCCGCCGGCCGGCGCGGCGGCCAGCAGGTAACAGACGAGCAGCGCGCCGTGCCCGGCGACCATCACCTTCGCCCGGCCGACCCGATCGGCCAGTCGGCCCATCGGCACCGCCAACAGCAGGTACGCCACGTTGGTGCCGACGAACAGCAGCGGGAAGTACAACGCGGCGAAGTCGTCGCGGTCCTGCAACGTCAGGTAGAGGAACCCGTCGCCGATGGTCGACAGACCGAGCAGACCGGCGGCGAGCAGCGGCCGGCGCAGCCGGGCCCCGGTCACCTCGGCCACCATCCGCCGTACGCCGAAGCGCACCGCGCCCACCGTGGTCGACAGGTTCGGCACGAACAGCACCAGCACCGCCACGCCGACCACCGCGACCGCGAACGACACCAGGAACACCGAGTCGTAGCTGCCCGGGACTGCGGCGAGCAGGGCGAACGCCACCAGCGGCCCGAGCGCGGCGCCGACGGTGTCCAACGCCCGGTGCACGCCGAACGCCCGCCCCAGCAGCGCCGGGTCCGACGAGGCGGCGATCAGCGCGTCCCGGGGCGCGGTGCGCAGCCCCTTGCCGAGCCGGTCCGTGGTGATCACTGTGGTGATCGCGGCAAACCCCTGCGCCGGCAACATGGCGATCCGGCTCAGCGCCGACGCCCCGTAGCCGACCACCGCCACCCACTTCGGACGCCCACCACGGTCCCCGGCGTACCCACCGGCGATCCGGACCAGCGCGCTGACCCCCTGGTAGACGCCGTCCACGAAGCCGTACGCCACCGGGCTGAGCCCGACCACGGCGGTCAGGTACAGCGGCAGCACCGAGGCGACCATCTCCGAGGAGACATCGGTCAGCAGGCTGACCGTGCCGAGCAGCAGCACGGTGCCGGACACCCGCCGGCCGACGGCCCGGCCCGGGGTGCCCGAGTCCGCGCCAGGCCGGTCGCGCAGGGTGACGTACACGGTGGATTGTCCGGTCAGCCCGCCAGCGCGGCGGCCAGCACCTCGACGACCCGGTCCTGCTGCCCGGTGGTCAGCTGCGGGTAGATCGGCAGCGACAGCAGCTCCGGCGCGGTCGACTCGGCGTGCGGGAACGACCCGACCGGGTAGCCGAGGTCGGCGAAGGCCGGGGTCAGGTGCACCGGCACCGGGTAGTGGATGCCGGCACCGATCCCGGCCGCGTTCAACGCGGCCAGCACGGCGTCGCGGCGATCGGCCCCGCCGGGCACCTGGACACAGTAGATGTGCCAGACGTGCAGGTTGCCGTCCAACGTCACCGGCCGGACCACGTCGAGGCCGGCCAGCAGCTCGTGGTAGCGGGCCGCGACGGCGCGCCGCCGGTCGTTCCAGTCGGCCAGCCGGGCCAGCTTGGCCCGCAGCACCACCGCCTGCAGCCCGTCGAGGCGGCTGTTGAAGCCCACCACCTCGTGCACGTACTTGCGGACGCTGCCGTGCGCCGACATCCGCCGGACGTCAGCGGCGAGCTGGGCGTCGGCGGTGACCACCGCGCCGGCGTCGCCGTACGCGCCAAGGTTCTTACCCGGGTAGAAGCTGGTAGCGGCGATCCCGTCGGCACCGGCGCCCCGGCCGTGCCGGGTCGCCCCCTGGCACTGCGCGGCGTCCTCGACGATCGCGATTTCCTGCCCCGTGGTGGACAAGCTGGCGAGCCCGGCGCGTAGCCGGTCCACCTCGGCGAGCTGACCGTACAGGTGCACCGGGGCGATCGCCCGGGTGGCCGGGGTGACCGCGGCCAGCGCCGCGTCCACGTCGATCAGGTACGTCGCCGGGTCGCAGTCGACCAGCACCACTCGGGCGCCGGCCCGGGCGACCGCCTCGGCGGTGGCGATGAACGTGTTCGCCGGCAGGATCACCTCGCTGCCCGGACCGACCCCGACCGCCCGCAGGGCCAGCTCCAGGGCGTCGGTGCCGTTGGCCACCCCGACACAGTGCGGCACGCCGCTGAACGCGGCGTACTCGGCCTCGAAGGCGGCCACCTCGGCGCCGCCGATGAACGCGGTGCCGGCGAGGACCCGCTTGAAACCGGCATCGACCTCCTCGGCCACCTCGGTGTGGGCGGCGGCAAGGTCGACGAGGGGGATGCTGCTCACGCGTGACTCCTCAACTGCGACTCGTTCGTTCGATCGGCGGGGTGGCCGGCCGGCGCGCCGGCCGGGCCGTCAACCGGCGCGTAGGCGCGGCGCAGGAAGCGGGCCGGCGCGCCGACCCACACCTCACCGGCGGGTACGTCGCGCAGCACCACCGAGCCCATGCCCAGCTGCGACCAGGCACCGACGGCGATCCCGTCGCGCAGCAGCGCGCCAGCACCGACGTAGACGCCGTCGCCGAGCCGCACCCCGCCACCGAGGCGCACCCCGGAGGCGATCGTGGCGTACGGCCCGATCACGTTGTCATGGGTCAGCACCACCTGTGGCATCACCGCGACGTGCGCACCGACGGACACCTCGGCGGTCAGATCCACCCCGGCCAGCAGCACGCTGCCCGGTCCGACGGTGCAGCCGACGCCGATCCGGGCGGCGGGGTGCACGATCGTCGCGTACCGCTGCGGCGGCAGGCCGAACCGCTCGACCAGCCGCCGCCGGGACCGGTAGTCGCGCGGGTTGCCGACGCAGACCAGCACGGCCGCGTCGGCCAGCTCGGCGACCAGGTCGGTGCCGCCGATCACCGGTACGCCGACCCGCCCGGTGCCGTGCAACGCCGGGTCGTCGTCGAGGTACCCGAGCAGCCGCCAGGTCGGTGCCGCCGCGTTGACCGCCGCGACAGCGGCGGCGGTCTCCCGGGCGAAACCGCCCGCCCCGACGATCAGCAAATCCCTCATCGGCCGGCCAGTTTGCGTAGCACCGCGACGATGTGGTCCTGGTCGGCCTCGGTGAGCGCGTGGTGCAGCGGCAGGATCAGCGAATCCCGGGTCAGCCGCTCGGTCACCGGCAGCGGGGCCGGGGCGACGTGGGCGTACGCCGGCTCCAGATGGGCGGCCATGATGCCGCGCCGGGCCGACACCCCGGCGTCGGACAGCCCGGTGAGCACGTCGTCGCGGCCGACGCCGAACTCCGGGTCGACCCGCACCCAGAACGACTGGAAGTTGGTCTCGCCGTACGCCGGATCGACCACCGGCACCAGCCCGTCGACCCCGGCGAGCAGTTCGTGGTAGCGGGCGGCGAGCGCCCGCCGGCCGGCGACCAGGCCGGCGAGCCGGCCGACCTGGACCAGGCCGACCGCCGCCTGGATGTCGGTCATCCGGTAGTTGAAGGCCGGCTCCAGGTACGCCTCCAGCACCGGCTGGGCACTGGCGTGCCGGTCGGCGGCGGAGACGTTCATGCCGTGCTCGCGCAGTCGGCGCAGCCGGACCGCGCCGTCGGTGTCGGCCAGGGTCAGCATGCCGCCCTCACCGGTGGTGATCACCTTGCGCGGGTGGAACGACCAGGCAGAGATCGCCGCCCCGGCACCCACCGGCTGCCCGTACGCCCGGGAACCGGCCGCGCAGGCGGCATCCTCGATCAGTGGTACGCCCCAGCCGGCAGCCGCCGTGCGCAGCGCGGCCGTGTCGAACGGCACCCCGCCCTGGTGGACCGCGATCACCGCCCGGGTACGCGGGGTGCGTACCGCCTCGATCGTTTCGACGGTCAGGTTGCCGGTGGCCAGGTCGACGTCGGCGAAGACCGGCTCGGCACCGGCGTGCCGGACCGCGTTCGCGGTGGCGATGAACGACAGCGACGGCACGACGACCTCGTCGCCGGGGCCGACGCCGTGCAGCACCAGCGCCAGGTGCAGCGCGGTGGTGCAGGAGCTGACCGCCACCCCGTGGCCGGCGCCGACGACGGCGGCGAACTCGCGCTCGAACCGCGCCACCCGGGGGCCCTGGGCCACCCAGCCGGAGCGGATCGCCGCGGCGGCGGCCTGCTCCTCCTCCTCGCCGAGCATCGGCAGCATCACCTGGATGCGGCGCGGACTGGCTTCGCTCATGCCGGTTGGCTCCAGTTCCTGGTCTGCATCCGCTCCAGCGCACCGGGCTGCTCGCTCAGCAACCGCTGGAAGTACTCGAGGGTGTGGCCGATGCCTTCGGCCAACGACACCCGGGGGGCGAAGTCGACCGTCTTGCGCAGTCTGGAGGTGTCCACCCAGAGCCGGGGGACATCGGCCGGGCGTGGCGGCTCGAACACCGGTTGCAGGTCGGTGCGGCCGACCGCCTCCAGCACCGTGCGGGCCAGCAGGCCGATGGTCAGCTCCTCGCCGTACCCGAGGTTGACCACCTCGCCGACCAGCTCGGTGGACTCGGCGACTCGGGCCAGCGTCTCGACGCAGTCCTTCACGTACAGGAAGTCGCGGGTGACGCTGCCGTCGCCGAAGACCACCGGCGGCTGCCCGGCCAGCGCCCGCAGGATGAACCGGGGGATCACCTCGCCGGAGTCACCTTCGAAGTGCGACCGCGGCCCGTAGTTGTTGAACGGCCGGACGCAGACCACCGGCAGCCCCCAGCATTCCAGGTACGAGCGGGCGTAGTGCTCACCGGCCAGCTTGCTGCTGCCGTAGACGGTCAGCGGCCAGGGGGTGGTCTGCTCGGTGATCGGGAACTCCAGGGCCCGGCCGTAGATCTCCGAGGTCGACACGTACAGCAGCCGGGACACCTGCGCGGCCCGCGCTGCCTCCAGCACGTTGAGTGTGCCGAGCGCGTTGACCTGGTGGTTCTCCACCGGGCTGTGCAGCGAGTGGCGTACCCCGAGGCAGGCCAGGTGGAACACCACGTCGACCCCGGCCGTCGCGTCCTGGCAGGTCTGTGGGTCGCAGATGTCGCCCTCGATCACCCGGACCGACTCGGCACCGGGGAATGTCAGATTCTCCCGGGTGCCGTTGCGGAAGTTGTCCAGCACGACGACCTGCGCGCCGAGCGAGACGAGATGCTCGGTCAGGTGCGAGCCGATGAAGCCGGCGCCGCCAGTGACCAGGACGGTGGAGTTGGCCAGGTCGACGGCGGGAGCGGCACCGGGAGTGGACCCGGCAGTGCCTGCGACGGTCATGCGGTGGGCTCCTCGTCCAGCGGGATCATCGTGCCGCCGGCGGCGAGGCTGCGGGTGGCGGCTTCCAGGACGGCCAGCACCCGCAGGCCGGAACGGCCGTCGGTCAACGCCGGGGTGCCGGTACGGATGGCGCGGGCGTATTCGTCGACCATGGTGCGCAGCGCCTCCCGCTCGGTCAGCGCCGGGGCGACCATGTCGCCGGAGCGGTACGACACCAGCATGTCCCGGCGGGCCTCGGTGCCGAGTTCGTCGGAGGTGGCGACGTCGACGCCGCGGTCGAACAGGGCGAGTCGCTGGCCCGGGTTGAGGTCGTCCCAGACCAGGGTTCGCTTCGACCCGCCGATGATCGTTGTACGGATCTTGACCGGGGACAGCCAGTTGACGTGCACGTGGGCGATCGCGCCGCTGCTCAGCCGCAGGGTGAGGTACGCCACGCAGGCCCGGCCGGCGCCGATGCCGTCGGCGCCGTGCGCCGCGACCGCCACCGGCCGTACCCCCGGCGGCAGCACGAAGTCGAGAATGGACAGGTCGTGTGGGGCGAGGTCCCAGACGACGTCGATGTCGCGCTGCACCAAACCCAGGTTGATCCGTACCGAGTCGAGGTAGTGCAGCTCACCCAGCTCGCCGGAGTGCAGCATCTCCCGGATCCGCAGCACCGCCGGGGTGTAGCAGTAGGTGTGGTCGCACATCAGGGTCAGGCCGCGCTGCTCGGCCTCGGCGACCAACCGCGTCCCGTCGGCGTGGTTGGCGGCGAGCGGCTTCTCGACCAGCACGTGCTTGCCGGCGCGTAGCGCGGCGAGGGCGACCTCGAGGTGGGTGCCGGCCGGCGTGGCGATCGCCACGGCACCCACCGAGTCGTCGGCGAGCACCCGGGCCAGATCGTCGGTCGCACCGACCGTCGAGTAGTCGCCGAGCACCGTGCGGGCCCGACCGAGATCGAGGTCACAGAGCCAGCGCAGCCGGAACGCCGGGCTGGACATGAAGTTGCGGACCAGGTTGGGGCCCCAGTAGCCGGCGCCGATGACGGCTACGCCGATGGGCTCGTCCGGCATGGCAGGCGGATGAGTCACGGATGTCCATTTCGTCGGGGGGCATGCTGACCCGGGCGGAGCCGGGCCGACCCGGGCCACCGCCGGATGGGCGCGGCCCACCGGTGGGCCCAGCGGAGAGGGTCCGTTCGGGAAGCTACCGAGCGTTGCCACGCCGACGCCAGCACTGTGACGTAAACCCGGCACAACCGCGCGGTCAGGAGGTACCTTCGTTGGCCGGGGTCCACCTGTCGGCCAGTGCCGGCCCGGATGGTCGGTTCCTTCCGGCCGGAGAGTCGGCCGCTTCGCAGCACAGGATCGGTTTCCCGACATCGGCGGCGCCGGTGACCCCCTACCGTGTGCGCCGCACCTCCGGCAGCTCTGACACACTGCCGGTGACCAGGGAGGATCACCGCTCATGAGTGCAACCGCAGCGCGCCCGGGCGCCACCGCCGCCAGCTCCGCCGAGGTCACCGTCGCCGGCTCCGCCGACGTGGCCGACACGGCGAGTATCGGTGCCGGCACCCGCGTCTGGCACCTGGCCCAGATCCGCGAGGACGCGTCGGTCGGCCGCAACTGCATCATCGGCCGGGGGGCGTACGTCGGTCCGGGGGTCCGGCTCGGCGACAACGTGAAACTGCAGAACCACGCCCTCGTCTACGAGCCGGCGCAACTCGACGACGGAGTGTTCATCGGGCCGGCGGCGGTGCTCACCAACGACGAGTACCCCCGGGCGGTCACCCCGGACGGGCGGCTGAAGACCGGCGACGACTGGACCGCGGTCGGTGTCACCATCGGCACCGGCGCGGCGATCGGTGCCCGGGCGGTCTGCGTCGCCCCGGTGCGGATCGGCCGCTGGGCGACGGTCGCCGCCGGTGCCGTGGTCACCCGGGACGTCCCGGACTTCGCCCTGGTCGTCGGGGTGCCGGCGCGTCGGGTCGGCTGGGTCGGCCGGGCCGGCGTACCGCTGGTCGAGGACGGCGACGGCCGGTACGTCTGCCCCCGCACCGGGCAGCGCCACGTCGAGCGCGACGGGCAGCTCACCGAGGAGTGAACCCGGCCAGCCCACGTCCGCACGGCAGGATCATCGGCGGTCCGAGGGCCGGGGTCAGGCGTGGGTACGGTGCTTGCGCTCGGGCGCGCCCGCGGCGACCTTCTCAGCGGTCTGATCGACCGACACCGCCTCGGTCGGGACCGCGTCCACCGGCAGGGTCTCCTCCGACGCCTCCTCCGGGGCCTGCGCAGTCGTCGTTGTCGGCTCGGCCTGCTGCGCGGCCGTCTCGGGCCGCGGCTCCGCCGGCTCAGGTTCCCGCGCTGTTTCCTGCGCTAGTTCCTGCGCCGCCGGTTCTGGTTCCCGCAGCCCGGCGAGCCGTTGCTGTTCGGTGGCCAGCTCGGCCTGGACCGCACTGAGCGTACGCCGAGCCTCGTCGGACTCCTGCCGGGTGAGCACCATCTGGTGCCGCAGGTCAGCGAGGGCCTGCTGCGCCTCGGCGACCTCCTGCAGTACCTCGGTGAGCTGCTGACCGGCGGAGACGACCTCACGCTGGGCGGACGCCACCTGCTGCTGACTGCTGGCCAGCTGACGCTGGGCAATCGCCGCGTGCTCCTCGGAGAGACGTCGGACACTCGCGGCGTGCTCGTCGGCGCTGCCCCGGGCGCTCAGCGCGTACTCCTCGGCCTGCTGGCGGATGGTCACCGCCTGTTCCTCGGCCCGGGAGCGGATGTGGGTGGCGTACTCCTCGGCCTCACCGCGCTGGTTCGCGATGATCTCCTGGGTGGTGTCGCGCCACTGCTCCACCTCCTGCTCGGCGGCGGCCCGCAACTCGCCGATCTCCTGCTCCATCGTCGCGCGGCGCCGGTCGACCTCCTGCTGTACGCGGTCGCGCAGCTCGGCGACCTCTGCTTCGGCGGTACTGCGCAGCATGGTCACCTCCTGCTCGACCTGGTCACGTCGGGCGGCGAGCTCCTGGTCCAGCTCGGCGCGGGTCTGCGCGACGAACGCGTCGGTCTCGGCGTGGGTCCGGGTGACGTACTCGGTGGCCTGCTCGACGGCCTGAGCGGCCTCCCGGTGGGCCGACTCGGCGGCGGCCTCGCCTTCGGTACGGATCCGTTCGGCGTCCTGCCGGGCGGCGGCGACCGCCGCCTCGGCGGCCTCGCGCAGGTTCGCCGCCTCCTCCTGGGCGGTGGTGACCAACCGGCTGGCGTCCATCCGGGCCTGGGTGACCAGCCGTTCGGCCTCGGCCTGGGCGTCGGTCAGGGTCCGGTCGGCGGTCTCCTGGGCGGTGCTGACCGCGTTGCTGGCCTGCTCCTGGGCGGTGGTGACGGTCTGCCTGGCTTCCCGCTGCGCGGCCTTGATGGTGTCGTCGGCCTCGCGCCGCGCCGCGTGCAGTGCGTCGTCGGCCTGCTGCTGGGCGGTGGCGATGAGCTGGTCGGCCTCCTCCCGGGCGGCGACCAGCGCCGCCTCGGCCGCTGCCCGCAGGTTGTCCGACTCCTCGCGGGCGCTGGTCACGGTCGCCTCGGCCTCGGCGCGGCGGGCGGCGTTGGCGCGGTCCTCCTCGGCGCGGCGGGCGGCGAGCGCCAGCTCGAAGTCGCGCATCGCGGTGTCGGCCTGCTGCCGGGCGTCGGCGAGTACCTGCTCGGCCTCGGCGCGGCGGGCGTCGATCTCCTCGGCGGCGTTGAACCGAATCTCTTCGGCCTGGTCCTCGGCGAGTCCGAGAATCTGCTCGACCCGGGGGCCGAGGTGCCGGAACGACACCTGGTCCAGGAAGCTGGTCTCCCGCCGGGCCTCGGTCAGATCCGTCTGGAGCTGCTCGATCTGCGCGGCCAGGGTGTGCATCTGTACGTAGATCTGTTCCCGCTCCGCGCCGAGCGTGGCCAGCTCGTTCTCGGTGCGGGCGATGTAGCGGTCGACCTGACGTCTGTCGTACCCCCGCAGCGCCAGCTCGAAGTTGGGCCCCGACCCGGAGTCCCCGTCAAGGTTGAAGAGTTCTTCGCCTTGCGCCATGGCTCCATCCTCACACGCAACGCCCTGTTGCGGGGCGATACCCATGCTCCTGACAGGACGCGCGTCACTTCGGTTGATTTGCCAGGTGTGAACCATTCGCTCAGCGGGTATGCAGGAACACCGGCGGTGACCAGGCGCGTCGCCCCGGGCGGCAGGCTGGCAGGGACACATACAGCAGGGGACCGGGCACCGAACGCGAAGGGCCACGCCGGTGGTGCGGCGCGGCCCTTCGTCGGTGTGGTTCAGGTGGTCAGTGCACCGCAACGGTGCGGCACCGGATGGTCAGCTCGCCGACTTGGCGTTGACCGGCTCGGCGCTGTCGTCGGCCTTGCCGCTGTCCGCGCCGCCCTGCGGCACGCCGGGAACGATCCCGGCCAGGCCGGAGAGCATCTGGCCCAGCTGCGACGTGACCGCGTCCTTCTGCCGGTTCAGGTCCTCGACCTCGCGGCGAGCGGCCTGGGTGGTCAGCTCGGCCTCGGTCCGGGCCTCGGTGAGCAGCCGGTTGGCTTCGCTGCGCGCCTCGTTGAGGGTCTTGTCCGCCAGCGACTTCGCCTTGTCCACGGTCTCCTGGGCGGACCGCTCCGATTCGATTCGGCGTGCCTCGGCGCGCTGCTCGATCTCCTTCGCCCGGTCTTCGGCGGCCCGGGCGCGCCCTTCGGCCTCGGCGACCATCCGCTGGGTCTGCGCGACCTGGGCAGCGTGCCGTTCCGACTCTTCCCGCTCGGCCTTCTCCCGGCGCTCGGCCAGCTGCAGCTCCAGCGCCTGCAGATCCTTGTCCCGCTTGTCGCGAGCGTCGGTGAGCAACTTGGTGGCCTCGGCCCGCTTCTCCTCGGCCTCCCGGGCCGCCTTGGCCCGCAGCTGGGTGATCTCCCGCTCCGCGGTGGCCCGCAGGGTGGCGACCTCACGCTCCACGGTCGACTTCAGCTCGGCGACCTCGTGTGCGGTGACCGCGCGCAGCTGCTTGGTTTCCCGGTCCGCGTCGGCCCGCAGCGTGTCCGCCTCGCGCCGGGCCTGCACCCGGACCTCGGCCGCTTCCCGCTCGGCTGCGGTCCGGACGCTGCCCGCCTCCCGCTCGGCCCCGGCCTTCATCGCGGCGGCCTCGGCCCGCGCCTTGTCGGTGATCTCCCGGGCCTCCAGCCGGGCTGCGGAGAGGATGCCCTCGGACTCCCGCTTGGCCTCACCGCGGTGGTCGTTGGCCTGCTCCTCGGCCAGCCGGAGAATCTGCTCCACCCGGGTCCCCAGGCCGGAGAGGGTGGGCCGGTTGTTCTCCTCGAGCTGCTTGTTGGTGTCGGTGAGCTTCTGTTCGACCGCGTTGAGCCGCTGCTCGGCCTGGCGGAGCCGGCGCTGCGCGTCGTTCATCCGCTGCTCGGCCTCAGCTCGAGCCTGCTCCGACTGGGTGAGGGCGGCTACCAGCCGCTGCAGGTGGTCATCCACCTGGTTGCGGTCGTAGCCACGAAGCACGACGGTGAAGTCGTGCGGAGCGCTGGCGTTATCGAAGAACGCAAGGGAGGACTGCTGCTGGGGCATTGAGACATAGTGGCAGACGTACCTAGGTGTTTCGCAAGAGCGAACTGCCCGTCACCACGATAGCCGACATGGTCATCTTTTCTCAGCCGACCGGCGATCGGTCTACGAATTGTAGGCGCGCGCGTACGCAACGAAGTCTTTTTGGTCGTCGGGCCATCGCCGTCCACCCTGTCCGGAGCCCGGTCAGCGCGACGTCTGCCCAGCTCAGAGCGGTTCCTCTGGGTGGTTCCGGGCAACGCCGGCAACGTCGGGTGGGGTCATGCCCGGCCGGCGGGCCGGCCGCCGACGAACCGTTCCGTCGCCGGTGTCACACCGGGTGGCTCGCCGCCGGGGCGCCGTACCTGAAAACCGGTGAAGTTGTCGGTCCGCTTCCTTTCGGCATTCCCGACCGACCAGTTCCGGTCCGTCGATCCGCATCAGCGGACCGGAGCTGGCCGGCCAGTCGGCACGACCGGGCCGGTTCGTGACTCAGGCCGGCTGGTCCGTGGCCGCGGCCGGCTGGACCAGCTCGACCAGGACGCCGCCAGCGTCCTTCGGGTGCACGAAGTTGATCCGTGAACCGGCGGTGCCCGGCCGGGGTGCGTCGTAGAGCAGCCGCAGTCCGCGCTCGCGCAGCGCGGCGCACGCCGCGTCGATGTCCACCACCGTGTACGCCAACTGCTGCATCCCGGGGCCGTTGCGGTCCAGGAACTTGGCGATGGTCGACTCGGCGGACAACGGGGCGAGCAGCTGCACCTGACCGCCGTCGGGCACCGGCCCGACGGCGAGCATGGCCTCGCGTACCCCTTGGGCGTGATTGACTTCCAGGTGTACGCAGCGCATGCCGAAGGTGCGGGTGTAGAAATCGAGCGCGGTGTCCAGATCCGCCACCGCGATCCCGACATGATCGATCTTCAGCAGGCCGATGTCTGTGACATAGTCCGCAGCGGCCTCGGCAGGAGCTTCTTCCGTCATGGCGATAGTCTGGCCGAACCATCGTTAAGTTGTTGCCGGCACCCCGGCCTTGTCCCACTGTGCGGAGGCGGAATCCCATGACCTCGGTGATCGTCAGCGGCGCACGCACCCCGATGGGCCGGTTACTCGGCAACCTGAAGGACTTCCCGGCCACCGCCCTCGGCTCGACCGCGATCTCCGCCGCCCTCGGTCGCGGCGGCGTCGACCCCGGTCAGGTGCAGTACGTCATCATGGGCCAGGTGCTCCAGGCAGGCAGCGGCCAGATGCCGGCCCGGCAGGCCGCGGTCGGCGCCGGTATCCCGATGAGCGTACCCGCGCTCACCATCAACAAGGTCTGCCTTTCCGGTCTCGACGCGATCGCGCTCGCCGACCAGTTGATTCGGGCCGGCGAGTTCGACGTCGTGGTGGCCGGCGGGATGGAGTCGATGACCAACGCGCCGCATCTGCTGCGGGGCCAGCGCGCCGGCTACAAGTACGGCGACGTGGTGGTCGCCGACCACATGGCCCTGGACGGGCTGACCGACGTGTTCGACTGCTGCGCGATGGGCGAGTCGACCGAGCGGCACGGCGCCCGGCTCGGCATCAGCCGGGCCGAGCAGGACGCCTTCGCCGCCACCAGCCACCAGCGGGCCGCGGTCGCCCAGAAGAACGGCGTCTTCGCCGAGGAGATCACCCCGATCGAGGTGCCGCAGCGCAAGGGCGACCCGGTCCGGCTGCTCAACGACGAGGGAATCCGGCCGGACACCACTGCCGAGACGCTGGCCCGGCTCCGTCCCGCCTTCACTCCGGACGGCACCATCACCGCCGGTAGTTCGTCACCGATCTCGGACGGCGCGTGCGCCGTGGTGGTGATGAGCCGGTCCCGGGCCGAGGCGCTCGGCCTCAACTGGATCGCCGAGATCGGTGCGCACGGCAACGTCGCCGGCCCGGACAACTCGCTGCACTCCCAGCCGTCCAACGCCATCCGGCACGCCCTCGGCAAGGCCGGGATGACCGTCGCCGATCTCGACCTGATCGAGATCAACGAGGCGTTCGCCGCCGTCGGCGTGCAGTCGACCCGGGACCTCGAGGTCGATCCAGGGATCGTGAACGTCAACGGCGGCGCGATCGCTCTCGGTCACCCGATCGGCATGTCCGGCGCCCGGCTGGCGCTGACTCTCGCGCTGGAGCTGCGTCGGCGTGGCGGTGGGACCGGCGCCGCCGCGCTCTGCGGCGGCGGCGGGCAGGGCGACGCCCTGATCCTGCGGGTGCCGACCGCGAAGTGACTGCGGGTGCTGACCGCGAGGTGAGCCGGGGCGGCTCCCGCGACGTTCCGGATCTCGTCCGGCGGGCCCGCGCCGGCGACGCCCGGTCCGTGGCGCGGCTGATCACGCTGGTCGAGTCCGGCGGGCCGCTGCTGCCGCAGATCGCCGCCGAGCTCGCCGGGCACACCGGGCACGCCCTGGTCGTCGGGCTGACCGGCGCGCCCGGCGTCGGCAAGTCGACCACCACCAGCGAGCTGGTCAGGGTGCTGCGCGGCCGGAACCTGCGGGTCGGCGTCCTTGCCGTCGATCCGTCCAGCCCGTTCACCGGCGGGGCGATCCTCGGCGACCGGGTACGGATGCAGGACCACGCCACCGACCCGGGCGTGTACATCCGCTCGATGTCCAGCCGGGGCCACCTCGGCGGGCTGTCGTCGGCGACCCCGGCGGCGGTGCGGGTCCTCGACGGCGTCGGCTGCGACGTGGTGCTGATCGAGACGGTCGGCGTCGGGCAGGCCGAGGTCGAGGTGGCCGGGCTGGCCGACACCACGGTGGTGCTACTCGCCCCTGGCATGGGCGACGCCGTGCAGGCGGTGAAGGCCGGCATCCTGGAGATCGCCGACATCTTCGTGGTCAACAAGGCCGACCGGGACGGTGCCGACGGCACCGTACGGGACTTGAAGGGCATGCTCGCGCTGACCGCCACCGCCCCGGGCGGCTGGCGTCCGCCAGTGCTGCGGACCGTGGCCGCCAACGGCGACGGTCTTGACGATCTGGTGACCGCGATCGAACGGCACCGCGACTGGCTGGCCGGCCGGGGCGAGCTCACCGCCCGTCGGGCCCGGCGGGTCGCCGCCGAGGTCGAGGCGATCGCGATCGGCACGCTGCGCGAGCGGATCAGCTCGCTGCGCGGCGGTACGCTGCCCGCCGAACTCGCCGCCGAGGTACTCGCCGGCCGGCTCGACCCGTACGCCGCCGCCGACCGGCTGCTCACCGAGCTGACCCGGCCCACCCCGACGCCGTCTTGACCCGGTTGCGCTGACCGCTCTCCGACCCCGCGCTGGTCCGGCTGCCGCCACCCCCGCTGGTCGGCTACTGGTGCAGGCGCGGTCGGCGCACCGACGCGAGGTCCGCTAGGGTCGGCGCGTGCCCACCACCGTCGATCTCCCGATCATCGAGCTAACGGCTGCGACCGTCGGCTACCTCAGTGCCGAGCCGGTGCTGCGTGACGTGACGCTGACCGTGCGACCCGGTCACCTGCTGGCGGTCACCGGGCCGTCCGGTGCGGGCAAGACGACCCTGCTGTCGGCGATGGCCGGCCTGCTGCGGCCGATCGGCGGATCCATCTCGCTCGGCGGTGAACCGCTGCGCGACCGCGACCACGCCGTGGATCGCAAGGTCGTGCTGGTCCCACAGGACAACGGCCTCGCCGCGGTGCTGACGGCGGGGGAGAATTTGCAGGTGGCGCTGATCGCTGTCGGGATGAGCCCGGCGGCAGCGCGGCGGGCCGGCGCGGCCGCACTCGACCGGCTCGGCCTCGCCGGTCAGTCCGACCAACTCGTCGAGGAGCTCTCCGGTGGCCAGCAGCAGCGGACCGCGTTGGCCCGGGCGCTGGCGCTGCACGGTGACGTGCTGCTCGCCGACGAGGTGACCAGCGAGCTGGACGCGGCCAACCGGCAGCTGGTCCTCGACCTGCTACGGGCCGAAGCTGACCGGGGTGCAGCCGTCGTCTTCGCCACCCACGACCCGGAGGCGGCCGCCGCCTGCGACGCCGAACTGCACCTGCTCGACGGCCGGGCCGAACTGACCCGCGGCTGGCCTGAGCCGAACCAGGGGACCGGCGACGGATGACGGCTTGCTGATCAGGGAATCAACAGCAGTTTGCCGGTCGAGCGGCGGTGCTCGAGGTCGTCGTGCGCGGTGCCGGCGTCCGCGAGCGGGTAGGTGCGTCCGACATGGACGGTGATGTCCCCGGCGCGTACCCAGTCGAAGATGTCGGTGGCTCGGCCCATCATCTCGTCGTTGGTGGCGATGAAGTCCGGGATCATGGGGAAGATCAGGTGGAAGGAGCCGGGCTTGCCCGCCCGCATGTCCATGGGTGGCACGACACCACTGGTCTGTCCGTAGAGGATCAGTGTGCCACGGGTGCGTAGGGAGGCGAGACCCTTGTCGAAGGTGGCCTGCCCGACGCCGTCGTAGATCACGTCCACGCCCTTGCCGTCGGTCAGTTTGCGCACCTCGTCGGCGAAATCGACTTCTGTGTAGCGGATGACCTCGTCGGCGCCCGCGACGCGCGCGGCCTGCTCCTTGTCCGCGGTGGAGACCGTTCCGATGACACGGACCCCCTCCCGCCGGAGTACCTGGGTGAGCAACTGACCGAGTCCTCCCGCTGCGGCGTGCACGAGGGCGGTCTCACCGGGACGTACCTGGTAACTGTCCCGGGTCAGGTAGTGGGCCGTCATACCCTGCAGGAGCAGTGCGGCAGCCTGCTCGGCGCCCACCTCGGCCGGCACCGGCACCACGCTCTCGGCGGGTACCACGACCTTTTCGGCATAGGCGCCGGGGGACGACAGGACCAGCGTGGCGACGAGGTCCCCGACCGCGACCCTGGTGACGTCGGGCCCGACGGCCGACACGGTCCCGGAACATTCGAAGCCGGGTACGTAGGGCAGCTCGCGTGGGAAGAGGCCGATCCGCTCGTCGATGTCGTGGAAGTTGACGCCGGCGGCGGCGACGTCGATCAGTACCTCGCCCGGACCGGGGACCGGGGTGTCCCACTCGTCGAGTTTCAGCTCTTCAGGACCGCCATGTTTGCGAACCACGATTGCGCGCACAGTGTCTGACTCCTTTTGGAGGTGGGGTGTCGCCGCACTGGGCGAAGATCACTCGGTCGGTCGGCCGGGAATTTCGGTTGCCGTACCGTGCGAAGCATTATCGGTGCCACCGAACCTGAGAAAATCTTCCAAATTGCCCTCTGGGCGGTAGCGGAGTTTTCCCGCCGCCGACGAGTGCTACAGGTCGTCACAGATCGCGACACTTGGATTGCGCGACGTGGACTGTGGTGTAACCTCGGGGTTGCACGTCCGATGGCGGCGAGAAGCTCATCTTGCGCGGAGGGTGCCGGTCGGACACGTCGGATACCAGGCGTCGACCGAGGAGCATCAGGGTCCAGTCGCAGGTAGCAGCGGACAGCCACCACCCACACCCGGGAGAGACCATGAGCCAAGAGGACTTCAGCACCACCATTCCGGTCAGCCAGACGCCGGAGGAGGTGTTCGCCGCGGTCACGAACGTCCGAGGATGGTGGTCCGAGGACATCGACGGCGGAACCGCCGAGCTCGGTGACGAGTTCACGTACCGGTACTTCGACGACCACCGGTGCACGATCAAGTTGACCGAGGTCGTGCCAGGTGAGCGGGTCGTATGGCGGGTGCTGGACAACTACTTCAGCTTCACCGAGGACCGGAGCGAGTGGACGGGCACGGACATCGTCTTCGAGATCTCCAAGACAGACGCGGGCACGGAGCTGCGTTTCACCCACCTCGGCCTGGTGCCGGAGTACGAATGCTTCGCTGTCTGTTCGAAGTCCTGGGGTTTCTACATCGGTGTCAGCCTGCGTGAGCTGATCACCACCGGTGTGGGGCGGCCCAACACCAAGGCGGCGGGCGGCGAGTTCTACCGGGCTCCCGCCGTGGCGATGATCAGCGTGCCGGTCGTGGGCGAGGCCAGCCGGCCGGCCTGACCACGGGGGGCGCCGGTCAGTGGAGACCTGCCCACTCACCGGCACCCACCCGAGGTCACAGCTGTGGTGCCACCTCGGCGGCGACGAGTTCGACGTGGTCGAGGTCGGCCAGGTCCAGCACCTGCAGGTAGATCCGCTCGGCACCGATCTCGGCGTACCGGCCGATCTTGTCCACCACCTCGGCCGGCGTGCCGGCCAGACCGTTCGCGCGCAGCTTGTCCGGTTGCCGACCGATGGCCGCCGCCCGCCGCGCCACCTCGGCGTCGTCACGACCGCAGCACAGCACCAACGCATTGGACAGCCGCAGGCCGTCCGGGTCGCGGCCGGTCTCGGCGCAGGCCGTCCGTACCTGCTGGAACAGTCGCGCCGACTCGGCGAGGCCCTCGAACGGCACGTTGAACTCGTCGGCGTAGCGGGCGGTCAGCTGCGGGGTCCGCCTGCGGCCCTTCCCGCCGAGCAGCACCGGCGGCCGGGGCCGCTGCACCGGCTTGGGCAGCGCCGGCGAGTCGGCGATCTGGTAGTAGCTGCCCTGGAAGTCGAAGGTGTCGCCGACCGGGGTCTCCCACAGACCGGTGATGACCGCCAGCTGCTCGTCGAGCCGGTCGAACCGCTCGGCCAGCGACGGGAACGGAACCGCGTACGCGGTGTGTTCGGCCTCGAACCAGCCGGCCCCGATGCCGAACTCGACCCGACCGCCGCTCATCTCGTCGACCTGCGCGACGGTGATCGCCAGCGGGCCGGGGTAGCGGAAGGTCGCGGCGGTCATCAGGGTGCCGAGCCGGATCCGGCTGGTGTCCCGGGCCAGCCCGGCGAGGGTCGTCCAGGCGTCGGTCGGGCCGGGCAGCCCGTCGCCGCCCATCGCCAGATAGTGGTCGGACCGGAAGAAGGCGTCGTACCCGGCGTCTTCGGCGCACCGGGCCACCGCGAGAAGCTGCTGGTAGCTGGCACCCTGCTGAGGTTCGGTGAAGATCCGCAAGTCCACGCCGTCGAGCATATGCCGGTCGGTCCGACCCGGTGCCGGTCAGTCCGATCCGGCCGGGCGCACCGGCACGGTCAGCGACGATGCCAGGGGCCGCCGGTCGGTGCCGAGCGCGTCAACCACGACGAACGCGACCGGACCGTGCACGGTGACGGTCGTCTCGAACCCGGTCCGGTCGGCCTCGCCGAGTACGGCCAACCCGTCCGGCTGGCGGCCGCCGCGGACCTGCCAGCTGGTCACCTCGGTGGCGGCGTTCCAGCTGACCTGCACGGTCGCCGCCTCGTCGCTGCTGGCCCGGGCCACCACGGTGGGCCGGTCGGTGGGTTGCCCGCTCCAGGCGAACCGGTACGCCCGGTAGGAGCCGTTGTCGTCGGGGAGTCGACCGGCGAGCACCATGGCGCCGTCCTCGGCGTACTCGGAGAAGTGGGGCCCGGCGCCCCAACCGACGAACGACCCACCGCCGACCAGCTCCTGCACACCGCCCTGAGTCCGGGCGAGCAGCGCCTGCGGCGGTGCCAGTTCCCGGACCACCGACGCGGTCCGGCTGGTCTCGTCGACGGCGAGGATCAGCCCGCGTGACCGGTCCGCCGCGTCGGTGACGCCGGCCCGGTTGTCGAAGATCCCGATGGTGCCGTCGGACCGTCGCCGGGCGTCGTGCTGCCAGGAGAACCGGGCCCGGTCGTCGAGGGCGAAGTCGTTGCTCCTGCCGCCGAGCCGCCACAGCACCGCACCGCTGTCGCGGTCGATCTTGTAGACGGTCCAGGTGTGCCGGGCCGAGATCAGCAGGTTGCCGTCGGTGTCGACGTCGACGGAGTTGGGGTGGAAGAAGTCGAACGGGGTGCGGGCCCGGTCACCCTGGGGTGGTTCGGCGTACGACTCGGTGAGCGGCACGTGGTCGCGGGCCTGCCCGCGGCGGACGGTGCGTCCGGTGCCGACCTCCACCTCGTGGACCACCCCGTCGTAGAGCGCGCCGTCGGCGCGGATCCGGGTGATCTCCCGGTACGCGGCGTCGGCGATCACGAACTCGCCGCCGCCGATGCCGTTGGTGATCGCCCCGCCCCACCAGGTCAGCACCGGTTCGCCGGCGAGCCGCTGGACCCGCAGGTCCACCGCGACCTGCGCCGGCCCGGCCACCTGACGGAACCAGACCGGGTCGCCGTCGTCGTCGATGATCAGCGGGCCCCGGCCGCCGGCCCCGGCGGCCGGGGTGAGGAAGATCAGCCCGTCGGTGACCGGGCCGGTGACGCTCGTCTCGATCACCGGGACGCGCAGATCGGGGCGGGTGGCGTAGGACCTGACTCGGTCCGTGCCGCCGCCGTCCGTGCCGCCGTCGTCGTCGGTCGCCGACCCGGGTGCGCGTCGGGCGAGTCCGAAGCCGGCGGCACCGCCGAGGCCGGCGGCGGTGAGCAGTCCGCCGCCGGCCAGCAGGCCGCGTCGGCTCAGCCGCTGGCGGAGCGCGGGTCCGTTCCCGCCATTGTCGGTCATACCGGATGACCGTGCCACCGCAATCTGGAACCTGCCCAGGTTTACCCTGTGTCGTTGCTGAGTGCCGCGCCGCCGCCGGAAGTGAGGAAGGCCGTTCATGCGCTGGTCCCGACTACACATTCCTACGTTGCGCGATGACCCGGCGGAGGCCGACGCGCCGAGCCACCGGCTGCTGCTGCGGGCCGGTTACCTGCGGCAGCTGATGGCCGGCCACTACTCGCTGCTGCCGCTGGCGGTGCGGGTACGGGCGAAGGTGATCGAGGTGATCCGCGACGAAATGGCGCGGATCGGGGCGCAGGAGTTCAGCCTGCCCGCGTTGCATCCGGCGGAGATCTGGTGTCGGACCGGCCGGTGGGACTCGATGGGTGACGAGATGTTTCGGCTGCGTGACCGCAGGGGTGCTGACCTGGCGTTGGGCATGACCCACGAGGAGGTGTTCACGACCCTTGCCCGGGAGCTGAACTCCTACCGGGAGCTGCCGCAGCTGTGGTACCAGTTCCAGACCAAGTTCCGGGACGAGCCGCGGCCCAAGGCCGGGCTGATGCGCACCCGCGAGTTCACCATGAAGGACTCGTACAGCTTCGACCTGGACCGGGCCGGGCTGGACCGGTCCTTCGACCTGCATCACGACGCGTACCGACGGATCTTCGACCGCCTGGGTATCCCGGCGGTGGCGGTGCAGGCGTCCAGCGGCGCGATGGGCGGGTCGGCGTCGGTCGAGTTCATGTGCCCGGCACCGACCGGCGAAGACCAGGTGGTCGACTGCCCGGCCTGTGGCTACGCGGCGAACCTGGAGAAGGCGACCTCGCGGCTCGATCCATCGACGGACTCCGCTGGGTCCGCCGCCCCGCAGCCGTTCGACACCCCGGGCGTACGGACCATCGACGACCTCGCGGTGCGCTTCGCCGCGCCGGCCGACCGGCAGATCAAGACCCTGGTGTACCTGCTCGACGGCCAGCTCACCCTGGTGCTGCTGCGCGGCGACCACCCGCTCAACGAGCAGAAACTGGTCGACGCCACCGGCGCGGCGCAGCTGCGGCCGGCAGCCGGCGACGAGATCCGGGCGGCGCTGGGGGCGGCCCCGGGCAGCCTGGGCGCGATCGGGCTGACGGGTCTGCCGGTGATCGCCGACGAGGCGTTGCGCGGCCGGCGGGACATGTTCACCGGCGCCAACGTCGACGGCGTCCACCTGCGTGGCGTCGACGTCGACCGGGACGTCGCCGTCGGCGCCTGGGCCGACCTGCGCGAGGTGGCCGCCGGCCAGTCGTGCGTGACGTGCGGGGAGCCGCTGCGGGTACGCCGGGCGATCGAGGTCGGGCACATCTTCAAGCTCGGCCAGCGCTACAGCGAGGCGCTGGACGCGTCGGTGCTCGATCCGGCCGGCAACCGGATTCCGGTGGTGATGGGCAGCTACGGGATCGGGGTGGAGCGGGCGATCGCGGCGATCGTGGAGAGCCACCACGACGCCAAGGGCATCGTCTGGCCGGCGGCGGTCGCCCCGTTCGAGGTGGCGGTGGTCGTCGCTCAGGTCGACGACGGTCCGGTGGCCGAAACCGGCGAGCGGATCTACCAGCGGCTGCGCGGCGGCCGGGTGGACGTGGTGATCGACGACCGAGCGGAGCGGGCCGGGGTCAAGTTCCGCGACGTCGAGCTGGTCGGCATTCCGTTGCGGGTCACTGTCGGAAAGCGGTCGTTGGCCGAGGGCGTGGTCGAGGTGACCGACCGGGCCACCGGGGAGACGGTGCGGGTGCCGGTGGACGAGGTGGTCGATCATCTCCGGCGGCGGCTGCGGCCGACCGGCTGAGGCGGCATCCGTCGACGATCTCAGCCAGTGGGCTTAGCGATCGTTCAGTACGGGCTCTAGACTCGGATCCGCCCGGACCCGAGGAGGCCCCGATGGACGCCGAACAGATCGCCGCCGGTCGTGCCCGCTGGCAGGCCCGCTACGACGCCGCGAAGAAACGCGACGCGGACTTCACCACGCTGTCCGGCACGACGGTGGACCCGGTCTACGGTCCGCCCGACGGCGCCGACCACCCGGGCTTCGAACGGATCGGCTGGCCCGGCGAGTACCCGTACACCCGGGGGTTGTATCCGACCGGCTACCGGGGGCGGACCTGGACCATCCGGCAGTTCGCCGGCTTCGGCAACGCCCGGCAGACCAACGAGCGCTACAAGATGATCCTCGGAGCCGGCGGCGGGGGGCTGTCGGTGGCCTTCGACATGCCGACGCTGATGGGCCGCGACTCCGACGACCCGCAGTCGCTCGGCGAGGTCGGCCACTGCGGGGTGGCTGTCGATTCCGCCGCCGACATGGACGTGCTCTTCGACGGCATCGACCTGGCGGCGGTCACCACCTCGATGACCATTTCCGGGCCGGCGGTGCCGGTGTTCTGCATGTACCTGGTCGCCGCCGAACGGCAGGGCGCCGACCTGGCCACCCTGGACGGCACCCTGCAGACCGACATCTTCAAGGAGTACATCGCCCAGAAGGAGTGGCTGTTCGGCCCCGAGCCGCACCTGCGGCTGATCGGTGACCTGATGGAGTTCTGCGCGCGGCGGATCCCGCGCTACAAACCGCTGTCGGTCTCCGGATACCACATCCGGGAGGCCGGCTCCACCGCCGCGCAGGAGCTGGCCTACACCCTCGCCGACGGCTTCGGCTACGTCGAGCTGGGGCTCTCCCGCGGGCTGGACGTCAACCGGTTCGCCCCCGGGCTGAGTTTCTTCTTCGACGCGCACGTCGACTTCTTCGAGGAGATCGCGAAGTTCCGCGCCGCCCGGCGGATCTGGGCCCGCTGGCTGCGCGACGAGTACGGCGCCACCGACGAACGCGCCCTCTGGCTGCGGTTCCACACCCAGACCGCCGGGGTGTCACTGACCGCGCAGCAACCGGTCAACAACGTGGTACGTACGGCGGTCGAAGCGCTCGCGGCGGTGCTCGGCGGCACCAACTCGCTGCACACCAACGCCCTGGACGAGACCCTGGCGCTGCCCACCGACGAGTCTGCGGAGATCGCGTTGCGGACCCAGCAGGTGCTGATGGACGAGACCGGGGTGGCCAACGTCGCCGACCCGCTCGGCGGTGCCTGGTACGTCGAGGCGCTCACCGACCGGATCGAGGCCGAGGCGGAGGAGATTTTCGCCCGCATCCGCCAGCTCGGCGGCGACGGCCCGCACCCGATCGGGCCGATGACCTCCGGCATTCTGCGCGGCATCGAGGACGGCTGGTTCACCGGGCAGATCGCCGAGGCGGCGTTCGCGTACCAGCAGGCGGTGGAGGACGGCCGGAAGAAGATCGTCGGCGTCAACTGCCACACCGGTACGGTCGCCAAGGAGCTGGAGATCCTGCGGATCTCTCACGAGGTGGAGGTCGAGCAGCGCCGGCTGCTGGCCGCCCGTAAGGCCGACCGGGACGACGCGTTGGTCCGCCGCCGACTCGACGACCTGGTCACTGCGGCCCGGGACGGCGACAACATGGTGCCGGCGATGCTCGACGCGGTCCGCGCCGAGGCGACCCTCGGCGAGATCTGCGACGCGCTGCGCGCCGAATGGGGCGTCTACCGCGAGCCGGCCCGCTTCTGACCCGACCCCGCGCTCCTGACCTGGGGGGCCGGTGCCGGCCACCCAATCGGGGGCAGCGGTTCCAAGGGATTCATGGTAGGCAGTACGCCGTGACGGGACTTGCGGTGAGCTGCCGACGGGTAGTGCAGATCTACCGGGGCGAGGCCGGCGACGTGGTCGCGCTCTCCGGCGTCGACCTGCGGATCAACCCCGGGGAGATGCTCGCCCTGGTCGGCCCGTCCGGCTCCGGCAAATCGACCCTGGTGGCGCTGCTCGCCGGGCTGATGCGCCCGTCCGCCGGCCGGGTCAGCGTCGGCAGCTACGACCTGGGCAAACTCTCCGACCGGGAGGTCGCCCGGTTGCGGGGCACCCAGATCGGCGTGGTGCTGCAGGGCGCCGCCCGTAACCTGCTGCCGTACGCGACGTTGCGCCGCAACGTCTGGCTGGCCCAGCGGCGGGCCGCCGCCACCGCCGGCATCGACCTGGACGACCCGGACCGTATCCTCGACCTGGTCGGGTTGCCCGGCTGCGGCAATGACCGGCTCGCCGAGCTGACGCCGGGCGCCCGGCAGCGGGCCGCGCTCGCCGTCGGCGTCGCCGCCTCGCCCGGCCTGCTGCTGGTCGACGAACCGACCAGTCAACTCGACACCCGGGGCCGCGACGAAGTGCTCGACGCGCTGGAGACGATCAACCGGGAACGGGAGACCACGATCGTGGTGGTGACCCACGACGCGCAGGTGGGTGCCCGGCTCGGTCGGGCGGTGACCATCCGGGACGGCCGGGTCGGCGCCGAGGGCCGCGACGGTGAGGACTTCGCGGTGGTGGCCGGCGACGGTACGGTGCAGCTGCCGCCCGAGGTGCTCGGCGACTTCCCACCCGGCACCCTGCTGCGGGTGGCCCAGGCCGACGGCGCGGTAACCCTGGTCGTGGGCGGGGCCGCCCCGCCCGGTCTGCTGCCCGACGGCGTCGACGGCACAGGAGTCTGAGTGTTCGCACTGCTCGTCGGCGCGGTCCGGGCTCGGGCCGGTCAGGCCGTCGCCCTGCTGGTGCTCACCGCACTCGCGGTCACCGCCACCACCGCCGCCCCCTGGTACGCGGCGGCGACCACCCGTACCGTCGCCGAGGCTGCGGTCGACGCGGCCGGCCCCAACCTGCTGGCCGCCCGCGCCACCGGCCGGGTCGCCAGCACCGCCGCCGAAGTCGCCGCCGACCAGCAGGTCGACCCGGCCGCCGGGGACCGCACCGAACTCGACGCCACCGGCGCCGACCTGATCGACCGGGCCCGGGACGCCGGCGCCGAGCGGATCGGCTACCCGGGTGCGGCGGCGAGCAGTTCGGTGTGGAGCACCGGGACCGTCGCCAGCGGCCAGGCCGAGCTGGCCGCCAGCCTGACACACCGGGAGCAGGTCTGCGAACACCTGACCGTCACCGGCACCTGCCCGCAGCGCCCCGGCGAGGCGGTGCTCAGCGCACGCAGCGCCGAACGGCTCGGCGTCGGGGTCGGCGACCGGATCACCCATCAGTCGAGCCGCAGCGCACCGGTGCTCCTCACCGTCACCGGGACCTACCAGGTGACTGATCCGGGCGAGCCGTACTGGGCGTTCGACGATCTCAGCGGCGGCGGTACCGACGCCGACAGCGGTGACCCGGTCTTCGCCACCGCCGGCACGCTGGCCGCCGTACCGGCGGACAACCTGTTCGCCACCCACCACCTGGTGCTGCCGGCCGCCGCCTACCTCGCCGGAGTCGACCTGGCCACCGAGATCCGCCGGGACGACGGTGGTGGCGTCATCGGCCGTTGGCAGGTCCGCACCGACGCGGCGATCCTGGTGGACCAGATCGCCCGCCACCGCCAACTGGTCGAGCTCGGTGTCGCCGTCGCCGCCGGGCAACTGCTGCTGCTGTCCTGGTTCGCCCTGTTCTTCGCCGTCCGACACACCGCCGTGCACCGCCGCCGTGACCTGGGACTGGTCAAACTGCGCGGCGGTGCCCGATGGCGGGTGTGGCTGCTCACGGTGGGCCAGAGCGGGCTGCCGATGATCGTCGGCGCGCTGGTCGGTGTCGCCGCCGGCCTGGTGACCGCCCGGCTGCTCGCCGGTGCCGGCCCGGACCCGGAGCAGGCCGGCTCCGCCGCCCGGCTAGCCCTCGCCGCGACCGGCACCGCCGTCGCCGGCGCGCTGGTCGCCGCGATCGCCGCCGACCTGCGCAACGCCCGTGCCGCAGTGGTGGATCTGCTCCGGCACGTGCCGGCCCGGCAGCGCGGCTGGCGGGCCGATGTCGTCGACCTGATCGCGGTGGCCGTCGCCGGGGCCGGGCTTTACCAGGCGTACGTCGGCGCGGCTGAGCCGGACGAGGCCGGTGCTCTGGTGCTGCTCGCCCCGGCGTTGCTGGCCCTGGCAATCGCGCTGACCGCCGGCCGGGCGGCCACCCCGGTGGCCGGCCGGGCTGCGGCGGCCCTGCTGCGCGCCGGTCGGCTGCCCGCCGCGCTGGCCGCGCTGCACCTGGCCCGCCGGCCGGGGACCGCGCGGCTGGTCGCCCTGCTCACGGTCGGGGTGGCGTTGCTCGGCACCGCGATCGGCAGCTGGACCGAATCGGTCTCCGCGCGGGCCGTCCGGGCCACCCACGCCACCGGCGCCGACCAGGTGCTCACCGTGCAGGCCCGCAGCCGGGCCCACCTGCTGGCCGCGGTCCGCGCCGCCGACCCGTCCGGCCGGTACGCGATGGCGGTGGTCGGCAACAATCCCGGGTCGGCCCAGTACGTGCTCGCCGTCGACGCCTCCCGGTTCGCCCAGGTCGCCGCCTGGCACCCCGGCTACGGCCAGGTCGCCGCCGAGGTCGCCGCCGCGCTCACCCCGCCGGTCACCGAGGTTCGGGTCGGTGACGGTCCGCTGGTCCTGACCGCCACCGGACCGGACGAGGTGCCGGTCAGCGTCGTGGCGCACCTGGTCGACCCGGCCGGAGAGCCGGTGCAGGTGGTGTTCGGCCCGCTCGACACCGATCGTGCCGAGCATCCCGCCACGGTGACCGGATGCGGCCCGGACGGCTGCCGGCTGACGTCACTCGAACTGGTCCAACCTGCCTGGAACGGCGTACCGGTGCCGGCCGAACCCGATCTCACGATCACCCTGCACGATCTGGCCGGGGCCACCACACCCCGGCTGGACGCGGCGTACTTCGGCGACATCGGAAACTGGCGTGGCGCGGTCGCCGGTGGCGCCCTCGGCCCCCGGATCAGCGCCGGGCCGGGCGGTGTGACCCTCACTACCCCGTCACCGGGCGGGGTGCACCGGGAGCGGTCCACCCGGATCCATCCGATCGACGCGCCGGTGCCGGTGCCGGTGGTGCGTTCCGGGCCGGAGCTCGCCCCGGACGTTCCGGGCGAGCCACGGCTCGCCGTGTTCGGCGGTGCCGAGCTGCCGGTGCGGTACGTGTCGGTGGCCGCCGCTTTGCCGCAGGCCCGCCAGCGCGGGTACCTGGTCGACCTGGAACGGGCCGACCGGCTGGCCGACGGAGCCGGTTTCGGCGACGTGCCGCAGGTCTGGCTCGCCCCCGACGCGCCCGGGAACCTGACCGACCGGCTCACTGCCGAAGGGTTGACCATCATCGGCACCGATTCCCGGGCGGCGGTGATTGAGCAGCTCGGCCGCCAGGGTCCGCCATCGGCGCTGCGGTTCCAGTTGGCCGCCGGACTGATCGGGCTGCTGCTGGCGGCCGGGGCGCTGGCGGTGGTCGCCGCGGTGGAACGCGACGACCGGGCCGCCGAGTTGGCCGCTCTGCGGACGCAGGGGCTGCCGGCCCGCGCCGTTGCCCGGATTGCCTACGGCGGGTACGCCGTCGCCGTGGCGCTCGCGGTGGTTGTCGGCCTGGTGGCCACCGTGCTCGCCCAGCTGCCGATCCGGCAGACGATGCCGATCTTCGTCGACAACTGGGCCGCACTGCCGCTGCGGATCGGTCCGCAGGCCGTTCCGCTGCTGGTCAGCGTGCTCGTCGCGGTAGGGGTGCTCGGTGCGGCGGCCGCGTTCGCCGGTGCCCGGCTGGTCCGGGCCGTCGACTTGCGGGTCGGTCCGCCGGCCGGTTCCCGGGTCGGTCCGCCGGCCGGTTCCCGGGTCGGTCCGCCGGCCGGTCCGAACCCGCTCATGGCCGGCGACCGGGACGGAGACGTCGGATGATCTCCCTGCTGCTGTCGATGCTCGCCGCCCGGCGCGGGCAGGCGCTGGTCGTCTTCCTGCTGAGCGCGTTCGCCACCGCCGCCGCGGTGACCGGCCCGGCGTACCTGGCCGCTGCGGACCGGGCCGTCGTGGCGGCGGAGCTCGACGCTGCCGACCGTGGCGACCGCACGGTCACCCTGTCCGTCCCTGACGTGCTACCCGGGGAGGAAGCCGGCCTCCTGGCGGTCACCGGTGCCGTGCTCGACCTGCGCGGCTTCCGCACCGTCTACACCGTTCAGATGCCGATGCTCGGGTTGGAACCCGTCGCCACCGACATCTCCTACCTGGTCTTCCGCGAGGACGTCTGCGCCAACCTGCGGATGGTCGCGGGGCGTTGTCTGATGTCGCCGAACGAGGTCGTGATCGGGGCGGACACGGCCCGGCGGCTGGACCTGGCCCCGGGTACCCCGGTCACCGTCACCTGGGCCGACTACGCCCCGGTGCAGCGCAGCTACCGCCCGGGCGGGGCGCCGGCCGAGATCACCGTCGTGGGCGTCTACGAACCGGTGGACCCGGATGCGCTCTACTGGGGCCGGACGCCGTACTTCGTCCCAGGGGCCCTGGACGCCTACCGCGAACCGGTATTCACCGGCCGGTACGTCGTCGACGCCATCGACCGGGGCAGCGACTACCGGGGCGTGGATGCGCTGGCCGAGGCCGATGCGTTAAAACCGGACCGGCTGGCGGGCCTCAGCGAGCAGTTGGCCCGGCTCGCTGAGCAGGTTCGCGCCGACGGCGCCGGGTACGTCTACTTGTCCGACGACGTCGGACCGCTGCTGGAGCGGATCTCGTCGGCCCAGGCGCTGACCCGGCAGGTGGTGCCGGTCGCGGCCGTCCCGCTGGTGATCCTCTGTCTGTTCGTCGTCTTCGTCGCGGTCGCAGCCGGTACCGCGGCCCGCCGTACCGAGCTGGGCCTGATCGCGCTGCGCGGGATCCTTCGGCGGACCCGGTGGACGCTGGCCGCCGGTGAGCCGGCTGCCGCCATCGCCCTCGGCGCGCCGGCCGGCTACCTGCTCGGCTCGGTCGCCGTCGGGCTGCTCGCCGGCCTGCGCCTGGAGGAGGGCCGGTTCGCCCCAGTCACCTCGGGCACGGCCGTGCTGGCCGGCTGCGCCACCGTCGTCGGTGCGCTGCTCGCCGTGCTGGCCGCCCAGCGCCGGGAGCTGGCCAGCCCGGTCGCCGAGCTGCTGCGCCGGGTGCCGGCCCGGTCCCGACTCTGGACCTCGCTGCTGGCAGAGACGGTGATGGTGGCCCTGACCGCGGTCGCCGTGGCACAGCTGCGGCTGTTCGACAGCCAGCTGATCGGCGTGTCGTTGCTGGTGCCGGCGTTGATCGGAGTAACGGTGGCGTTGCTGGCGGCGCGGGTGGTGGCGCCGTTGACCGGCCGGCTCGGCGCGGTCGCGCTGCGCCGGGGCCGGCTCGGCCCGGCGCTGGGGCTGCTGCACCTGGCCCGGCAGCCGGCCAGCCAACGGCTGTTCACCCTGCTCACCGTCACCGTGGTGCTGACCGGCTACGCGGCCAGCGCGTTCGACGTGGCCCGCCAGTCGCGGGCGGCGCTGGCCGAGGTGCGCGGCGGCGCGGACCGGGTGCTGACCCTGCTGCCCGTCGACGCCGGCACGCTGCTGACGGCCGTACGGACGGTCGACCCGGTCGGCGAGTACGCGATGGCGGTCGGCTTCGCCGCCACCGACGCGGACGCCCCGGTGCTGCTCGCCGACACGTCGGCGTTGGCCGCCACCGCCCGCTGGCGACCGGAGTTCGGCCCGGCCGGCCCCGCTGACGTCGCCGAGGCGCTGCGCGGACCGGCCGCCACCGCGCCGATCACCGTCAACGGGACGGAGATCTCGGTGGACCTGGTCGTCGACGCCGCCCCGGCACAGCCCGACCCGTCGGCGGATCCGGGGCGGCCCGACCCGCAGGGCACCGGTCCGGCCGACGATGTACGGTTCACCGTCCACCTGCGGTCGCCGTCGGGCGGTGCGGCGGCCGAGGCCACGTTCGCCCGGTTGGGGCGGCACACCTACCGGATTCCGGTCGAGTGCGCCGACGGATGCCAGCTCGCCGGGCTGTCCGTCCGGCTCGAACCGGGCACCGCCGGTGCGGTCGACCCGGACACCGAGGTCGACCCTCGGGTGCGTGAGGTGACCCTCACCGGCCTCTCCGTCGATGGGGAGCAGCTACTCGGGCCGGCGGAGCTCACCGACGAGCAGCGCTGGCGTGATCCGTCCGGTGATCCGTCCGAGGCCGGGCCGGACGGGCTGCGACTGCTCGCCGGTGGGGCCGCCCCCGACCCGTGGGCGCTGCCGGCCGACACGCCGTACCCGTTGCCGGCTGTCACCGCCCGCGCCGACGACCGGGCATCCGGGCTGAACCCGACCACGGCGCTGCTACCCACCGGTGCGCAGCTGACGGCCGACGCCGACCCGGTCCCGGCGCTGCCGGCGCTGGGCGACCGCGGCTTCCTGGTCGACATGGAGTACGCCGTACGGGCGGTGCCCGAGAAGACCGGGCTCGAAACGGCCCAGGTCTGGCTCGGTCCCCGGGCACCGGCGGACCTCGCCGAGCAGCTGGACGCGGCCGGGCTCACCGTCACCGGCGAGTTCACCCCGGAGCAGGTCCGGGCCGGGTTGGACCGGCAGGCACCGGCCCTGGCGATCTGGTTCCACCTGCTCGCCGCCGCCCTGGCGGTGATCCTCGCCGGCTCCGGGATGGTGCTACTGGCCATGGTCGAACGGCGCCGTCGTGCCGAGGACCTGACCGCGCTGCGGACCCAGGGACTGCCGTCCCGGTCGGCGGCCGGCTCGCTGCGCTGGAGCGGTCTGCCCGCAGTGCTGCTGGCCGCGGCGACGGGGCTCGGCGGCGCGCTGCTCGCCTGGTGGCTGAGCGGCAGCTACCTGCCGGTCACCGTCGAGGAGGCGGTCCCGCTGGCCCCGGTGCGCTGGCCCCGGCCGGTCGCCGTGCTGCTCCCCGTGATCGGCGTCATGCTGCTGTTCGGGGCGGTGGCGCTGGCGTTGGGACGCGCCCTGCGCGTGCGAGACTAGGTAACCATGAGCGACCCACGTACCACCCCGTCGATTTTCACTCGCGGCGCGGTAGACCTCAGCTCGCTGCGCAGCGCAGCGCCGGCCGGCGGGAGCCGGCCGGACGGGACCCCGACCCGGGCCGGTGGCGGCCCGGCAGCCGGCGCACCGGCGGCAGCCGGTGCCGTCATCGATGTCACCGAGGCGACCTTCCAGACCGAGGTTCTCGAACGTTCGATGACCACACCGGTGGTCATCGACTTCTGGGCCGAGTGGTGCGAGCCCTGCAAGCAACTGTCGCCGCTGCTGGAGCGACTAGCGGCCGAGGGCGGCGGCGCCTGGACGCTGGCCAAGATCGACGTGGACAGCAACCAGCGTCTGGCGCAGATGTTCCGGGTGCAGAGCATTCCCATGGTGTACGCCGTCGTCGGCGGCCAGCCGGTCGACGCGTTCGCCGGAGTGGTGCCGGAGGCCCAGCTGCGGCAGTGGATCGGCGCCGTGCTCAAAGCCGGCGGCGTCACCGTCGAGGAGCCGGAGAATCCGCTGCTCAACGCCGCCGACGAGGCGCTGATGATGGGCGACCTGGAGGCCGCCGAGCAGGCCTACCGGAAAATCCTCAACGAGGCGCCGGCGGACACCGCCGCCGAGGCCGGGCTGGCCCAGGTCGCCCTGGCCCGTCGGGTGCAGGGGGTGGACCCGGCGGCCGCGCTTGACGCGGCGGCGTCGGCACCGGACGACGTACCGGCCCAGCTGCTCGCCGCCGACGTGGAGGTGCTCGGCGGTCAGGCGGAGCAGGCGTACCAGCGGTTGATCGACCTGGTCCGGCGCAGCGCCGGTGACGACCGGGAGACCGTCCGCAAACACCTGGTGTCGCTGTTCACCGTGGCCGGTCCGGACGACCCGGCGGTGACCAGGGCCCGCCGGGCGCTGGCCAGCGCACTGTTCTGAGCCCCGCCGATGCGCCGGATCGCCGTACTGGACGCACCGTCGAATCTCGGTCTGCGACCGCCGACCGGGACGTCGGTGCCTGGCTGCGCGAAAGCGCCCGGCGCACTGCGGGACCATCAGCTGGTGGGTCGGCTCAGCGCCCGTGACGCCGGGTGCCTCACCCCGCCCCGGTACGACCCGGCGGACTGGCGACCCGGTGACGGGGTCTGCCACGCCGGGTCGATCTCGGCGTACACGCTCGCCCTCGCCGGGCGGATCGGTGCCGTCATCGACGCTGGGGAGTTCCCGGTGGTGCTGGGCGGCGACTGCTCGATCCTGCTCGGCGGGGCGCTCGCCATGCACCGGCTCGGCGAGGCGGTCGGTGGGCGGATCGGCCTGGTCTACGTCGACGGGCACTCCGACTTCCGGCATCCCGGCAACGCCTCCTACGTCGGTGCGGCGGCCGGCGAAGGGCTGGCCCTGGTCACCGGGCGGGGCCAGCCGGATCTGGCGGGGATCGAGGGCCGCCGGCCGTACTTTCGCGACATCGACGTCGTGGTGCTCGGCATCCGGGCCCAGGACGAGTACCGGCTGGATCTGCAGGCGGCCGGTATCGTCACCCGCCCGGTGCCGGAGCTGCGTGCGGAGGGGGCGGCGCGCAGCGCCCAGTGGGCCCGTGACCAGCTGGCCGACTGCGCAGGCTACTGGGTGCATGTCGATGTGGACGTGCTCGACCCGGCGGTGATGCCGGCGGTCGACGCGCCGGATCCGGGCGGCATCGCCTTCGCCGAGCTGGAGCTGCTGCTCGCGGACCTGGTCGACACCCCGCACTGCCTCGGCGTCGAGCTGACCGTCTTCGACCCCGACTACGACCCGGACGGCAGCTACGCCGCCGACATCGTCTCGACCCTGGTGGCCGGCCTGCGCCCGGTGCACGCCGACCGCGTTCCGGTTGAGCAGGCACCGTCACCGGCAGCCGATTCGACTGTTGCCGCCCCTGCCGAGCAGGAGACACCGGCGGTTGCCGGGCTGCGGCCGGCGGTGCCGCCACCAGCGGTGACCTTGACGGTCGCGGATCGGAGCGCGCCAGGTGGTGGGGCGGCCAAGCCCGGACGGCTACGGCGGCAGGCGCCGTCCCCGCGGCCTCCTGCCGCTGACTCCACCAACCCGTCGCCGCAACAACCGCCGGCCGCCGAACCGCCGGCTCCGTCCGCCGCCGACACGTGATCTGTTACCGCTGGGAATCGTCGCGCCACCATGCCGGAGTGGACTAAGCTGCTAGCTAACTGGGAGGTCTAGTCATGTCTGCCGAGGCCGTGCACTACAACATGCACGACGCCAAGACCCACCTCTCGCGCATCATCGAGCGGGTGGAGCGCGGCGAGGAGATCATCATCGACCGGGCAGGTACCCCGGTGGCGAAGGTGGTGCCGTTGGTACGTCGAGCCAATCGGACCGCGGTCGGCTCACTCGCGGGGCAGCTGGACCTGTCCGGGGACTGGGACTCGGCCCAGACCAACGCCGAGATCGCCGCCGACTTCGGCGTCGGCGCATGAGCCTGCTGCTGGACACCCACGTCGCGCTGTGGGCCATCACCGGCGACACCACCCTCGGCGACGACTTCCTCAACCGGCTCCGCCACGACCCGGACATCTTCCTGTCCCCGGTCAGCCTGTGGGAGATCACCATCAAGCAGGCCACCGGAAAGCTCACCGGCCCGACCGACCTCGCCGAACAAGTACGGAACATGGGTTTCGTCGAACTACCGGTGACCCACGCTCACGCGATCGCGGCCGGTCGCCTACCCGCGTATCACCGAGACCCCTTCGACAGAATGCTGGTGGCACAGGCAACCGTCGAGGGGATCACGCTCGCCTCCCGCGACTCGTCCATAGCGCTGTACGACGTGGACATCTTGAAGGTGTGACAACCCGGTCAGATCGATTTCGCCAACCAGGGGCCGTTGCCGGGTCAGCTGGCGGCGAGGCCACGTAGGAACCGCTCGGCGATCGGGACCGCCCGCCCGGAGCCGGAGCCGCCCTGCTCGACGAAGACGGCGAAGGCCAGGTCGCCCTGCCAGCCGACGAACCAGGCATGCGTGTTCGCCGGGTCGTCGTCGTACTCGGCCGTGCCGGTCTTGCCGTGCACCGGCTCGCCCGGCACGTCCCGCAACGCCTGCCCGGTGCCGTCGGTGACCACCTCACGCATCATCGTCCGCAGCGCCTGCACCGCCGCCGCGTCCAGCTGCGGGCCGTCCGGCACCGCCGACGGCGGCGGCTCGACGATGAGCGTCGGCTGGCGCCACTGCCCCCGGACGACTGCGGCGGTGGCGCCGGCCATCGCCACCGGGCTGACCAGCGTGGTGCCCTGGCCGAAGGCGGCCGCGGCCCGTTCCGCCGGTGGGCCGCCGGCGGAGACCGCGCCGGTGAAGGCGGACACGCCGAGCCGCCACTCGCCTTCCAGCCCGAGCAGCCGACCCGCATCGGCCAGCCCGTCCGCATCCAACTGCGGGGTCAGTTCGACGAAGGTGGTGTTGCACGACTTGGCGAAGGCGGTCCGGAACGGCACCCGGCCCAGCTCGAAGCCGTCCGAGTTGGTGAACGTGCGCCCGTCAACGGTGGCCGTCTTCGGGCAGTCGACCGGCGCGTCCGGGTCGACCGCGCCGGCTTCGAGCAGGCCGAACGCGCTGACCATCTTGAACGTGGAGCCGGGCGGGACCTGTGCGGTCAACGCCAGGTTCTCCGTGCCGCCGTCGGGGCCGTTGGCGACGGCGACCAGCGCGCCGTCGCTGACCCGCACCGCCACCAGCGCGGCGCGCTGCTCCTCGTCGGCCAGCGCGGCGTCGGCGGCGGTCTGTACGGCCGTGTCCAGCGTGGTCCGCAGCGGCTCACCCGGCTGGGCGTCGGCACGAAACACCACCTCGTCACCGGAGACGCTGCCGTCCGGAGCTGTGCCGACGATCTGCACCGAATACCCGGGTACGCCGCGTAGCCGCTCCTCGTACCCGCCCTGCAGGCCGCCGTGGCCGACCAGGTCGCCGACCTCGTACCGGCCGGGGTGCGCCGCCATGTCCTGCCGTTGCACCGGGTCGACGGTGCCGAGCAGCGCGCGGGCGAACTCCCGGGTGGGGGCCAGGTCCCACTCCTGCCGGCGGAACTTGGTGCCGGGCAGCTCGTAGATCCGGTCCCGGATCTGCTCGTACGCCTCCTCGCGCAGGGTGACCACCTCGACGAAGGCGTCCGGTCTCGCCGCGTCGAGCCGGTCCGCCAGCCCGGAGACGTCCACCGGCGGGCTGATCGCCGGTCGGATCGCCCGGAACGCGGCGTCGAGCTGGGCGGCCAGGGCGGCCGGGTCGTCGACCTCGCTGGGCTGTACGCCGACCACCACCACCGGGCGCGGCGCGACGATCGGCTGCCCGGCCCCGTCGAGGATGGCGCCGCGGGGCGGGACGAGCCGGTTCAGTGCCAGCTGGTCGCCGCTGCCGAGCCGGTCGTGGACGATCGCCGGCTCCCAGATGATCTGCCAGGCGTCGTCGGCGCCCCGGCGTAGCCGGACCGACGTCGGGTAGCTCCACCGTACGTCGCCGGGGAGCGCCCATTCGACGGCGATGGTGGCGGTGGCGATGTCCTCGGTCACCTCGGCGTCGCCGTCCCGGCGTAGCTGCGGTGGCGTGTCCTTCAGGTCGCCGACGAGGGCGGTCAACTCCTCGGTGACGTCGGTGGCGGGCACCCGTTCGCCGGCCGGGGTGATGAAGCCGGTGTCGGTGAGGTCACCGAAGTGCCATCCGTCGATGAAGGCGGCGACCGTGGCGTCCGGTCCGTCATCGGAGGAACAGCTGGTCAGCGTGGTGACGGCGAGTAGCAGCGCGGTCGCGACGGTCGCCTTGCGGCGCATGCGACGGCCCCCTTCCGGACGCATGGCGGACACCGGAACGGTAGTACGTGCGCGCATGGACCGCTGTCCCTCGGGGTACCAGATGAACCGCTGTCCCGTTTCGTCCAGGGCATATCACACGACGTGGTCAGAGCGTGTCGCCAAGCCGACGACGGGGTGCCGGTGTGCCGTCGGAACGACGATCCGGGAGGAATAGGCTTGGCCGAGGTTGACCCCACAGCGTGGTGGGGCCGAGGGGAGTCTGCGCCAATGAACCGCCGTCCGGTCACGAAGTCGAAACGCCAGGCCTCGGGCGGTGACGGGCAGCGTCGCCGGCAGAGCGCCGGGCCGCACCGCCAGTCCGAGCCGGATCCGGACGAGGTGTTCGACCTTCAGACGTTCGCGCCGCCGGAGTCGGCGCTGGCCGCCGTGGTCGACGACACCGACGACACCGGGTACGACGAACCGATGCCCAGCGCCGAGCGGCTGATCGCCCAGGCGGTATCGCTGGCCGACGCCGACCACGACGCCGCCTCTCTGGTGGACCGGTTCTGGCGGTTCGCCGCCGACGAGGAGCTGGTCGGCTGCCGCCCGCAGGAGATGCTCGACGCCGCTCGGGCGCACCGGGAGCTGGCCGGGCACCGGCTGCCAGGCGAATTGAAGTTGCGGCTCACCCCGCCCGGCGACGGTCGGCCGTACACCGTCATCGAGATCGTCACCGACGACATGCCGTTCCTGGTCGACTCGGTGACCGCGCTGCTCACCGAGCGGCACTTCGACGTCCATCTGCTGGTGCACCCGCTGGTCGTGGTCCGACGCGAACCACTCGGCCAGCTGACTGAGGTGGCGGCCGACGTCGAGCCGGACGACGCGATCGACGGCGACCTGGTGGAGAGCTGGATTCGGATCGAGATCGACCCGATCCGGATCGCCGGTGACCTGGACCGGCTGCGCCGCGACCTGCAGCGGGTCCTCACCGACGTGCGGGAAGCGGTGGAGGACTGGCCCCGGATGCGGCAGCGGGCCCTGGCCCTGGCCGACGAACTCGACCGGGCCGAGCCCGGATCACCCGACGCACCGCCGGTGCCGGAGAAGGACCTCACCGACTCGGTCGAGCTGCTGCGCTGGCTGGCCGACGACCACTTCACCTTTCTCGGCTACCGGGAGTACCGGCTGGTCGACAACGCGGACGGGGACAAAGCGCTGGTAGCGGTGCTCGGTTCCGGGCTCGGCATCCTGCGCCAGGACCAGACCCGGCCCCGCCCGCTCACCTCGATGACCCCGCAGGCGGCGGCGAAGGCGCTCGAACAGCGGCTGCTGATCATCACCAAGGCCAACTCGCGGGCCACCGTGCACCGGGCCGCCTACCTCGACTACGTCGGCGTCAAGGTCTTTGACTCGGCCGGTACGGTGGTGGGCGAGCGCCGGTTCCTCGGGCTGTTCTCCACCGCCGCGTACCGGACCAGCGTGCAGGAGCTGCCGGTGGTCCGGCGCAAGGTCGCCGAGGTGCTGGAACGGTCCGGTCTCAGCCCACGCAGCCACTCCGGCAAGGATCTGCTGCAGATCCTGGAGACCTACCCGCGCGACGAGCTGTTTCAGATCCGCACCGACGACCTCTACCACGCCGTACTCGGGGTACTGCGGATGGCCGGCCGCCGGCAGCTGCGGCTGTTCCTGCGCTCCGACGGGTACGGGCGGTTCCTGTCCTGCCTGATCTACCTGCCCCGGGATCGGTTCACCACCCACAACCGGCTGCGGATGCAACAGATCCTGCTGCGCGAGCTCAACGGCGTCGGCGTCGACTACACCACCCGGGTAACCGAGTCGATGCTGGCCCGGGTGCACTTCATCGTGCGTACCGACCCGGCCTCGCCGCCCGCCGAGCTGGACCCGGACCGGCTCGCCGAACTGCTCGCCGAAGCCACCCGGCTGTGGGAGGACGACTTCCGGCTGGTGCTGGAACGCAAGCTGGGCGACGAGTCGGCCAAGTCGCTGCACCGGCGGTACGCCGGCGCCTACCCGGAGGGGTACAAGGAAGAGCACACCGCGTACGAGGCGGTCCAGGACCTGGCCAAGCTGGAGCTGCTGGAGGAGCCCGGCCAGCTGGAGATGCACCTGTTCCGGCCGCCCGGCGGCGCCGAGGTCGACGAGCGGGACGTGCGGTTCAAGGTCTACCGGTACGGCGAACCGATGGTGCTGTCCGATGTGCTGCCGGTGCTGCACTCGCTCGGCGTGCAGGTAATCGACGAACGGCCGTACGAGATCGACCGGGTCGACCAGCGGATCTACCTGTACGACTTCGGGCTGCGGCTGCCGGTCGGCGCGCGGGCGATGGCCGAGGTCCGGCCGCACGTGGAGAACGCGTTTTCGGCGGCCTGGCGCGGTGAGGTGGAGATTGACGGGCTCAACGAGCTGGTGCTGCGCGCCGGGCTGACCTGGCGGCAGGTGGTGGTGCTGCGGGCGTACGCGAAGTACCTGCGCCAGGCCGGCGCGGTCTTCTCCCAGGAGTACATGGAGTCCACCTTCGTCGCCTACCCGGCGATCGCCGCGCTGCTGATCCAACTCTTCGAAACCCGGTTCGCGCCGGGGCCCGCCGTTGACGACGAGCGCCGCCGCCGGCGCGGCCAGGAACTGGTCGCCGTGATCGGCCGCCAGTTCGACGAAGTGGACAGCCTCGACCAGGACCGGATCCTGCGCAGCTACCTGACCCTGATCCTGGCCACCCTGCGGACCAACTTCTACCAGCGCGGCACCGACGGTCGCCCGGTCCCGTACGTAGCGATCAAGCTCGACCCGCAAGCCGTCCCGGACCTGCCGGCGCCCCGGCCGGCGTACGAGATCTTCGTCTACTCGCCCCGGTTCGAGGGTGTGCACCTGCGCTTCGGCGAGGTCGCCCGGGGCGGGCTGCGCTGGTCGGACCGGCGGGAGGACTTCCGTACCGAGGTGCTCGGCCTGGTCAAGGCGCAGATGGTGAAGAACGCGGTGATCGTGCCGGTCGGCGCCAAGGGTGGCTTCGTGGTCAAGCAGCCCGGCGGTACCGCGCGCGGTCGGGCGGCGGCCGAGCCACCGGACCGGGAAGCGGCCCAGGCCGAGGGGGTGGCCTGCTACCAGCAGTTCATCTCCGGTCTGCTCGACGTCACCGACAACATCGTCGCCGGGCAGATCATGCCGCCGGATCGGGTGGTGCGTCACGACGGCGACGACCCGTACCTGGTGGTCGCCGCCGACAAGGGCACCGCGACCTTCTCCGACGTGGCCAACGCAATCTCGATCTCCCGGGGTTTCTGGTTGGGCGACGCGTTCGCCTCCGGCGGGTCGGCCGGCTACGACCACAAGAAGATGGGGATCACCGCGCGGGGGGCCTGGGAGTCGGTCAAACGGCACTTCCGTGACCTGGGGGTGGACGTCCAACGGCAGGAATTCACGGTGGTCGGCATCGGTGACATGTCCGGCGACGTGTTCGGCAACGGGATGCTGCTGTCCGAACACGTCCGGCTGGTCGCCGCCTTCGACCACCGGCACATCTTCCTCGACCCGGATCCGGACGCGGCCACCTCGTACGCCGAGCGGCGGCGACTGTTCGACCTGCCCCGGTCGTCGTGGGCCGACTACGACACCGGACTGATCTCGGCCGGCGGTGGCGTGTACCCGCGTACCGCCAAGTCGGTGCCGGTCAGCCGGCAGGTCCGCGCGGCGCTCGGCCTCGACGACGGGGTCGACCTGCTCTCCCCGCCGGAGCTGATCCGGGCGATCCTGCGCGCCCCGGTGGACCTGCTGTTCAATGGCGGCATCGGCACCTACGTCAAGGCCTCCGACGAGTCGCATGCCGACGTCGGCGACAAGGCCAACGACCCGATCCGGGTCGACGGCCGGTCGGTGCGGGCGAAGGTGGTCGGCGAGGGCGGCAACCTGGGGCTCACCCAGCGTGGCCGGATCGAGTACGCGACCGCCGGCGGGCGGATCTACACCGACTTCATCGACAACTCGGCAGGCGTGGACTGCTCCGACCACGAGGTCAACATCAAGATCCTGCTGGGCGGCGCGGTGGCCGATGGCGAGCTGACCGTACCGCAGCGTGACGCGTTGCTCGTGGAGATGACCGACGAGGTCGCCGCGCTGGTGCTGCGGGACAACTACGACCAGGCTCGGGCCCTGGCCAACGCCGGCGCCCAGGCACGTCCGCTGCTGCCGGTGCACCGGCGGATGATCACCGACCTGGAACAGTCCGGGCAGCTGGACCGGGAGTTGGAGGCGCTGCCGTCCGACGACGATCTGGCGGAGCGGATCCGCGCCGGCGCGGACGGGTTGACCCTGCCCGAGCTCGCGGTGCTGCTCGCCTACGCCAAGATCTCCATCGAGGGGCAGGTGCTGGCCGACGGGCTGCCCGACGAGGCGTGGACCGACCGGGTGCTGGCCGACTACTTCCCGACGCCGCTGCGCGAGCGGTACGGCGCCCGGATGACCGACCACCGACTGCGCCGGGAGATCGTGGTGACCAGCCTGGTCAACGAGGCGGTCAACCGGGGCGGCATGTCCTTCGTCTACCGGACGATGGAGGAGACCGGAGCGTCGGCCGCCGACGTGCTGCGGGCCTACGTGGTGGTCCGCGACGTGTTCGGGCTCGACACGCTGTGGGCCGACATCGACGCACTGGACAACGTGGTTAGCACCGCCGCGCAGATTGCGGTCTACCTGGAGAGTCGGCGACTGCTGGACCGGGCCGTCCGCTGGCTGGTCACCAACCGCAAGTCCCCGCTGGACGTGTCGGGGGAGACCGCCCGGCTGCGCGAAGGGGTGTCGCGACTGCTGCCGGAGCTGGGCGACTACTTCCGGGGCGACGAGCGGGAGTCGCTGCGGGCCCACGTCGACACCATGACCGGTCGCGGTCTGCCGCCGGATCTCGCCGACCGGGCCACTCGGATCATGTACAGCTTCGGGCTGCTCGACGTGGTGGAGACCGCCGCCGACACCGGCTGCGACGTCACCGAGGTCGCCTCGGTGTACTTCATGCTCTCCGAACGGTTCCGGGTCGACTGGCTGCTGAGCAAGATCTCGCTGCTTCCCCGGGAAGACCGCTGGCAGACGCTGGCCCGTACCGCGCTGCGCTACGACCTGTACGCCGCGCTGGCGGCGCTCACCGTCGAGGTGCTCACCGCCACCCCGGGCGAGCTGGCGGTGCAGGACCGGGCCGAACAGTGGGAGCAGGACAACGCCAGCGCGGTGGCCCGGGTACGGCGGGCGATGGAGGACTTCGCCCACTCACCGGCCGACCTCGCCGCACTGTCGGTGCTGCTGCGCCAGATCCGGACACTGGTTCGCACATCTTCGGCCAACTGACCACATCGGCCGGAAAAGCTGCATACTTTCGGCAGGGTAGACAGAGGCGTTTCCGGGCGGGTGAACGGCTTCTCCATCAGGGCGGCGTGCGGGCCGTTCCGTACGGCAGGAGGCAGGCAGGATGCTGGACAAGCGTCTCTACCACCATCTGGTCAGCTGGCTGGGTCAGTGGCCGGCCGGCCGGGCGTTGCAGGTGGTCGGCTCGGAGCGGCGAGTCCGACCGGGCTGGGACGGCCGGCCGCATCCGGTGGTCGGCGTCGGGGCGCCCGGCGGCGCGGTGCTGTCCGTGCCACCCGACAAGGTCGAGGCGGTCCGCGCGTTGACCGACCTGCCGCTCACCGATCTGCTGGCCAAGTTGCCCACCGCGGTCGGCCGTCCCGGCTGGCGGGCGCAGCGCACCGTGTTCCGGTACTGTCTGGCGCCGGCGCCGCTGCCCGACGCCGGGGACTGGGTCGGCTCCGCTGACGAGTCGTTGCCACCCTGGCTGCGGCAGTTCACCAACCCGGTGCTGGTCGCCCGGGACGCCGATGGGACGTTCCTGGCCGGGGTCGGGCTGAAGCGGCACGACGCGCACGGCCAGGAGATCGCGGTCGGCACCGTACCGGCGGCGCGTGGTCGTGGCCTGGCCCGCCGGCTGGTCGCCCAGGCCGCCCGTCGGGTGCTCGACGGCGGCGCCGTCCCCACGTACCTGCACGCGGTGGGCAACGCCGCGTCGGCGAAGGTGGCCTCGGCCGCCGGGTTCCGCGACCGGGGCTGGAGTGCGTACGGCATCTCCGCCGACTGACCGAGCACCGGCGCTCCTGGCCTGACATCCGGGCCGGCTTCACCCGGCACGGGCGATGCCGTACCACCCGATCAGCCGCGACCCTGCCATTGGGTGGAGGGAGCGGAAGATGCCGCAGACGACGCAGCGGGCGCAGACCACACGGACCGCCTCGGCGCGGGAACCGATGCCGGCGACGCGGGAGTTCTTCGACCGCCTCGGCCGTAAGGAGAACGCGTCGCTGCTGCGGCAGATCTCCGGGACGGTGCGGTTCGACCTGGCACACGATGAACAGGTGGACTACTGGTTCGTCGCCTTCGAGGGAGGTCGGGCCAGCCTGGTGCGCGAGCAGCGGGATGCGGAGAGCGTGCTGCGTACCGATCAGGAGGTCTTCGAGGGGATGGCCCGGGGCGAGATCAACCCGATGGCGGCGATGTTGCGCGGCGACATCATGGTGCTCGGCGATCTCCGCCTGCTGATCCTGATCGAGCGGATGATGCCCGGCCCGCCCAATTCCCACGACCCACGCGCGTTCGCCCGGCGGGAGAGGACTGAGCGATGACCGAGGGAATGGTCAGTATCCTGGACGGCAACACCTTCGTGGTCAGCGACAGCCAGGGCGACATCGACGCCTCTCCGGCGGCACCTACCGGGCTGTTCTCGTTCGACACCCGCTTCTTGTCGAAGTGGCAGCTGACCATTGACGGTGAGCGGTTGTCCTCGCTGTCGGTCGACGACCTGCAATACTTCGAGGCACGGTTCTTCCTGGTGCCCGGAGAGCCGACCCACTACGTCGACGCCGAGATGTCGGTGATCCGGCAACGCTGGGTGGGCGGCAGCTTCGACGAGGAGATAACCATCCTCAACCATGCCCAGGAGCCGATGGAACTGAGCGTCCGGCTGGAAGCGGGCAGCGACTTCGCCGACCTGTTCGAGATCAAGGACGTCCGGAACAAGGTCGGCAAGCATTACGCCCACGTCGACCGGGGCTGCCTGCGGCTCGGCTACCAGCGGGAAAGCTTCCACCGGGAGACGATCATCTCCAGCAGCGAGCCGGCGGCGATCGACGAGCACGGACTCAGCTTCACCATCGTCGTCGAGCCGCACGGCCGGTGGGTCACCCACATCAAGGTCAAGACCACCGCTATCGGTCCGGACGGTCGTGACCTGCGCGAAGGAATGCTCGGCCAGCACTTCGACCGGGCCAAGCCGGAGATGCGCCGGGAACTGGACGAGTGGATCGCCCGGGCACCCCGGCTGTCCTGCGAGTGTGAGCCGCTCGCGTCGACGTACCGGCGGAGTCTGGTGGATCTGGCCGCGCTGCGTTACACCCCGCTGTCGCTGGCCGGGCAGTCGGTGCCCGCCGCCGGTGTGCCGTGGTTCGCCACCATGTTCGGCCGGGACAGCATCTTCACCAGCCTGCAGGCGCTGCCGTTCGCGCCGGAGCTGGCGGCGTCGACCCTGCGGCTGCTCGGCGGGTTGCAGGGCAGCAAGCTTGACGACTTCCGGGACGAGGAACCGGGCAAGATCCTGCACGAAATTCGGTACGGCGAGTCGTCGGCCTTCGAGGAGCAGCCGCACACTCCGTACTTCGGAGCAGCCGACTCGACCCCGCTGTTCGTCGTGCTGCTCGACGAGTATGAGCGGTGGAGCGGCGACGTCAAGCTGGTCCGGGCACTGGAGGCCGAGGCCCGGCAGGCGCTGTGCTGGATCGACACCTACGGTGATCTGCTCAACAACGGCTACCTCTGGTACGAGCGGCGCAACGAGGAGACCGGTCTGGAGAACCAGTGCTGGAAGGACTCCTGGGACGCGATCTGCTACCGCGACGGCCGGCTGCCCGGCTACCCCCGGGCGACCTGCGAGCTGCAGGGGTACGCGTACGACGCCAAGATGCGCGGCGCCCGGCTGGCCCGCGAGATCTGGCACGACCCGGGGTACGCCGACCAGTTGGAGCGGGAGGCGGCCGACCTGAAACATCGGTTCAACCGGGACTTCTGGGTCGCCGATGGGGAGTACTTCGCGCTCGCGCTGGACCCGGAGGGCGGCCAGGTCGACGCGTTGTCGTCGAACATCGGCCACCTGCTGTGGAGCGGTATCGTCGATGCCGGCAAGGCCAAGAAGATCGCCAAACACCTGGTCAGCCCGCGGATGTTCTCCGGCTGGGGGGTGCGGACCCTGGCCGAGGGGGAGGGCCGGTTCAATCCGATCGGCTACCACGTCGGCACGGTCTGGCCGTTCGACAACTCGTTTATCGCCTGGGGCCTGCGCAAGTACGGCTTCGTCGAGGAGTCGGCCCGGATCGCCGATGGGATCATCAACGCCGCGCAGTATTTCAACGGCCGGCTGCCGGAGGCGTTCGGCGGCTACGACCGGGCGCTGACCAAGTATCCGGTGGAGTATCCGACCTCCTGCAGCCCGCAGGCCTGGTCGACCGGGGCCACCCTGCTGCTGCTGCGGACCCTGCTCGGTCTGGAGCCGCAGGGCGAGCACCTGGTGGTCGACCCGGCGTTGCCGATCAGCATGGGCCGGATCGAACTGTTGGATATTCCCGGCAGATGGGGGCATATCGATGCGTTCGGTCGCGGTCGGATGGACATCCACCGCAAGGAGCGCGAGCCGGCCTGACCCGGGCGCCCGGCCGGCCCAGCGGCATCCGGGCGTAGGGTGTCGACCGTGCGGGTAGGGATCGTGATCTTGCCGGACGAGCCGTGGTCGGTGACGTCGCGCCGCTGGCGCCAGGCCGAGGAGTGGGGCTTCGACCACGCCTGGACCTACGATCATCTGGGGTGGCGGGACCTCATCGACGGGCCGTGGTTCGACGCGGTCCCGACGCTGGCCGCCGCCGCGTCCGTCACCTCCCGGATTCCGCTCGGCACCCTGGTCGCCTCGCCGAACTTCCGGCACCCGGTGCACTTCGCCCGCGAGGTCACCGCGTTGGACGACATCTCCGCCGGCCGGCTGCTGCTCGGGGTCGGCGCGGGCGGGATCGGGTTCGACGCCACGGTGCTCGGCGCCGGTCCGTTGTCACCGCGCGCCCGGGTCGACCGGTACGCCGAGTTCGTCGAGCTGCTCGACCTGCTGTTGCGCACCGATCGGGTGACCTGGCAGGGCCGGTACTTCCAGGCGGTGGACGCCCGCAGCACGCCCGGCTGCCGCCAGCGGCCCCGGCTGCCGTTCGTCATGGCCGCCAACGGGCCCCGGTCGTTGGACCTGGTCGCCCGGTACGGCGCCGGCTGGGTGACCACCGGCACCGTATTCGACGACCAGGTCGCCTGGTGGGCCTCGGTGGCCCAGTTGACGCGGCGCTGCGACGCGGCGGTGGACCGGGCCGGGCGGGACCGGGACGACCTGCGCCGGTACCTGTCGCTGGACTCGGCACCGGTCTTCTCGCTGACCAGCGCCGACTTCTTCGCCGACGCGGTCGGTCGGGCCGCCGCGCTCGGCTTCACCGATGTCATCACCCACTGGCCGCGCCGGAGCAGCTGGTACGCCGGTGACGAGCGGGTGCTTGCCGAGGTGGCGACCGACGTACTGCCGCAGTTGCGGGCCTGACTCTGCCCGCCGAGCGCCGCCCGCCGACGAGGCGTCAACCGGACCGGTCGGCCGGCCGTGGTTCGGGCAGCTCGGCACGGGGCTGGCGGTCGGCCCGCAATCCGGCCACCTCGGCCCGCAACGCAGCGAGTTCCTCGGTGAGCGCGACGACGTCGGCGCGGGTCGCCGGCGACTTGGCGGTGTCGGCCTCGCCCGCTGCGGAGATGCGTTCCACGATCCAGCTGGCCAGCGAACCGGTGACGAAACCGATCAGGCCGATACCGCCGATCATCAGCGCCAGCGCCACGAACCGGCCGGTGCTGGTGATCGGGTAGTAGTCGCCGTAGCCGACGGTCGTGATGGTGACCACCGACCACCACAGCGCGTCCGGATAGGTGTTGATCGCACCGTCCGGGTGGCTGCGTTCGGCGTCCAGCACCGCCAGCCCGGAGACGATCACCAGCAGGACAGTGGTCGAGCCGACGTAGAGCGCCAGCCGGCCACGCGCCCAGACCTCGGTGCGCCGGGTCAGCAGGAGCACTGCGGTGACCAGCCGGAGCATCCGCAACGGCCGGAGAATGGGCAGCAGCAGCACGATCAGGTCGAACAGGTTGGCGCGGACGAACCGCCACCGGTCGCCGGCCAGCCACAGCCGGACGAGGTAGTCGGCCCAGAAGAGCGCCCAGATCACGATGTTGGCAGCGACACACACGGCGTGCCAGCGCGCCGGCATCTGCGGGTAGAGAATGGGCGCGGCATAGACGACGAGGAACGCCACGGCGAGCACGGTCAACCCGGCCGCTGTCCGGCGCTCCCACCTGGCGGTTCGGTCCTCGCGGTGCGGGCCGGACCCCGGATCCTGGAGAGACATGCCCGACAGGCTGCCTGATGGCGGCAACCGGCCCGCCACCGGCCCCACCGGTGGCGGGTCCCGATGTGGCGGCGCGGTGCCGACCGGTTCCAGCACCCGGCCCGGGTGATCGCCGGCGGGTTCACTGGGCAAAGGCGATCAGCCGGCAGCATGGCCGGATTCTGGAACGGGTCGGCGCCCACCACGTGATCCTGCCGGAGCACGATATGGGCGAGCGGGTCGCCGAGTCCGGCTGACGCCCGGCGGGCGAGCGGTTCAGCGGTCAGCGGCGCGGCCGGGAAGAGCGGTCAGCGGCGCGGCCGGCGGGCGTGGTAGACGAAGGCCGGCGGCAGGTTGCCGAGCACCGTACGCCCCATCACCACCTCCTCGAACCGGTCCCGCAGCAGTTGCCGGAACCGACGGGCCGGCGGGGTCTGCGCGGTCAGTACGTACGCGAACGTGGTGAACGCCCCGTCCGGTCCCAGCACGTCGCACACCGCGCCGAGGGCGGACGACTGCAGATCACGCGGGAAGGAGACCCACGGCAGCCCGCTGACCACCACGTCGGCGGTGGCCAGGCCCTGCCCGGCCACCAGGGCACGGCAGTCGGCGGCATTGCCGACGATCACCTCGACCTGCGGGTGTCGGCCGGCCAGCAGGTCGGCGAGGGTCGGGCTGAGCTCGATCGCCAGGTGTCGACCCCGGCCGCCGAGCCGCCGCTGGATCACCCCGGTGAAGGCGCCGGTGCCGGGCCCGAGCTCGACGACGACCGGGTCGCCGCGTTCCGGGATCGGCGCGGTGATCGCCTCGGCCAACCGCTGCGAGCTGGGAGCGATCGCACCGATCCGGGTGGGCGACCGGAGGAACTCGCGGAGGAACGCCCCGGCGTCGCCGCGCCGGGCAGCCGGAACCGGCGCGGGCTGCGACGTGGTGGCGCTCTCCGACACGGGAACGGACATGAGGGGAACTCCTCTGCGCGGGTGCTCCGGCGAGCCGGGGAGACAGGGGCCCGAGACACAGCATGCCTATTGCGGCACACCGCGTCAAAAGGGTAGCCGGTCGCGGTCAGCTGGTCGCGCTGAGCAGCCCGCGGAGCCACCCGGCCTGACCTACGTGCTGCAGGTCGTCGTTGGCCACGCTTACCAGCCGTGCGCCGAGGGTGACCGGCGGGTTCCACCGTTCGTCGACGATCCGGTCCAGGTCGGCGTCGGTCAGGCCGACCAGGAACCGCCGGGTCCGGTCGGCGACCGCCATGTAGTAGTCGACCAGCACGGCGGCGCTCTCCGGCGCCACCGCCGCCACCTGCTCGGCGCTGTGCCCGTACCCGGTGTCGGCCGGATCGGCGGTCAGGCCGAACCGCCGCGCCCAGCCGTCGCCGACCCAGACCTGCGGCTCGCCGATCACCTCGGCCAGATGGTCGTCCTGGACCCGGGTCAGGTGCCAGACCAGCCAGCCGATCGGGTTCGTGCCCGACCCCGGCGACCAGCGCAGCTGCTCCGGGCCCAGGCCGTCGACCGCCGCGCGGACCAGCTCGGGCAGCCGGTCGAAGGTCTCCACCAGCAGTGCGCTCGCATCCACCGTGCCTGTCTCCTCCCTGGAGCGTCGATGTCCCCGGTCCTGGGCTGGGCCGTGGCGGACCCTGCCCGGCCGGCCACGGCGGCCGTAGGCTATCAGCGCGCCAGGGCCCGCTACCTGCTCTTCCCCGGTCGGCACCACGTTCTCACCCGGTTCCAGGCCGACAATCTGAGCCGGCTGGCCGTCCGCGAGGCTGCGGCGTCCGACGGGCCGTGCACCCTCGTCTGGGCGGTGACGTCGGCCAACCACGGCAACATTCGGCGCAACCCGGTGCCGTACCACCGGCTCGCCCCGGTCGCATCCCGGTCCACCCTGAATGGTCGTCCGATGGACTGGCCGCTCACCCACGTCCTGCTGGTGGCCCGCCGGCCGGTGAACAGCTGAGCGGTCAGAGCCGCTCGAACGGTTCGGCGTAGCGGAACCGGCCCGGTGTCAGCGTGGCCCCGCCCAGCGGACGGGCCTGAAAGTAGGGCCCCCACCGCGGATCGGGCGCGACGATGCCGAACTCGCTCGCCGGCCGCAGCCCGAACCGGCGGTAGTACGCCGGTTCGCCGAGCAGCGCGACGAGTGTCTCGTCGCGGGCTTCGGCGGCGGCGAGCACCGCGTGCGTCAGCGCCGCGACGTCGCCGGCTCGTTCCCGTCTGACCAGCATGGCCGCCATCCGATCAGGCCGGGCCTGAGGCCGGCAACCGGATTCAAGGCGCGGCTTGGGACAATGGAGCGCGATGCTCATCGACCTGTACGACGTCATCCATCGGCGCCGTGACGTGCGGGCCGAGTTCACCGGCGCGCCGGTGCCGGACGAGGTGCTGCACCGGGTGCTGACCGCCGCGCACGCCGCGCCGAGTGTCGGGCTCACCCAGCCGTGGGACTTCGTGCTGGTGCGCGATCCGGCGGTGCGTGACGCCTTCCACGCACATGTGCAGCGGGAACGGCAGACGTTCGCGCAGACCCTCGACCCGGTCGCGGCGGCCCGGTTCGCGCACATCAAGATCGACGGGGTACGGGAGGCCACCCTGTCGATCGTGGTGACCTACGACCCGCAGCGAGGCAGCCCGGCGGTGCTCGGCCGGCACGCCATCGCCGACGCCGGCCTCTACTCGGTCTGCCTGGCCATTCAGAATCTCTGGCTGGCGGCCACCGCGGAAGGTCTCGGGGTCGGCTGGGTCTCTTTCTACCGGGAGCCGTTCCTGCGGGACCTGCTCGCCATACCGGCCGGCATCCGACCGGTGGCCTGGCTCTGCATCGGGCCGGTCAGCCGGCTCGCCGACGAACCCGACCTGGAGCGGCACGGCTGGCGGCGGCGCCGGCCGGTGACCGACGCCGTGCACCACGACCGGTGGTGAAGCCCCGCAGAGCCTGCCGACCACCGGCGTTTGCCAAAACGGCAAGAAAGTTTGCCGCTACGCTGGCAGCGGCGGATCGTGGGTGCCGGAGGTGGTCAGGATGGCTGACAACAAGGTGGGGGGACCCACGTACCGGGTCGCCGTGGCGGTGATCGGCGGCGGTGCCGCCGGGTTGAGCGCGGCGCTGACCCTGGCCCGGGCCCGGCGGGCCGTGATCGTGATCGACGCGGGTGAACCCCGCAACGCGCCCTCGGCCGGCGTGCACGGCTTCCTCAGCCGCGACGGCATCAGCCCGGCCGGGCTGGTCGCCGCAGGCCGGCAGGAGGTCGAACGGTACGGCGGCGTGGTGCTGCCCGGCCGGGCGGAGGCGGTCGAGCGGGTCGACAGCGGATTCGAGATCAGCCTGGCCGACGGCCGTACGGTGGCCGCCCGGCGGCTGCTGTTCGCCACCGGCGTGGTCGACGAACTGCCCGACATCCCCGGGCTGCGGGACCGCTGGGGCCGTGATGTGCTGCACTGCCCGTACTGCCACGGGTGGGAGATCCGGGACCAGCCGGTCGGGGTGCTCGCCACCGGCGAGATGGCGCTGCACCAGGTGCAGCTGTTCCGGCAGTGGACCTCCGACCTGGTGCTGTTCACCCACACCGGTGTCGACCTCACCGACGAACAGGCTGAACAGTTGGCGGCCCGCGGCGTCCGGGTGGTGCCGGGCGAGGTCGTCGGGCTGGAGGTGACCGACGACCAGCTCACCGGGGTACGGCTGGCCGACGGGACCGTGGTGCCCCGGTCGGCGGTGACCGTCGCTTCCCGGCTGCGGGTCGACTACCGGCTGCTGACCAAGCTGGGGGTGCCGGTGACCAGCCATCCGAGCGGGATGGCCGAACAGGTCGAGGCGGACCCGACCGGCCGTACCCCGATCCCGGGAGTCTGGGCGGCCGGCAACCTGACCAATCCGTTCGGCCAGGTGATGGCGGCGGCTGCGGCCGGCACGATGGCGGCCGCGGCGGTCAACGGCGACCTGGCCGAGGAGGACACCGCCGACGCGGTACGCCGGCACCGGGCCGCCGCCGGCGAGGACGACTCCGGCCTGTCGGTGCACCACGGGCCGGCGGACGTGGCCGCCATGGTCAGCCAGGAGTTCTGGGACGAACGGTACGGCTCCGTCGACCGGGTGTGGAGCGGCAACCCGAACCCGCAACTGGTCACCGTCGCGACCGAACTGCCTGCCGGCACCGCCTGTGACGTCGGCGCCGGCGAGGGCGCCGACGCGATCTGGCTGGCCGGCCGAGGCTGGGAGGTGACCGCCGTCGACGTGTCGGCGGTGGCGCTGCGGCGCGGTGCCGAGCAGGCGGCGACGGCCGGCGACGACGTGGCCGGACGGCTCACCTGGCAGCCGGCCGACCTACGGACCTGGGATCCCGGACCGGACCGGTTCGATCTGGTCACCGCCCAGTTCATGCACCTGCCGGACCCGGACCGGGCGATGCTGCACCGCCGGCTCGTTGCGGCGGTACGCCCCGGCGGCACCCTGCTGATCGTCGGCCACCACCCGTCCGACCTGGACGTGCCGGGGCTGCGCCGGCCCCGGATGCGGGACCTGCTGTTCACCGCCGAGCAGGTGGCGGCGGTGCTGGACCCGCAGGAGTGGGCCAGCATCCGGGCCGAGACGGTACCTCGGCCGGGCATCGACCCGGACGGAAACCCGGTGACCGTCCACGACGCGGTGCTGCACGCCGTCCGCCAGCGCTGACAGACGCCCACCCGGCGGTCCGGGCGGACGTCTGTCAGCAATGATCGGCAGTTCCCAGCCCTTAGTACAGGACGAGGTCACCACCGGACGCGGTCAGGTTGATCTCCTCGGTGGCGGTGCCGGTCCAGCTCGACGAGAACATCAGCGTGTCACCGTCCCAGACGGTGATCCCGATCTTGTCCAGCTGGCCCGGCCCGCTGACCAGCGTCGCGCTCACCCGCATGGTCAGTCCGGTCGCCACCGCCACCGGCTGCTGCGGGGTGGACAGGTCGAACAGCGTCACCTGGTAGCGCAGCTGCGCCGTGGCTGGTCCACTGCCGAGAGCGTACGAGCCGTACGACTCCAGAACGTTGCCCTGGAACTTGTACCGCTGGTCGCCGGAGCGGTAGCCGACCAGCACCTTGCCGACCAGCCTCTCGCCGTAGGTGATCCGGCCGTCGAGGTCGAACTCGATCCGGTGATCCGGGTCCAGCGGGTAGGCGCCAGCGGTCGACTCGCTGCGCAGGTAGCCGTCACCGAGGAACCGCAGCCTGGTCGGCGGGGAGACGGTCACCGTCGCGGTGACGGACCCGGTGTAGCGGCCGTCGACCGTGGCGGTCACCGGGTGGTTGCCGACCGGAAGGGTCGCCGTACAGCTGGCCATCCCGCCGGTGCGGTCGCTGCCCCACAACTTCACCTCGGTGGCACACAGTGTGGTGTCGCCGCTGGTGAAGGCGAGCTGGGCACCTCGGACGTCGCCGGCCTCGGCGCTCACCGCCGTCCGCAGCAACACCTGCGCCTGCTCCGCGCCACCCTCCGGGTGCACCAGCGTGTCCCCGGTGTACGCCAGCTCGGCCGCGCGGACCTGGTCGATGCGGATGTCGGCGTCGTTGAGGTCGAAGAAGACGTTGCCGACCGCTTCGATCTTGATCCGACCGGTGGTGGTGTCGATGTTCGGCATCGTCACCGTGGCGGTTCCGTTGTTCGGCACCGCCTCGGCCAGCACGTACGGGAAGGTCTTCGCCCCATCCGTCGACAGCGAGATCCGCACCTGCGCCGCGTTCACCGGCGCCGCGTCGGTGCCGGCCACGTCCCAGGTGACCTCTTGAGTGGACCCGCCGAGGTAGAACGCCGGCGCCGGCTGGGAGGTGACCAGGAACGGACCCGCCTGCGGGGCCAGCACGACCTCGGTCTCAGCGTTGCCGACCCCGCCGCCGCCGATCCGGCCGTCGCGGGCGGTCAGCTTGAAGCGCATGGTCCGGTCGTTGGCGAAGCCGACCCAGTCGGCGGTCGGCAGAAACTCCGAGTAGCAGTCGACCAGCGCCTGCGGCAGGTTCGACGCGCTGCCGCTGCCCGGCGGTGCCGGCGCCGCCGGGCAGGCCCCGGTCACCGCGTTGGTGTTGCCGGCCAGGATCTGCGCCATGTCCGGGAAGACCCGGGTCGGGTCGTCGTCGACCGCGTTCAACCCGGGGGAGTAGTACTGCTCGGTGTCGTCCGGGCCGACCAGCGCCGCCGTGCCGAACACTCGGAACAGCGGTCCGTTGGTCTTGACGTTGTCGGTCAACGCGGTGCCGGCGTTGCTGACTCCGGCGATGCCGCCGCGGTCGTTCTGCTCCCACAGATAGGTCAGGGCGTCACCGTCGGCGTCGGTGGCGCTGCCGGTCAACGCGAACGGGGTCCGTACCGGGATGGTGAACTGGTCCGGCACGGTCACCACCGGGGCGTGGTTGGTGGTCTCGGTAACCTGCCAGCCGCCGTTGTCGACCGGGCCGCCCTTGGCGGTCTCACCGACGAAGCCGTCCATGCCGGAATAGGGGATCAACTCCAGCGGCGATACGTTGGTCTGCGCCACGGCTCCGCCGTTGAACGTCACCTGGAAGCCAGTGTTGTCGAGCGCGCCGACACCGCCGAACGCCCCGACGGTCACCGTCGCGCCGTCCGGCCAACCGGTCATCGACTCGATCGTCTCCTTGATGTAGGCAGTGGTGTAGCTTTCGCCGTAACCGATCAGCCGGGAGTTTCGGCCGTTGAAGGTGAACTGGAACGAGTCACCGACAGTGTCGAAGTCGCGCAGCGACACCGTCTGCACCTCGTTGATCGCCGGCCGGGACGAGTTCACGAACGTGGTGATCTCGTGGTAGCTGCGCTGCGACCAGTACGGGTCGGTGTGCGGCTGCAGGTTGTCCTGCTGGCAGATGCCCGCGTACGCCATGATCGACGAACCACTGCCCGGCTCGTACGAGTTGGCGGCGCTGCGGTTGCCGCCGGAGCAGTTCCACTGGGTGCCGTTGAAGGTGTGGTTACCGGCGAACTGGTGGCCGATTTCGTGCGCCACGTAGTCGACGGCGTAGAAGTCACCGATCGGGTTCGGCAGGCCGGTGCAGCCGCGCGCCTTGCCGTCGCCGCCGACCACCCCCAGCCCGGCGACGCCGCCACCCGGCAGGCCGAAGCCGATGTGCCCGACGTCGTAGCTGCTCGCCCCGACCAGTTGGCCCAGCACGATCCGGTTGCGGTTGAGCGTCGCGCCGGAACAGCCGGTCAGCTGCGCCTCGGAGAAGCACGGCGCGGACCCGCACGGCCCGTCCGGGCCGGTGGCCGCCGCCACGGTGTTCAGGTTGGTCTTGTCGGTGTCGTTGATCAGCACAAGCCGGATCGCGGTCTCGTCCTCGTAGATCTGGGTGACCCGGTTGACCAGCGTCACCTTGGCGGCGGTCACGTTCTGCGCGCCGAAGTAGTCGGCGTACGACGGGTCGGTGAGCAATGCCAGCCGGTAGGTGCGCAGCTTGACCAGCGGACCGGCCGGGTCGTCGGCCTGCGCCTGGTCGATCTCCGCGCCGACCTGCTCGGCGGCCGCGTCGACGTCGCCCCGCTCGGTCAGCGGGCCGTGCCGGTTGACCAGGTCACCGGCGTGGTAGCTGGCATAGACGCTCTGGTCGCGATGGTACGGGTCGACGTACCAGGACCCGGTCGACGAGCGGACCGAGGCGTGGAAGCCGAGCGGGGTCAGGTCGGCCCGGATCGTCGCCGTCGGGTCGTCGACGCCGGTGCCGGCGTACGTGCGGATGTCCGGGTGCCGGGCGGCGAGCCCGTCCTGCATCACCGGAGAGTCGACCACCGCGAACCGTTGCACCACGCCGTCCGGGTCCGGCACGGCCAGCACCAGCGGTGCCGTCGCGGCGGCCCGGTCCGACTCGTCCGGCGCCCGGTCCAGCTGGGCGGCGATCACATCCCGGTCCAGGGTGTACGCCGCGAACCGGTGTGCCTGGATGTCCTGGGCGCGACCGGACCGGCTGGCCGTCGGTACGTCGTCGAGCACGGCCCACGGGGTGCCGGCGATCGGCGTACCTTCCTGCGGCGCGGCACTGGCGGCCGACGTCGGGCCGACCGCCGGCAGCAGCGCCGCCGCGACGACGGCGACGAGCAGGGCGATCAGGCGGCGGTTGCCGGACCGGCCGGTCCCGGGCGGTGGCTGCGAACGGCCGTTCGGCGACGAGTGGCGCCTCGTCGAGGGCTTCCTCAAAATGTCTCCTCGGGAGTCCGTGACGATCCACGACCCGAACGGCCAGGGGGTGCGCTGGTCGATAAGCCGTGGCTCTCAAGGGTCGAGAGTCGACGCTAGGCCCCGAGCAGCGGGTACAGCCATCATCCGTACGGATGAGACGGTGCATGATGGCCGGTACTGCGAGACCGGCTCACGTGACGAGCGGAGCCGATCTGCCCGTGACGAGCGGGGCGGCCTACTTGAAAGCGGTGAGGAACCGGTCCCGGAACGAGTCCATCTGCCACACCGGGGCCTGCGGACCGGGGCGCAGCCCTTCCTGCCAGTCCCAGCCGGCGACCCGGTCGAGGACCGCCTGGTCGCTGGTGACGATGGTGACCGGCACGTCGTGGCTGGCCCCCGGACCGGTCACCACCGGCGCCGGCTGGTGGTCGCCGAGGAAGACCACCACCAGATCGTCGTCGCCCTGCGACTCGATGTAGGAGATAATCGTGCTCAACGAGTACGCCACCGCCTTCGGGTAGTCGCTGCGCAATCCGTCCTCCGCGGACTTATTGGCCTGGCCGGCGGCCATCGCCTCCCGGTCGAAGACCGAACCGTCCCGGACCGTGTTCCAGTTGACCAGCTGCGGCAGCGGGGTCCACGGCGCGTGGCTGGACAGCAACGCCACCTCGGCCATCACCGGCTGGTCGTTGTCGCGCCGCTCGAAGCGGTCGAACGCCGACAGCACGTACTGGTCGGGGATGGAGGCGAAGTTGAACCTGTCGCCCGCGTACCCCATGTTGCGCGAGTCGTAGACTTGGTCGTAGCCGAAGAACGCCCCCTCCGGCCAGGCCCGGCTGTTGCCGGGGAAGAAGCCGGCGACCCGCCAGCCGGCGCGTCCGAACGCCCGGGTCAACGTCAGCCGGTCACTGGTCACCAGGCTGCGGTAGCGCTGCTGGTTGTCCACCCACAGCCCGGACAGGGTGCTGGCGTGCGCCAGCCAGCTGCTGCCTCCGACCGTTGACGAGGTGAGGAAAGCGCTGCGCGACTGGTAGCCCCGCGCCGCCAGCCGCTGCGTGCCGTCGTCGAGCAGGTCACCGATCAGTGGGCTGAAGTCGGGGTGGGTGACCGCGTCCCGGCCGTAGCTCTCCACGAACGCCAGCAGCACGTCCTTGCCGCGCAGCGCGGTCAGCAACTCGTCGGCGGGCACGTCCCGGAACGCGTCGACCGCCGCCAGCTCGGCGAACTCCTGCCGGTCCTGCAGGCTCGCGCCGATCTGCATGGTGTGGTCGTACGCCAACCGGGCGGTCGCCCGGTTGGCGACCGGCAGTCCGATCGTGCGCCACTCGTCCTGGTAGACCACCACCTGCGTACCGAGCAGGGCGAACACCAGCCAGCCGGCGGTCAGCGCACCGACCGTACCGCCGCCGATCCGTCGGTGTGCGGCCAACAGCCGGGCCAGCCGCAGCGTCGCGGCGACCAGCAGCGTCAGCACCCCGATCGTGAGCACGACGGTGCCGACCGCCGCGCCGACCGCCGCGGCCCGGCCGTAGGAGGCGTCGACGAACCGGTATCCGTCGGCCAGCAGACCCCAGTCCAGGACCGGGTCGAACGGCCGGTCCAGCACCGAGAAGAAGCCGATGTCGGCGACCTTCAGCGTGATCAGTACGCCGAGCAGCGCGCCGAGCGTGGCAGCCACCGGGGTGCGGACCCGGCCCGGCAGCACCAGCAGCAGCGCGGCGGCGACCAGCGCCTCGACCGGAATGCGGGCGAACGCGACCGGGACCACCAGATCCAGCTGGTATGGCAGGGTCATCGCGGCCAGCACGCCGCCGACCGCCAGCACGTCGGCCGACCATCGGGCGGTACGCCGTACCCGCTGACGCCATCCGCTGGTCGGCGGTGCCGTCTCGTCCGCCGCCGTCGTCTGGTCCGCCGCCGTCGTCTGGTCCGTCACGTCGTCGGCGGTGACCGGGGCGGAGTTCGTGGCGGAGGACAAGTTGGGGCCTTCCTGGTAGTCGGCCAGGCGGTGCGCCTGCCGGACCGGACTCTGCACGATATCCGTACCACCGGGCACCCACAAATACGCACGACCAGCCGGACCGGATCGATCTGCGGACCACCGGCTTGCGGCCGTGACCGGTCCGCCGCGTCGACCGGTCTACTTCTGCATGGACCAGTTGCGGACGTACTTCGACCGGGCGCTCGACGACGAACCGGCACCTGCGGTGCCACCGGACGACCTGGCCCGAGCGGCCATGGTCGGCGGGAGCCGACTACGCCGACGCAGACGGCTCACCATCGGCGGTGCCGCCGTCGCCGTGACCGTCCTCGCCGCCGTCGCAGCTAGCCTGGCAGCACCCGTCCGGGACGCACCGGCCCCGGTGCCGGCGCAGGCGGCGATGCCGTCGGTCTCGCCCGGCTGTGAACTGGTGCGTCCCACCACCGCTGAGGCGGCGACCGAAGCCGCCGTCTACCTGAGCGTCAACGTGACTGCCGAGCAGCGGCGCGCTGTCGACGCGGCGCTGCGGTCCAATCCGCAGGTTGGGTCGGTGGCGTTTGAGAGCCGGCAGGACGCCTACCAGCGGTTCATTCGGCGGTACAAGGACGATCCTGCCGTTTTGCTCGATCATCCAGACCTGATGGAGAAAGTGACCCCGGACCAGTTGCCAGAGTCCTTCCGGATCACCTTGGCGAACCCATCGGCGTATCAGCAGGTCAGCGGCGGACTACAGGCGATGCCCGGTGTCGAGACGGTCACCGGCTGGTTCTGCCTGTACGGCACGGACAAGCAGGTGGACGAGTGAGTGGGGTTCGGGTCGTAGCGCCGGTCGCTGCCGACCTACCGGTGGAGCCGGCACCGACGAGGTCTGAGCGCGGCGGCGGACCGCTGGCCCGGTGGGCCGCCAGCCGTCGGAAGCAGCGAGTGGCCGGGGACGAGGCGTTCACCGCGTTCGTCGTCGACGCGGCTCCCCGGCTGCGCCGCGTCGCGTACCTGATGTGCCGGGACTGGCATCTCGCGCAGGATCTCACCCAGATCACCTTCACCCGGATGTACGCCTCGTGGAACCGGATCTGGCCCACGGCGAACCTGAACGCGTACAGCCGTCGGGTCCTGATCAACGCGGTCTCCGACGCGATGACGCGGCGCAGCCGCACCGAGGTGCTGCTCGCCGAGCCGCCCGAGCCGGCGGGCCGGCCCGCCGGCTCGGGCGGCTCCACCGAACTGCAGGTGGCGTTGCTGCGTGCGCTGGCGGAGATCCCGGTGCGCGACCGGGCGGTGCTGGTGCTGCGGTACTGGGAGGACCAGAGCGTGCAGGCCGTCGCCGAGATCCTCGGCATCACCACGTCGGCGGTGAAGATGTGCAGCATGCGGGCGCTGCAGCGGCTGCGTACCGTCCTCGGCGAGGACTTCCCGACCAGCTGATCGGAGCCGTGCCCTAGGCTGGGCGGCATACCACCCGCGTCGACCTCGCCGTACCGGCCGACGTCGCAGTACCACTGGACTGCTCGCCGCCCCGAACGTGCCGGCGTTCCACGACGTCGCGATGCTGATCGCGATGGTCGCGGTGGCGACCCACGCCGGCCCACCGGTGTACGACTGGCTTGCCGGCGGGTTGGTGCTGGTCGGGGTCGTGGTGGTGGCTGTTGGCCGGGTGCTGCTCCAGGAACTGCGCCATCCGGCGACGCCGCCGGTCTGGATCGTCTACGGTGCTGTTCCAGCGTTCCGCTTGCACGAGCGGCCAGTCCACCGTGTTGTCCAAGTCGTCGAGCGCCGTGGTGAAGGCTGACGTTGCGATCGCTGCGTTGTCGTCGGTCGCGACCCACGCCGCACCAGCCTCCACGACCGCACCGACTGTCACAGCGAGGTAGACCAACGGGCGGTCGCCGTCCGCGTACCGGCCGGCGATGCTGTCGCGATGGTCGCAGGCAATCCGATACATCATGGGTGAACGTGGGGCGAAGTGGAACGGGACGTAGTCCCCAACGTAGCCCCGTGGGCCGATCGGGATCCGCCGTCGGCGGCGAGAGTCCTTGATCGCGGGATCGCCGACCTCCGTGCGCATGATGCCGGCGCGGGCGGAAACATCGCAGGCCAACGGCCTTCTGCAGAGATACTGGCATGATTGTCGATGTCGGTGAAGTGCAGTATCCATCGGCTTCGTGCGGACGTCGACGCCGCTGGGGACATCTGGGTCAAACCTCCGCTGACGTGACCGTGAGGACGGGAGTCTATCGGACTGCCTGTCTGCGAGCGTCGAAGCTCTGACCTGGGGTGGTGGCGCGCCCGGTAGGGTTCGAACCTACGACCTTGGGATTAGAAGTCCCCTGCTCTATCCGCTGAGCTACGGGCGCTTGCTGATCTTCGTCCTAGCGTGCACATAGTAGTGGTCGCAAGTTGCCGTGACGAGTCAGTCGGTCTCCGGTAACCCTCGGTCGACCGGGCGTTGCGCCCTTACCGGTTGACCAGGGTCCGGGCCAGCCGGCTCGGTGGTGAAGTAGCCACGCAGCCAGCGGTCCAGCTCGCTGAACAGCTCGTCGCGGGCCGGCTGGTGGGACAGGGTCAGGTCGTGCAGGCCGCCGTCGATGCGGACCACGGTGACGTGCCGGCCGAGCCGGGGGGCCCACCGGGCCATGTGCTCGACGTCGAGTACCGCGTCGGCCAGGGTGGCCGAATCGTGCCAGCTGTGGCTGCGGTAGGACCGGGAGGAACAGGCCAGCAGGACCGGCGCGGTGATGTGCAGTCCGGCACGTAGCCGCCGCTGGGCGCGTCGGATTGCGGTCAGCCAACCGGCCCGCACCGGGAACCCGGCGAGCGGCTTCCACTCCAGGTCGTAGTCCCAGTGTCCGCGCTGGGAGGCGTGCACGCTCTGCCCGTACACCCGGGAAAGCCCGACCGGGACGACGCGGTAGGGCGAGCGGCCGGTGAGGCGGCAGATGGCCGCCGCTACCGGCCGGCGGAGCAGCCACGGTGCGTTGAGGTCGAAGAACGGGCTGTTCAGGAACAACCCGTCCGGTGCGATGCCCTGGCTGGCCCGCGCGTCGGCCCAGATCGCGGCGATCAGCCCACCGGTCGAGTGGCCGTTGACCAGCAACGTCTCGTTGCCGTCCTGCTCGCGGATGATCCGGGCGGCGGCGTCCAGTTCCGGAAAGTAGTCGCTGAGGTCGCGGCAGAAGTTCGGGGTCTGGTGCGGCAGCAGGCTCCGGCCGTACTTGCGCAGGTCGAGGGCGTAGAAGTCCCAGCCGCCGCGGACGAAGTGGTCTGCCAGATGGGTCTGGAAGAAGTAGTCGACGAAGCCGTGCAGGTAGAGCACCGCCCGCCCGGCCGGGCGGTCCGCCCGGCGGCGGACCAGGGTCGCGACGACCGGACCCTCGTCGTCCGGGTCCAGTTCGATGACCTGCTGCTCGTACGGGGGTCCGAGGATGTCAGGCTGCACGACCTTGACCGTACCGCCGGATGGTTACCTCCGGGTAGCACCGCGCTGCGCGTCGCACAATCATAGGCGGCACTGGCGGCGGCCGAGCGGCGGTGCGCGGCGCGAGGAGGTGCGAGATGAAGGCCGAACAGGCGACGGCGTTCCTGCGGGCGAATCATCGGGCGGTGCTGGTGACCCGGCATCCGGACGGCCGGCCGCAGACCAGTCCGGTGCTGGTCGCGGTCGACGACGCCGGTCGGGTGCTGGTCAGCACCAGGGAAGGCGCGGTCAAGGTCCGCAACCTGCTGCGCGACCCACGAGTCACGTTCTGCGTGACCACCGACCGGTTCTTTGGCGACTGGGTGCAGATCGACGGAGAAGCAGAGGTGGTACGGCTGCCCGAAGCCCTCGACGTGCTGGTCGACTACTACCGACGGATCTCCGGAGAGCATTCCGACTGGGACGACTACCGGGCTGCGATGCGCCGCGACAAGCGGGTGGCGATCCGGGTGAGCGTCACTCATGCCGGTCCGGACGTGCACAGGTGACGGTCTGGATGAGCCCAGGCAACTGCCTGGACGGCCGGCGCGTAGAGCCCACGGGCACGGCAAAGTCGGCGGGTGGGGTGTTTAGGTTGGTAGAAGCTCCAGGAGTTCGAGGATCCGTCGGTTCTTGCGGGCGTTGTATCGCAGGGCGGCGTCGATGTTGGTGGTGTCGTGGATTCTGAGCAGGCTGACCACTACGTTTTGGGGGTCTACTGTAGTGGGTAGGAGGCCTGCTGAGTGAACCTCAGTCTTCCCAAGTTCATGGCCAAGAGCCGGTCCGAGGTCGGTTGCTGAGCCTACCGGTCACCACCGGACACCGTCCGACCTCCACCCGCCGGTTCCGATGCGCGTCTTAGCAGATCAACTCGGTATCGGAGCGGTTGTCCACAGCCGGGGATCTGTCCACAGCGCCGCCGGACCGTGGCTGGCCGGCAGGGGTGCCGTCCATCAATGCTGAGCATCGAGTCGACTCGATCAGATCAATCCGACGAGCCCCTTGCGGAGATGCGATGTTCGATACGTACGTGACGGTTGTCGGTAACGTGCTGACCACGCCGGAGTGGCGGCGTACCACCCAGACCAACACACTGGTCGCCAACTTCAAAGTGGCCTCGACGGCGCGCCGGCTCGACCGGGAGAGCAACCGCTGGGTCGACGGCAACAGCCTGCGGGTCCGGGTGAACTGCTGGCGCAAGCTGGCCGAAGGAGTCTGCTCCTCGGTCATGCTCGGCGACCCGGTCGTCGTGGTCGGCCGGCTCTACACCCGCGACTGGGTCGACGGCGACGGCAACAACCGCCTGCAGTACGAGATGGAGGCCGTGGCGGTCGGCCATGACCTGGCCCGAGGACGGGGTCGGTTCACCCGCAACCGGCCGACGTTGGCGACCAGCGAGGTCGACGGGGACGACCCGGAGCGGCGGGTGCAGGGTGAGGTCACCGCCGAGGTGCCGGCCGACGAGGTGCCGGCGACCCGCAACGAGCTGTTCGACGGTGACGACGACCCGATGTTCCTGGAACCGTCAGTGCCGTCGCCGGTCGAAGGGGAACCGAACCGTCCGGGTGGCCGGCCGGTCACCCTCGCCGTGGACCTGCTCGCCGCCGAGGCGGCCGAGTCCGCCTCGGCTCAGGCCGGCACAGTCGCCGCTTCGACCGAGGACCCCGGAGCCGGCATCGCGACGACGGGCGGCGACTCCGGTCACCGCGACGAGCCATCGGACATGCTGATGGATATGCCGTCGTCGCGGTCGCCCGGCGGCGACGGGAATTCCGGCGACCCGATCGGCGATCCGCTGCCGGCCGAGGAGCAGCCGGCTTCGTCCAGCCGGGCCCGGCGGTCGCGGAGCCGGACGGCGGTGCCGGTCTGACCCTGGCCGGCCCCATGCCGACGAGCGCGGTGGTACGGACCCGTCTGCCGTACCACCGCGCCGACGGTCGACCGACCGGTGACCGGTGACCGTCAGCCGACCCGTCACCCGCCACCGGCCACCGGCCACCGGCCACCGGCTCCACGTAGGCTGCCGGAGTGGCTACCAGCGCTGGCAGGGTCAACGCGTCGGCCGCCGCCGCCACGGCCGGCGGTCTGGTCGCCGGCTACGCCCTGGACACCCTGTTCGGCGACCCCCGCCGCTGGCATCCGGTCGCCGGGTACGGCCGGTTGGCCGGTGCCGCCGAGCGCCGGCTGTACCGGCCGACCCGTCGGGCCGGCGTCGCCTACACGGCCGTGGCCGTCGGGGGGCCGGTGATCGCCGCCGTGGCGGCGTCGGTGCTGACCCGACGACATCCGATCGCCCGGGCTGCTCTCGTCGCCGGCACCACCTGGGCGGTGCTCGGCGGGCGGACGCTGCGGACCGAGGCACAGGTGATGGCGCGGGCGCTGCACCGGGCAGACGTACCAGCGGCCCGACGCCGGCTCAACCATCTCTGCGGCCGGGACCCGGCCACGCTCGACGCGCCGGAGCTGGCCCGGGCGACCGTCGAGTCCGTCGCCGAGAACACCTCGGACGCCGTGGTCGCGCCGTTGTTCTGGGGGGCCGTCGCAGGTCTGCCCGGCCTGGTCGGCTACCGGGCGGCGAACACGTTGGACGCCATGGTCGGGCACCGGTCGTCGCGCTACGAACGGTTCGGCACGGCCGCGGCGCGACTCGACGACCTGCTGAACTTCGTGCCGTCGCGGCTCACCGGGCTGGCCGCCGTGTGGTGGTCGCCAGCGGTCAAGGGCGACCGGGCACGGGCCTGGCGGGTGTGGCGTCGGGACCGCGCCGACCATCCGAGCCCCAACGCCGGTCAGTGCGAGGCGGCGTTCGCCGGGGCGCTCGGGGTCCGGCTCGGTGGGCGCAACGTCTACTTCGGGCGTTCCGAGGTGCGTCCGTATCTTGGTGACGGTCCGCGCCCCTCACCTCGGCAGATCCGCCGGGCAGCGACGCTGTCCCGGCGGGTCGGCAACACCGCTGCGGCAGTGTCCGTGTTGGCGGCTCCCGTGGTGCAGCTGGCCGCCGCGCAGCTGACCGCGCAGGCGGTCAGAACCGCCGTGCGGGCCATCCGCCGCCGGTAGCAACACCACCAGGAGCGGAAGGGAGGCCGGGGTGCCGGGGAGTGCTGGCCCTGTCGGTGGTGGCCTACTGGTCGCCGGGACCACCTCCGACGCGGGCAAGAGCCTGCTCACCGCCGGAATCTGTCGATGGCTGAACCGGCGTGGGGTGCGGGTCGCGCCGTTCAAGGCACAGAACATGTCCAACAACTCGGCGGTGGTCGTCGGGTCGGACGGTCGGGGCGGCGAGATCGGACGGGCGCAAGCGGTGCAGGCAGCCGCTTGCGGGCTGGAGCCGCAGGTACGGTTCAATCCGGTCCTGCTCAAACCGGGCAGTGACCGGGCCAGCCAGGTCGTGCTGCTCGGGGAGGCGGTCGACACCGTCACCGCGACCAACTACCGCGCGATGCGCTCCCGCCTCGCCGACGCCGTGCACACCACCCTCGCCGAGCTGCGTGGCGAGTACGACGTGGTGATCTGTGAAGGAGCCGGCAGCCCAACCGAGATCAACCTGCGGGCTGGTGACTTCGTCAACCTCGGGCTGGCCCGGCATGCCGGGCTGCCGGCGATCGTCGTCGGTGACATCGACCGGGGTGGCGTCTTCGCCGCCATGTTCGGCACCGTAGCCCTGCTCAGCGCCGAGGACCAGGAACACATCGCCGGGTTCGTGATCAACAAATTTCGTGGTGATCAGGAGTTGCTGCGGCCCGGGGTCGACATGCTGCACCAGGTGACCGGCCGACCCACCTACGGGGTGTTGCCCTGGCAGCCCGATCTCTGGCTGGACGGTGAGGACTCGCTGGCGTACGGCCAGACGATCGGACGACCCACGGCGCCGCGCGGCCGCGACATCCTGCGGGTCGCGACGGTGCGACTACCCCGGATGTCCAACGCCACCGATCTCGAAGCGCTCGCTGCCGAGCCGGGCGTGCAGGTCCGGCTCACCGTCGACCCGACCGAGGTTGCCGCCGCCGACCTTGTCGTCCTGCCCGGCACAAAATCGACCGTGGACGATCTGGCCTGGTTGCGGGGGACCGGGCTGGCTGCGGCGGTGACCACGCACGCCAGCGCTGGCCGCCCGCTGCTCGGCATCTGCGGTGGTTTCCAGATGCTCGGCCGGGTGATCCACGACGAGGTGGAGAGCCGCCGGGGCACGGTACCGGGGCTTGGCCTATTGCCCGTCGAGATCACCTTCGCCGAGCACAAGACCGTGACCCGCAGCGCGGGGCGGGCCTACAGCGACGTCCCGGTGCGCGGCTACGAGATTCACCACGGGTACATCTCCCGGTCCGACGGGTCGATCTCGCCGCTGTTCACCGGCACCGGCACCGAGGTGGGCACCGGCACCGGCCCTGGCGCGACGGGCGGCACCGAGGGCGTACGGCTCGGTCCGGTGTGCGGCACCCACTGGCACGGTGCCTTCGAGTCCGACGAGTTCCGTCGCCGCTACCTCACCGACGTGGCCCGCCAGGCCGGCCGGCACGGCTTCACCGTCGCGCCGGACACCAGCTTCACGGCGCTGCGCCAACGCGGACTCGATCTACTCGGCGACCTGGTGGAGGAGCACCTGGACACCGCCGCGCTGTGGCGGCTGATCGAGTCCGGGCCGCCGGCCGGACTACCGTTCATCCCACCCGGAGCTCCCCGGTGACGCGGGGGATCTCGACCTTCGAGAGTCTGGCCCGGCGGGTGTACGCCGCCCCGGCCCGCCTCGGCCGGGTCCGGCTCGTCGTCGTCGACGGCCCGAGCGGCGCCGGCAAGTCCACCTTCGCCGACCGCCTGGCCACTGCCTGCGCGACGATCACGGCGACAGCGCCGGAGTCGGCCACGGAGCCGTTCAGCACCGCCGCCGACCCCGCCGTGGCGGTCGTGCACACCGACGACCTGCTGGATGGCTGGCGTGACCAGTTCACATTCTGGCCCCGGCTCAGCACCTGCGTGCTCGACCCGCTGCGGACCGGCCGGCCGGCCCGCTACCGACGATACGACTGGGCCGCCGGGCGGTTCGGCGACGGCTGGACCGTGATCGAGCCGCCCGCCGTACTCGTGATCGAAGGGGTGAGCGCGGCCCGCGCGGCGGTCCGGCCGGCCGCGACGCTGTCGGTCTATGTCACCGCACCAGAATCGGTGCGCCTGGCCCGGTCGCTCACCCGCGACGGGGCCGCGATACAGCCGACGCTCGACCGCTGGCGGCGGGCCGAGGAGCGGTTCATCTCCGCCGACGGTACGCCCGGTGCGGTCGACCTGCTCGTCGACGGCGCTGCTGAGCCCGAGTCCGGCCAGCTCCGGTCCGGCCAGCTGGCGTACGGGTGGATCCGGGACTGGCCGGACGTAGACGCCGGTGGCGCCGGTGGGGCACCATCGGCCGGGTAGGCCAGTCAGCCGATCCCGGGGAGCGTCCGCCATGACCGCAGACGACGACGGCACCACGCCCACGGCTGCGGCCAGCTGCGGTACGCCGGACGTCACCACCCCGCCGGACCGGCGGCGGATCACGTTGACCGGGATCAGCTCCCGTGCCTGGGAGCACCCGGCCGACCGGGGCGCATTGACCGCGCTCCGTGAGCTGCGTGGCTTCGACGACGTGGTCCGGACATTCTTCGGGATGTGGAACGAGCGGGCCTTCCGGCTCAGCTACCTGGCGTCGGCGATCCGGGTCGACCACCGCCAGTACCCCCGGGTGCACCGGTTGCTCGCCGAGGCGGCAACCGCGCTGGACGTGCCGGAGCTGCCGGAGCTGTTCGTGACCCAGTCCCCGGTGCTCGGTGCCCAGGCCATCGGCTTGGACAAACCGTTCATCGTGATCAACACCGCCTGCGTACAGCAGCTCGACGACGCCGAGCTGCGGACGCTGCTCGGCCACGAGCTGGGGCACGTCCGCAGCGGTCACGCCGTCTACCAGACGATTCTCACCATCCTGACCCGCTGGGCGGCGAACCTGAGTTGGCTGCCGGTCGGCGCGATCGCGCTGCGGGCGATCAGCGCAGCGATGCTGGAGTGGTGGCGCAAGGCGGAGCTGTCCGGCGACCGTGCCGGGCTGCTCGCCGGTCAGGACCCGGCGGCGGCGCAGCGGCTGCTGATGAAGCTGGCCGGCGGCGGCGACCTCAGCCAGATCGACACCGCCGCGTTCCTGGAGCAGGCCGCCGAGTACGACGGCGGCGGTGACCTGCGGGACAGCCTGCACAAGTTCCGGATGACCGCCTGGAGCACCCACCCGGTGCCGGTGGCGCGGGCTGCGGCACTGCGGCAGTGGATCGACTCCGGTGGGTACGCGCAGGTGCTGGCCGGTGACTACCCGCGCCGTGCCGACGACCCGACCGCTTCGGTGACCGATGAGATCAAGGCCGCCGCGCAGGCGTACCGCGAGGAGTTCGGCCGCAGCCAGGATCCGTTGGTCGGCCTGCTGCGTCGGCTGGGTTCCGGCGCGGCCGACGTCGGCGAGTGGGCCAGCGGCGCCGCCGGCCGCGCTCGGTCCTGGATGGGCGCGGCCAGCTCCACCGGCCGGCCGGGTGGTCGGCGGAGCTGACTTCAGGCCGGCCTGGTGGCCGGCGGGGCCGACCTGCCGCCGGTCAGCGCAGCGCGGCCAGCCGCCGCTCAATCACGTCGGGATCGAACCGCTCCGGGTCCAGGGGTGCCTGCCCGTCGTCGAGACCGAGCCAATCGCGTCGGTCTGCGTACTCCGAATGGGACGGGTCGGCCAGTACGTTGAGCAGATGGGCGTAGCCCAAGACGCCGCCGCAGTCCTCCGGCGGGGCAGCCCGCTCGCCTCCCGTACACCGGGGGTAGACCGCCGTCGGGTCGCGGTCGGTGACCGCCGCGACGGTGATCTCGTGGGTCCAGTCGTCGCCGAAGTCGTACCGGTAGGCAATCGTGTCGCCGACGGCCGGGGCGACCTGCTCCAGGGTGACCTTGCGCTCCGACTGGTGCCCGGTCCGGTCGCCGGGCGGTGCGAAATCGCCGTACGGCGTCTCGAACAGGTGCAGGTGGCTGTCGTCCCAGTCGAACGCCGACTGGATCACGTGGTGCAGGTCCTCCAGCGGAGTATCACCCACGACCTCCAACTGCCGCCGGACCGGCGGCTCGCTGTCGGCCAGCACCACGTCGACCCGGTAGATCGGCGCCGGTCCCTGTGACTTCTTCCGTTTGGCCGGCAGCTTGCGCGTCGGTGCCGGCCGGACCGGCCCGGGACGGCGCTGCGCGGGGAACCCGCCGCCGTCCAGCAGGCCGGGGAGCAGGTCCGCCAGGTCGTCGGGACCGGCGTCATGGTGCGGGGCCGGCGGCCGGTCCGACTCCGGCATGGTGGCCAGCCGGGCGTCCAGCAGGGTGGCCAGCACCGGGTACGGCGGCCCCTCGTCGTCGTCGAGCTCCGGTTCGTCGTCGAGTTCGGCGTCGGCCTCGTCGTGCACGCTGCGGGCGTCCAACGCCTGCTCGACGTGCCACCGCAGGTCGGCCGGGTCGAGTCGGGTCCGGGTGGTGCCTTGATCCCGGGTCAGTTCGTCCAGGGCCGCCGGCAGCTGGTCACCGTCCAACAGCAGGATGTCCTGGGCGGCAGCGCAGTCGGCGTGATCGACGATCACCATCATGGCGTGCCTACGGCCGGCCCGTCGGAAGGCGACGGTGAAGACCGAGTCGGTCCCGTCGGGGCTGTCGATCCGCCAGCAGTCGTCCACCGTCACCTCGGCGGCGACCTCGTCGGCCCACTTCGGCCACGGCACGCCTGTCCCGGCGATGGTCGCCGCCGCGGCCCTGGCAGCCTCGGCGGCGGGCGGTGGCGACACCGCGGCGATCGCGGTCAGCAGGGCCACCGCCTCGGGGCCGCCTCGGTCGGCGAGCTGCGGGATGAGCCCGTCGCGCAGCGGGCGGACGCCGTCGGGGTCGGGTTCGTCGCCGACCATCGCGACGAACATCGCGCCGGTGAGTTCGGCGGCGATCGGGTCATCGTCGTCGACCAGGGCGGCGGCGCCGCTCAGCAGGGTGCCGATGACGTCGCCGGGTGCCTCACTGCAGCCGGGGCAGTCGCACGGTTCGGGGTTGTCGGTGCCGTCCATCGCGCCAGTGTGCCCGTTCGCTTGCGGCGGCGCGAGGCGAGCCCCCGGCGTGTCGTCGGGTGAGCACCGGACGGCCCCTACCATCGTCGGATGACGACTGCCATTCCCACCGCCGCCGACCTGCGGTCCGCCATCGCCCGGGAGCTGCCCGGGGTCCGCGCCGACCTGGAGCGGCTGATCCGCATCCCCGGTATCGCCTTCGACGGGTTCGACCACAGCCAGGTGGAGCGGTCCGCCGCGGCGGTCGCCGAGCTGGCCCGGGGCTGCGGGCTGGACGTGCAGGTGGTCCGGGCCGGCGGGCAGCCCGCAGTGCTCGGCCGCCGGCCGGCGCCGCCCGGCGTCCCGACGGTGCTGCTGTATGCCCACCACGACGTGCAGCCAATCGGCGATCCGGCGCTGTGGTCCAGTGACCCGTTCGAGCCGGTGGAGCGGGACGGCCGGCTGTACGGGCGGGGCGCCGCCGACGACAAGGCCGGAGTCATGGCGCACATCGCCGCGTTGCGGGCGTTCGGCGACGCGTTGCCGGTCGGCGTGGTGCTCTTCGTCGAGGGCGAGGAGGAGTACGGCAGCGAGTCGCTGTCCCGACTGCTGGACGCCCACCGCGACGAGCTCGCCGCCGATGTGATCGTGATCGCCGACTCGGCGAACTGGGAGATCGGCGTACCGGCGTTGACGACGTCGCTGCGGGGCCTAGTCAACTGTTTCGTCGAGGTCCGCACCCTTGAGCAGGCGGTGCACAGTGGCATGTTCGGCGGTCCGGTGCCGGATGCGCTGACCGCGCTCTGCCGGCTGCTGGCCACCCTGCACGACGAGGCCGGCGATGTGGCGGTGCCGGGCCTGGTCGGCCGGACGGGCTCCGCCGTGGATCTGCCGGAGCAGCGGATGCGGGACGAGGCCGGCATGGTCGACGGGGTGGGCTTCACCGGCACCGGCGCGTTGACCGACCGGCTGTGGACCAAGCCAGCGCTGGCCGTGCTCGGTATCGACGCCCCGGCCACCGACGGTGCCCCCAACGCCCTGGTGCCGGCGGCGCGGGCCAAGCTGAGTCTGCGGTTGGCCCCGGGCGATGATCCGTCGGCGGCGTACGCGGCGTTGACCGCACATCTGCGGGCAAAGGCCCCGTGGGGCGCGCGGGTCGAGGTGAGCCTGGAAAGTGACGGCGACGCCTGTGTGATTGACGCGACTGGTCCGTACTTCGACGCGGCCCGCGCGGCGTTCGCCGCGGCGTGGGACGGCGTGGCGCCAGTGGACGTCGGCGTCGGCGGTTCGATTCCGTTCATCGCCACGTTCCAGGAGATGTTTCCGGACGCGGCGATCCTGGTGACCGGGGTGGAGGACCCGTACACCGCCGCCCACGGGCCGAACGAGAGCCTGCATCTGGGCGAGTTCGCCCGGGTCTGCCTGGCCGAGGCTCTCCTGCTCGCGGCGGTGGCGGATCCGGCGATTCAGCTGCGCGGGCTTCCGCCGGTACGCTAGTGTTTCGAACATGAGTACGAACGAGGTGATTGCGCGGCTCGACGCCGCGGTCAGTGCTCTGCGGGGCGTCAGCGTCTCCGCTTGGTCCGAGGAGTCGCTGCGCGCCCAGCTCGGCGAGGTCTCGGTCGCCCTCTGCGCCATTGATTCCGCGTTGACCCGGGTGGCCGACGAGGTGCGTGCCCACGGTCTGCGGGTCGAGGAGCCGGTCACGGCTGGCGTCTCAAGCGGGCCGTGACCTGGTCTGTCGGTCGGCCGTGACCTGGGTCCCGGCCGACCGACGGAGGGTCAGGGCCGACGGACGTCGGTCTCAGGCCAGCGGAGTGTGGTCGGCCGGCACGCGCTCGGCGGCCGGTGGCGGCCCCGGCGGGCTGCCGGTGCCGAACGGGCGCCCGCCGAGCCTGTCGCGTCCGTGCGGGGTCAGCCAGTTGGTCAGGTCCGGACCGGCCGGTACCACCCCGGTCGGGTTGATGTCCCGGTGGACCTCGTAGTAGTGCCGTTTGATGTGGTCGAAGTCGATGGTGTCCCCGAACCCCGGCGTTTGGAACAGATCCCGGGCGTACGCCCAGAGCACCGGCATCTCAGTCAGCTTCTGCCGGTTGCACTTGAAGTGTCCATGGTAGACGGGGTCGAAGCGCACCAGCGTGGTGAACAGTCGTACGTCGGCTTCGGTGATAGTGTCGCCGACCAGGTAACGCTGGTTCTCCAGTCGCGTGGAGAGCCAGTCGAGCCGGTCGAACAACCGTCGGTACGCCGCTTCGTAGGCCTGCTGGCTGCCGGCGAACCCGCATCGGTAGACCCCGTTGTTCACGTCGGCGAAGACCACTGAGTTGACCTCGTCGATCTCGTCGCGCAGCGGCTCCGGGTAGAGCTGCGGCGCGCCGCTGCGGTGGTACGCGGTCCACTCGGTGGACAGGTCGATGGTCATCTGGGCGTAGTCGTTGGTCACCACCTGCCCGGTCGGCACGTCGACGAACGCCGGCACGGTGATGCCCCGATCGTAGCCGGGGAACCGGGCGAAGTAGGCGTCCTGCAGCCGTTCGACACCGAGTACCGGATCGCGTCCGTCCGGGTCGAGGTCAAAGGTCCAGCTGCGCTTGTCGTGGGTGGGCCCGGCCACGCCCATCGACAGAGCCTGTTCCAGACCGAGCAGCCGGCGGACGATGATCGCCCGGTTTGCCCACGGGCACGCCCGGCTGACCACCAACCGGTATCGATCCGGCTCCACCGGATATCCGTCGCGCCCGTCGGCGGTGATCCGGGTCGCGATGTACCGCTGATCGCGGGTGAACTCACCGCCGGGGTTGACGTAGCTGCCGTCTGCCGTCTTCGCCATGTCTGCACCGTACCCATTCGACGCGCGCCGCACCTGGTCCGGACGCAGTCGGGTCGACAGCGGCAGCCTCCTGTGCGGTATCGGTCGTGCCGGTGGCTTCGGCGGACGTCGGACGGGGATTGGTAGTCTGCTCAGCCAGTTATCGCCCGGCGACGTGCACCCTGGCTCATCGTCGTGCAACTCTCCGGTGGGCGTTGACCCACCTGAAATCACCCGGAGGCAGGGCATGGCTTCACTCGACACGGCACTCAAGGACGCGATGAGCATCGAGGGTGCCATCGGTGCCGCGCTGGTCGATTATTCCAGCGGCATGACACTCGGTACCGCCGGTGGATCCGCTGAGATGGATCTCGCGGTGGCTGCGGCAGGGAACACGGACGTGGTCCGGGCCAAGATGCGCACCCTGGAGATGTTGAAGATCGCTGACGGCATCGAGGACATTCTCATCACGCTGGACACCCAGTACCACCTCATCCGCCCGGTCTCCTCCCGGTCCGGTCAAGGCCTGTTCTTCTACCTGGCGCTGAACCGTTCCCGGTCGAACCTGGCCCTGGCCCGGCACCACCTGCGACAGGTCGAGGCCTCGCTCGAGCTCTGACCGGGTCGGTAGGAGTTTTGTCTGCTCGCCGGGGCGGGCAGCCGGGTGCGCTCGGTAGCCCTTCCTGGCGAGGACGCTACCCGGGGTGGAACGACGACAGTCGCGCCGTACCGTCGAACGGAGATCAGTCATGTCTGGAACCATCGGCGGCGTTCCGTCGTCTCCGGATCCGGCGTCCGCTGAACTTGCCTCGCTGAAACACGGCGTCACCGGCGTGATCGGCTCGGTGATCGCCGGTGTCGACGGGCTGTTGCTGCTGCACGATCTGACCGACGGGACAGAGCCGCACGACCTGGCGGCGCTCGCGGCGGCGACCTTCGGACTTGGCCGGCAGACCGGCCTCGCGCTGCGGCAGGGCCCGTTCCGGGAGTCCACCGTCCGTAGTCACAAGGGCTATTTCTCGGTGTACGCGATCAACGACAGTGCGCTACTCGCGGTGCTCGGTGCCGACGGGTTGAACGTAGCCCGGTTGCATATCGAGGCGCGCGGAGTGGCCGGTCGGTTGACCACCATGCTTGACGAGCACCTGGCAAACCAGGTACGCCTCTGAGCAGACGTCAACCTAGGGTTGACGTCTGACATGCGTCAGCCTATGGTTGACGCATGTCCGAATATCTGCCGCTCGGCAATCCGGTCCGCCTCGACGACCTGATCGCCGAAATCAAACGAGCCAGTGACGACCGACTCGCTCAGCTCAGCAGCGCCGTCGCCGTCGGCGACCACCTTGGCGAGCTCGCCGATCACCTGATCGGCCACTTCGTCGATCAGGCCCGCCGGTCCGGCGCGTCGTGGACCGAGATCGGGCGCAGCATCGGGGTCAGCAAACAGGCCGCGCAGAAGCGGTTCGTGCCGAAGACCCCGGAGGAACCCAACGACCTCGACCCGCAGCAGGGGTTCGGCCGGTTCACTCCGCAGGCCCGCAACGTGGTGGTCGCCGCCCAGCACGAGGCCCGCCGGGCCGGCAACGACGAGATCACCACCGGGCACCTCGTCCTGGCCCTGCTGACCGACCTGGACAGCCTCGCCGCCCGGGTTCTGGCCGATCGGGTGGGCGACCCGGATCGGATTCGTCAGGTGGCGGCGGCGGCCCTGCCGCCGGCAGTCGACCACGTGCCGGAGCTCGTCCCGTTCGACGCCCAGGTGCGCAAGGTGCTGGAGCTGACCTTCCGCGAGGCGCTACGGTTCGACGACCGGATGGTCGGGACGGCCCACATCCTGCTCGCCCTGCTGGAGTACGCCGCCGGGGCCGGCCCGCTGGCCGATCTGGGAGTCACCAAACCCGACGTCGAGACGTACCTCCGCTCTGCGGCCTCCCGGGAGGACCTGCCGGCGGCCTGATCGACCGTCAGCCGTCGGTCTCGGCGGCAGGCGGTTGGCGGTTGGCGGGCAACTTCCGGGTGTCCCGCAGCTGAAGGTACGGCTCGCGGCCGTCCGGATGCCCGGCCGCGATCGCCCGGCCCCGCTCCAGTTCGGCGTCCAACTCGCCGCCGAGCAGGATCGCGATGTTGGTCAGCCACAACCAGACGAGGAAGACGATCACGCTGGCGATGGCACCGTAGGTCTCGTTGTACGACCCGAAGTTGGCGACGTAGAACGCGAAGCCGGCGGAGACCAGCAGCCAGAGCAGCACCGCCAGGACGCTGCCCGGGCTCACCCACCGGAACCCGCCCTGTCGGGCGTTCGGCGTGGCCCAGTACAGGATCGAGAACATCAGGCTGACCAGAACCACCAGCACCGGCCACTTGGCGATGTCCCAGGCGGCGACCGCCTCCGGCCCGACGCCCAGCAGTTCCCCGGTCCGGGCGGCCAACTCCCCGGTGAAGACCACGATCAGCGCGCTGGCGATCAGCATCAGCCCGATGACTGCGGTGACGCCCAGCCGGATCGGCAACGTCTTCCAGATCGGGCGACCTTCCGGCACGTCGTAGATGGCGTTCGCGGCCCGCATGAAGGCCCCGATGTAGCTGGACGCCGACCAGAAGGCGGCGAGTAGACCGACGACGGCCACCAGGCCGGCCGTATCGGAGTTTTCCCGGACCTGGGCGATCGACTGGTCGAGAAAGCCGCCGATCTCGCCGGGCGCGAGACCACCGATCACACCCTGGACGTCATCGGTAGCGCCGCCGCCGAGCAGCCCGAGCACCGACACCAGCACCAACAGACCAGGAAAGATCGACAGTACGCCGTAGTAAGTGAGCCCGGCCGCCAGGTCGGGCACCGCGTCGGCGGTGACCTCGCGGACCGTACGCCGAGCGGCCGCCCACAGCGACGCAGTTGACAGCCGGGCAGGACTGGCCGGCCCGTCGTCCGGCCCCACCGGCGGCTGGCCGGGATCGTCCGGGTCACGGCGGTTGGTCGCCGGCCCGTCCCGGTCCGGCTGAGTCCCTGTGGTACCCGCTGTCGACATCGTGGCGACCTCCGATCGGTACGGTACGAGGATCCTGCCCAACCGCCGTCCCGGCCAATCCTCGGGCGCCGGCCTGCGCCGGACGGGCCAATCGACTTCCAGGGCACGCCCTGGTACGCCAATTCGGGTCGGACATGTACCCGGGGCCGGATGCGACGATGAACGTCGGCCGTCGGCAGCCGGTTGTCGCCGACCGCATCTCAAGGGGCGCTGCAGTACCTGGCGGCACACTTCTGGGCGCGTGACATACACGACGGAAGGAATCCGGATGACACTTCGTGCCACGATCGTCGGTGCCGGGCTCGCCGGATCGCTGACCGCAGTCGCGTTGGCCCGTTCCGGCATCGGAACCTCCGTCTACGAGGCGTACCTCGATCCAGCCGGGACGACCGGAGGCTTTCTCAACCTGACCGCCAACGCGCTTGGAGCGCTGCAATCGGTCGGCTGTCTGGAGCAGATACAGGCACGCGGGATCGTGGTGAACCGGCTGTGCCTGTGGAACAGCGAAGGCCGGCTGCTGGGTCGACTGTCCCGGGCCCATCGCCTGGCCAACCGGCCGATGAATTTGTCGATCATGCGTGGCGACCTGGTGTCCGTACTTCGCGACGAAGCGGTCCGGGCCGGAGCGGAGGTCCATACCGGCCGCTGGCTGGCCGGTGCCACCAGCAGCACTGGTGGAGTGACCGCGCAGTTCATCGACGGGGCCCGGGTGGAGTGCGACGTGCTCGTCGGTGCCGATGGGACGCATTCGCGGGTGCGCCGGGTGATCAGCAACGCGGCGCCACCGCCCGAGTACGGCGGACACTGCGCGATCGACGGGGTGACTCGGCTGCCGGGCATCGCGGCCGGGACGTTGCATCTGGTGGTCAGCCGACAGGGCTGCTTCCAGTACACCGCCAAGCCGGACGGCACCGTCTGGTGGAACGCGCTGGTGCCCACCGGCGACCTTGACCCGGCGGAACTGGCCGGCATCAGCGAGCGGATCGCCAGATGCAGCGCGACCAGGGCCGAGGAGCAGGCGGTGTCGACCGCGATCGCCGGCCCGTGCAGACCGAGCAGGTACGCGATCCGGCCGGCAGCCGCGTTGAGCGAGGTGCCGGTGCCGAAGTACGCGTCCAGTTGGTCGAGCCCGCCACGTTGCAGTAGTCGGGCGTAGTCGGAGTTGGAGATGCCGATGTACACACCGGTCCGGCCGCCGGCCAGGCCGGTGGGGTCGACGTTGGCGTCCTCCAGCGCGTGCCAGGCACACTCGAGCAGCAGTCGGTGCTGCGGATCCAGGCTCTGTGCCTCCCGGGCGGGGATCCCGAAGAACCCGGCGTCGAACCGGTCGACGTCGCTGAGGAAGCCGCCCTGGTCGGTGGTGATCGTGCCGGTCCTCATCGGGTCGCTGTCGTGCAGCGCGGCACCGTTCCACCGTTGTGGCGGCACCGGGCCCACTCCGTCGCGGCCGTCGACCAGCAGTTGCCAGAACTCGTCGATGGAGTCGGCACCGGGGAACCGGCCGGCCATCCCGATGATAGCGAGTCCAAGCCGAGCGCCTTGAACGGGGTGTCCCGGTCATTCACCGTCGGGTCGATCCGCAGCACCCGGCCGGTGAGTTCCCGTACCTTGGCCTCGACCAGCGGGGCCCGGTCGTCGGCCGGGGTGTTGCGCAGCTGGTCGAGGAACTGCCCGCCATCACCGCCGGCCACTGCCGCTGCCCGGCCAGCAGCCGGGCGAAGCCCTGCCGCTTGGACAGCACCAGGGCGCTGCCCGCGTCGCCGAAGATGGTCTGGTCGTCGCTCTTCCAACGGTCGATGTACGGCAGCCGGAAAGCGTCCCCGGCGGTCAGCAGTGCGGCGGTGGTGTCCGGCCGGGCGGCCAGGTAGGACGCGCCGAGCTCCAGCGCCGCGAGCAGACCGTTGCAGCCCTGCCGCATCTCGATGGTGACCGAGGGGCCGCCGCCGACCGTCTCCTGCTGGACGTAGTGGGCCGGGCTCCACATCTCCCGGCCCTGGTGCGACACGTACCCGTGCAACACCAGGTCGATGTCCTGCGAGTCGTGACCGGAGCGGGACATCGCCTGCCGTCCGGCTGCGGCGGCCATCACCACGCCGGCCTCGTCGTCGTTGGCCACCCGTACCGCCCGGATGCCGTTGGTCTCCGCGGCGGAGGCGTCATAGGCGCCGTCGGCGACCGCCTGCTCTGCGGTGTACTGCTGCTCCGGCAGGTACAGCCCGGTGCCGGCCAGATAGATGTTGTCCCAACGCACGGTGCCTCCTTCGGCAAAATGGGTCCACCGACAGCAAACCGGCTGCCCCTCGACCGGACCTTGAGCCGGTACGCCGGACGGAACCTGAGCCGGTACGTCGGACCGGGCCGGGCACCGACGCGGTGCCCGGCCCGGTCCGGTCGGCTCAGGACGCGGCGGGTGCCGCGACCGGCTTGGCGTCGCTGCCACCGGCATCGGTCGGCGCGTCGGCACCGTCGGTGGCAGACCCGTCGGTGGAGGTGCCGGCGGCCGGCGGCGGTGCGGCCGGCAGACCGCGGAAGCCGATCAGACCGGTCAGCAGGCTCAGCCCGACCCAGACGAACAGGGTGGCGATGCCGAGGTGCAGTGCCTCGTTCAGCGCCTCCGGCCCGACCTGGCCCTGCTCAGCGAGGTCGGTGAGCCGGCCTTGCAGCACGGACGCGGAGATGGCCAGGGCCAGCGCCCCGCCCACCTGGGTGGCGACGTTCAGCACGGCCGACGTGGTGCCGGCGTCGTCCTCGGTGGCCATCGAGGTCCCGACCGTCGGGGTCGGGATCAGGCAGAGGACCAGGCCGACACCGAGCAGCGTGGTGATCGGCAGCATGATCGTCCAGTAGGACCCGCTGGTCGGGGTGCGCATCAGCAGGACCAGCATGACGGCCAGCAGCACGGTGCCGACGACGTACGGGATCTGCGCGCCGATCTTCGGGATCGCCTTGGACAGCGGACCGGCCACGATCATCATCGCAAGGGTCGTCGGCAGGTACGCGAGCCCGGTCTCCAGCGGCGAGTAGCCGAGGATCGTCTGCATGTAGATCGGCAGCAGCATGAAGCACGGGATCATCAGACCCGCGGTGAAGAACTCACCCAGGCTGCCGGCGACCACACCGCGCAGTTTGAACAGCCGCAGCGGCAGCAGCGGTGCCTCCGCCCGGTGCTCGATGGCGACGAACGCCGGCAACATCACGGCCGCGACCAGGAACGCCGCCAGGGTACGGACGTCGGTCCAGCCGTGGTCGGCGACGCTGACGATGCCGAAGACCAACGTACCGAGGCCCAGGGTGCCAGTGAGTCCACCGAGGATGTCGGCCTTGGGGCGTGGCCCGGTCGGCGCGCCACCACGGATCAGCCACAACGCGCCGAAGGTGAGCACCACCGCGATCGGGATGTTGATGTAGAACGCCAGCCGCCAGTTGACGTCGACGATGGCGCCGCCGAGCAGGGTGCCCAGCCCGGCGCCGACGCCGATGACCGCGCCCCAGACGCCGAACGCCTTGGCTCGCTCGGCCGGGTCCCGGAACGAGACGACCAGGATGCTCAGGCAGGAGGGGGAGAGGCCGGCGGCGGCCAGACCCTGGATGGCCCGGGCGATCAGGATCTGGTCGTCGGTCTGCGCCATCGCGGCGAGCAGCGACCCTGCGGTGAACAGGGCGAGGCTGCCGAGGAACATCCGGCGCCGACCGATCACGTCGTTGAGTCGGCCACCGAGCAGCAGCAGACCGCCGAACAAGATGATGTAGTTGTTGAAGACCCACTGCAGCCCGATCGGGGACAACCCGAGGTCGCGCTGCAGCTCCGGGCCCATCACGCTGGCCACGGTGGTGTCGAGCGCGATCATCAGCTGCCCGACCGAGACGACGACCAGCACCAGCCAGCGCCGGCTGTCGGGGACGGGCCCGCCGGACGCTCCGGCCGGCTCAGCGGCCTTCTGTTCCTGGTTTGTCATGGCTTCCTCTCGACCTGAGATGGATTCGGGGATGGCTGTGCCGCAGAGCTGGCAGGAACGGCGGTTGATGCCGACCCGCGAGGGTGGTGAGGTTCGATACGAGGCTGACAGGAGCGGTGCTCTCTATCAAGACTATTGCTCATGAGTACGACCCATGCTCTAATTCGTGGTACCCGGTCGGGTAAGCTTCGGCGGTACTGACCTGCACGATCGGTGCGGTGGTGCCCGGTGCCGGGACCGACGGGACCGCTCGAAGGAGGAGAGGCCTTGGCTTCCGCACGCGCGCTGCGGGAACGCGTCCGCAAGGAACTGACCGACGAGATCGTCGGGATCGCCAAGGCGCAGCTCGCCGACCGGGGTGCCGAGAACCTCTCCCTGCGGGCGATCGCCCGGGATCTCGGCATGGTCTCCTCAGCTGTCTACCGCTACTTCCCGAGCCGTGACGACCTGCTGACCGCGCTGGTCACCGACGGCTACAACTCCGTCGGCACCGCCGTCGAGCAGGCCGACGAGGCGGCGGCGGCCGACGACTTCGTGGGCCGGTGGCGATCGGTCGGGCAGGCGCTGCGCAGCTGGGCGATCGAGCACCCGCACGAGTACGCACTCCTCTACGGATCACCGGTACGCGGCTACCACGCCCCGGAGACCACTGTGCAGGCGGCGATGCGGGACAAGGTGGTGCTCGGCCGGATCATCAGCGACGCGTACCGGGCCGGAGAGCTGCGTACCCCGCCGACCGCCCAGGCCACGCCCGAGTCGCTCGGCGGTGATCTCGAGCGGGTGCGCTCGGCCGTGCTCCCAGCCGTACCCGACGAATCCGTCATCGCCGCGCTGGCCGCGTGGAGCGGGCTGTTCGGGATGCTCAACCTGGAGCTGTTCGGTCACTTCAACAACATCATCGACGACCGGGCAGCCCTGTTCGACCAGGCCCTGACCCGCCTGGCCGAGTTGGCCGGACTGCCGACCTGACCCGCCACACCACGCCCGAACGCCGCCACGCCGGAACACCGTGGCACACCACGCCCGAAATAACTGGAGACTGTCCGTGCGGATCATCGTCATCATCTGCTCAGCCGTGCTCATCATGGAGTTCGTCCTGCACGGCCTCGCCATGTACATCGGCATGGAGGCAGGCATCCAGCCGTTGCAGAACCACTTCGGATTCCGCCCCAGCCGGGCGTTGACCCTGCTGATAGCGGTCCTCGACACCCTGGCCGCCGCCGGCCTGGTGATCGGCATCTGGCGGCCGGAGATCGGCGCCATCGCCGCTGGCTACACGATGGCCTTCTTCGGCATGATGCTGATCCTGCGTTTCTACCGAAACCTCGGTGGAATCCTGCCACCCGACTTCCCGCTCTTCTTCGCCCTCGGCGTGGTCGTCCTGGTACTGCAGCTGATGCGTTGACGCCCGCAGCCCGCAGCCCGCAGCGGACGCGAGTCGGAGCCGGTGGGCGAAGCGGCCCCAGCGGGCGCGGTTGGCGCGGCGGCCACCGCACCGGTCGGGCCGGCCGGTACCCGCACAATATTCCCGACTGGTGATCGGCGTGGAACGATGGGCGGATGCCACGAGGTGCGAAGGCGGGCGAGGAGCGGGCCGGGGTGCCGTTGACCAACCTCGACCAGCCGCTGTTCGACGGCGCCGGTGCGACAAAGCGCGACCTCGTCGACTATCTCGACGCGGTGCACGACCGGATCGTCCCCGCGCTGCGCGACCGGCCGCTATCGGTGGTCCGGGTCCGACCCGGCCAGCCACCGTTCATGCAGAAAAACCTGCCCGGGTACGCACCGGACTGGATCGCCACCGCCGAGGTGTGGGCGGACCGCTCCCGGCGGATGCTGACCTACGGCCTGTGTAACGACCGGCGGACCCTGCTCTGGTTCGCCAATCAGCGGTCGGTCGAGTTCCATCCGACGTTGACGACAGCCGGCGAATGGGCGTACCCGACGCACCTTATCCTCGACCTCGACCCGCCGCCGGGCGGCGCGTTCCGGTCGGCGGCGCAGACGGCCCTGCTAGTCCGCGAGGTGCTGACCTCGTGCGGCATGGCCGGGGCGGTGAAGACCAGCGGCGCCAAGGGCGCGCACGTGTTCGTGCCGCTGACGGGTGACGCCGACCATGCCGACGTCGCCGCGGCGACCCGGGCGATCGCGGCCCGCGCCGAACGCCTGGACCCGGCGCTGGCGACGACGGCGTTCATCGTCGAGCAGCGGGACGGCAAGGTCTTCCTCGACTCGACCCGGGCCGGCGGCGCGACCGTGGTCGCCCCGTACAGCCCACGGCTGCGGCCGGGGCTGCCGGTCTCCTTCCCGCTGGCCTGGGAAAGGCTGGAGGCGGCGGTGCCGACCGACTACACCATCGGTACGGTGCCGTCCCTGCTCGGCGACGGCGATCCGTGGGCGGCGCTGATGCCGCCGCCGCAGCGCCTCGATTCCGGCCTGGTCGAGCAGGGCCACGGCATCCCGATCGCGCGGGTGGTCGCGATGCACGAAGGCAAGCGCCGCGCCGCCGAACGCCGTAGACGCGAGGCCCGGGAGCCCGACGGTGGGCCGGGCTGACGCTGGCCGGGTACGACGGTCAGTCGATTCGGCCGAGCGGCTCGCGCTTCTCGGCCTGGAACACGTCCTCGGTGCGGCCGCGGGCCCAGTAGCCGGAGATGGAGATTGCCTCGCGGGGGATGCCCCGTGCCTGGAGCACCTTGCGGACAGCCTTGATCGACTCACGCTCGCCGTGGGCGAAGACCTGTACGGCGCCGGGAGAGTCCTCGGCGGGCGGCCAGGGCCAGTCCTCCATCGCGCGGGCGAGGAACACGGTGTCGCCGTCGTCGGTGTTGACCAGCCAGTTCACCGTCACCTGGGCGGGGTGTTCGAGGTCGATGATGTCGGCCGGTTCGGTGATCTCGAGGTGCGCGACGCCGCGCGCGTGCTCCGGCAGTGCCTGCAGGGACGCGGCGATCGCTGGCAACGCGGACAGGTCCCCGGCGAACACGTGCCAGCCGACCGCCGGGTCGGGCGCGTACGCCCCGCCGGGACCCGACAGCACCAGCCGGTCGCCGGGCGTGGCCTTGGCCGCCCAAACGGCCGCCACCCCGGCGTCACCGTGGGTCACGAAGTCGATCGCCAGCCGCCGGGTGGCCTGGTCGAACCAGCGGACCGTGTAGGTACGGGTCACCGGCCGTTGCCCGGCCGGCAGGGTGGTTCGCAGCGCGGCGAGGTCGTAGGGGGGCTCCAGCCCGAGCGTGGGGTCGACGAACAGCAGTTTCACGTACGCGTCGGTGTGGCCGGCGTAGCTGAATTCAGCCAGCGACGGTCCGGCGAGAACCACCCGCACCAGATGCGGCGTCAGCCGCTCGGTGGACTCGACCGTGAGGACGTGCTGATTCGGTGCCTTCCGCCGGGTCGTCGCCATCGCGTGTTCCTCCGCTTCGCTGCTCCTTCTTAGGTTAGGCGAGCCTACTTCGCAGCGCACTGCGTGGCGACGAGGGCTGGTACCTCGAGCGCGGCCGAGCGCGTTTGGCCGGCGTCTCGTCGGTGCGGCGTGACCCGGGGCGACCTCGTCGTGTATCGGCTCCGACATGGCTTGCTAACCGCGCCGCAACAGCCAGGGCGACATCGCCGCAACAAGCTCTACCAAATCTCGTCTCTAGTCTATCGGGACGAGAGTGAGATGGTCGCTACGCAGAGTGCGGTCTCGGAACGGATCCTGGTGCTGGAGAGCTCGGCGTCCTTCCTCGGCCTGTTCGCCGAACTGGAGCCCGGTCACCTCGTCACCGCCCGGGTGACCGGCGGCGCGGGCGCGGCACTGGGCAGGCGGGTGCACGTGCGGAGCTAGCCGCGCCACGTGGCGCTGCACCCGGACCGCTCGCCGGCGGGCCACGACCCGCAGTGACAGAACGACCAAGACCAGTGCGATGAGCCAGCGACTCAAGGAGAACGACATGACATACAACCAGGTGCACCCCCAAGAGCCACGCCGTCGAGATCATCGACCGCAGTGCGACGCTCAGCAAGCTGAACGACGCCCTGGAGATCGACTCGCGAAGACCCCCGTCGTGCAGATCGACATGCACGTACGGCAGATTGACAAGGACTGGTCGTCGTTCCCGCAGAACGTGGCCGAGCGGATCCTGCCGAACGCCGCCGCCTTTCTGTACGCCGGCCGCGAGCTCGGGCTGCCGGTCATCCACGTCATGATCTACCAACGGCTCGTCGAGCGCGGCATGCAGCCGCGGGCCCAAGCCGGGTGACTACATCATCAACACCAAGCGGCGGATGTGGACGCCGATCGTCGTCACCGACGCGGTGGGCTCCACCCACGGCAAGGACCTGCACGGTGCGGGACAGCTCGCTCCCGCTGGCGGCCCGACTGTGCGCCGAGCGGATCACCGAGGCGGAGCTGGCCGAGGCCGAACGGATGCAGGAGGAGATGGAACGCGACCCGGATCTCGGCAAGTACGTCGAGCTGAACCGGACGTTCCACGTGTTCCTGTACAACGCGGCGCGTTCGCCGCGTCTCACCCCCAGATGCTGCTGTCGCTGAGGTCGTCGACGCCCGGCATGCTCTCGGTGGCGTCCACCCGGTCCAAGGAGCGGCGACTCGACGGGCTCGACGAGCACCGGCGCTTCCTGAAGGCCTGCCGCGACCGGGACCTCGACGCGGCGGAGGCCATTTTCCGTACCACTCGTCTCCTGCCTTCGACGAGATGCTGGCCATGCTGGAACACCAGCCGACCGACTGACGTCCCGGCCGTCCCGGCGGCCGCCGGTGTGCCCCCGCTGCTCGACCTCGTTCCGGTCCGCCGGATCCTGCACCCCGGGATGCCGGTCAACGCCGTCGTGTCGATCCTGCTGTGCCTGTACCAGAGCTACGCCGTACTCACCGTCGGACAGCTGCTCACCGGCTTCGCCAGCGGCCCCGTGGCGCTCTGCGGTCAGGCGCTGATGGACGACCTGACCCACAGCGACCCGAAGGCCCGCGACCGGGGCTACTCGATGCTGCAGGCGTTCGTCAGCATGGGCGCCGCCTCGGCGCTCGCGCTGGGCGCGTTCGCCGGGCTGGATGTGGTGGCCGTCGCGCTGACCCTGGTCCTGCTCGGCACCTGCCTGGGCGCGCTCATGCCGCTGTCCGTGGCGATCAGTGTCACTGGAACCAGGAGCTGCGGGCGACCGCAGCCGCCACCGAAGGGCTCCTCGGTGCCGGCCAACGCGTCGCTGGGCGTCACCAGGTGCTTACCGTGCTGACACTGTCGGTCGCGGTGCCGGGGCCCGGTGGCGGTCCCGGCGCTCGGCGGTGGCTCCTGCGGCGCCACGGCGGGACGAGTCCGAAGAACCCGGCCAGCCATTGATGCTCTTCGATTGAGCGCCCCCGATGTCAGTCGGCGGGGGCCCCCGAGGCGGGGCGGGTGGCCGCGACCGGGTCGAGCGTCGGTCCGGTGGGTATCCGCGAGACCAGCGTGGTCGGCACGTCGGTCGCCTGGTCCGCCGAGTAGCCGAGCTGCCCGAGGACGGTCGCGTTGAGCACCGGGAACTTGATGCCGAGGTCGGTGACGACGTAGTACGGGCCGGGATCGGCGGTCGGCGCGCCAATCACCCGCACGACGGCGACCCGGCCCGGCGGCACCAGCACATAGTCGGCGAGGATCACGCCGGCGCGGGTAACCGAGCCGGTCGGTACGGCCTCGTCGAGGCCGGCCACCGTACCGCCGACAGAGGTGATCGTCGGTACGGCGCGTGCGTCGCTGGTGACCGCGCACAGCGCGTCGCCGGTGGCCGGTCGGATCAGCGTGGGCGGCGTCGCGGGCGGCGCACTGTCTCCGGCCGCTGGCCGTACCTGGCTGCTGATCGGTGCCGACGTGGCCTGGGACACAGGTATCTCGACCGGCTCCACGGTGAACTCGGCGCGCAGGATGTTCTGCTGCAGCTCGGTGATCGGAGCGAGCCCGTCGTCGAGGACGAGGTAGTACTGCGGCCCCGAGCCGGTCTGCGTGGCCAGCACGTCGCCGATCGCCCAGCCGTCCACTTCGCCGGACGGCTGGTTGCGGCCGCTGAACGCGACCCGTTCGATGGCGTTGCCGGCGGGCAGCGCGTTGAGCCACGCCGCGCCGACCGGTGCGGCGTCGACCTCTCCGAAGAGGGCGGGTACGACGTTGCGGGCGTCGCGGATCAGGAACCGGCGGCCGTGCCAGACGAGGTGCGTCGTGTCCTGCCGGGAGTCGCGGACCAGCACGCCCTCCTCCGCCAGCGACCGCCCGCCGACCGGTGCCCGAGACACGACCAGGGAGACGGTTTCGACGGTTCGGCCGGTGTCATCCCCGCTGGGCGCCGAGCAGATCGTCCAAGGTAGGCCAAGGTTCCTACTGGCCGGTGCCAGAGAGTTGGGCGCGCCCGGAATACCGATCGTGACGCCGCGGGGCGTGCTGGCCAGCGAGTTGCCAGGCACCCGGAACACGGGCGCGTCGGGGCGGCCGGAGGCCAGCACCGCCGACGCGTAGTTGAGCGTCGGGTGCAGTTTGCCCTGGAGGTAGATGAAGCTGGCGCCGGTCTCCTTCTCGATCACGACCGCGCCGTCGGCCTGCCACCTGTCGCTGTCGGCCTTGGTCATGATGCCGTAGATGCCGAACCCGGCGGCGACCAGGACGGCGATCATCAGGCCGCCGAAGATTGCGCCGACACCGCGGCGCAGCGGGGACTGCTGCGGGTCGGGCTCGCGCATCACGAAGGCAGAGATGACCCGTTGGGTGAGGAACTGGTACGAGTGGAGTTGGTCGCGTCGCGTGGCCATGTCTGGGTCACCCCCCGTCGGGGCGGGCGCCGACACGCGAACCAGGCCGCGTAGGCCGATCATCTTCTGGCTGCTGTCCGGTGCCGTCGCTCGCGTCGATCGTCACGGAGCCGGCCTCACCGGGCGCGACCTCCAGAGCATCGCGGATGCTCGGGTAGGCCCCCGAACGCTGCATCGAGACGACAAGTACGCGCGCCATCAATTCCTCCCCGTACTCCTTGCTGGAGAATCGTAGCGAGTGACTGCCCGCGTCCATCACCCAGGAGACGCCAGCCGTGCCCGACAAAATGCGATTGCTCCAAATTAGTGAGTCGGGTTCGGCGGAGCCGGCATGATCCAGTTGGATTGGTCGACCCGATCCAGGAAGGAGTCGGTTCCGAGGCCACTTGACAGGTCGATCGGGAGCCTGTTTCGTACTCCTGTCCTGGGCGTGTGGCGGGCGATGGTGCGGTGGGGGCACGGTGAGCGGTCTGCTCGGCATCTCGATCGTCAACTACCGCAGTGCGGCCGACACCGCCGGCCTCATCCGTTCCATCGTGACCGGCCGGACCACCGGTCCGCAGGCCGCCGGTCCGCAGGCCGCCGGTCCGCGCGTCGCGATCGCGATCGTCGACAACAGCGACCAGACCGCCGAACTGTCAGAGATCGCCGGGTCCGCCGAGCGTGCCGGCGTGACGGTCCGGGTGATCGCCGGGCACGGCAACGTCGGGTACGCCGCCGGCAACAACCTCGCTGCCACCTGGCTGCTGGCCGAGGGCGCCGACGTCATCTGGGTGCTCAACCCGGACACCCGGATCGTGGGCGGCGGGCTCGCCTCGGCCCTCGACGTGCTGCGCGCCGGCGACCGCGCGATCGGCGCGACGGCCAGCGTCGCGCCGGGGGGCGGACCGGGCGGCGGACCGGACCTCGGCATGGTCGACCTGTGGACCGGCCAGAGCGGACGACCGCCCGCCAGCGGGGTGGCAGGGGCGAGCAAACTGGTCTACGCGGCCGGCCACTCGCTGCTCGTCACCCGCCGCGCGTGGCAGGATCTGGGCGGGTTCTCCGAGGACTTCTTTCTGTTCTACGAGGAGGCTGACATAGCGCTACGCGCGGCCCGGTTGGGCATCCCGACCACAGCGGTCCCGGACCTGGCCGTCGAGCACACCGGCGGCGTGGCGACCGGGGCGACGGCGGACATGACGGTCAAGTCGACCACGGCGTACTTTCACGCCAGCCGCAGCTGCATGGTCTTCTTCCGCAAGCACTACCGGCACCGGGTGCCGTTCGCCGCCGCGGCCCGGCTCGGCTACGCCGCGAAGGCGCTGCTCGCCCGCCGCCCCGACGCGGCGACCGCCGTCATCCGGGGCACCGTCGCCGGGCTGCGGGCATGACGAGCCAAGAGCTGGGGCCGGGCCGGTCCAGTCCGGGCCGGCCCAGGCCAGCGGCGTACGCGATCCGGCGCGCGGTCGGCAGCGCGACGGTGATGTACGTGGCCGCGCTGGCCATGTCCGGTTTTGCCATCCTGCTGAGCGTCGCGCTGCCGCCGGCAGAGCGCGGCCTGCTGGTCGCGACGACGACCAGCGCGACCGTCGGCGTCGCGGTCGGCGGCCTGTCACTGGAGACGTTCATGCTCGCGCAGGGCAGCGACTGGCTACGGGAGCGGTCCGGGCGGCGCAGCCTCGCCGTCTACGCCGCCACGGTGCCGCTGTCGGCCACGCTGGGCTGGGTCTTCGCCTGGTACGCGGAGGCGGCTGCGCCGGCACTCGCGGCAGCTGGGGCGGCGTGCGTCGCGGCCGGCACCATGCCCGCGGCGGCGGGCCTGACCCTCGGACGGTTCGTCGCCGTCTACCGCCAACGCGCGCTGTTCGCCGCCACCGCGCCCCTGCTCTACCTCGTGCTCATCCTCGCCTCGGTCGACGACGCGACGGTCTGGCTGCTGGCCTGGCTTGGCTGCCAGGCGGTGATGGCCGTCGCGATGTGGGCGGCGCACGGGGCACCATTGGGCGCGATGGCGCGGCGCACCTCGGCGGAGCCCGAACGCCTCGCCCGGCTGGGCCTGACCCACACCGGCGCGGTGGCACAGATCTTCACGTACCGCTTCGACCAACTCGCGCTGGCCCGCTACCAGGGCGCGGACGCACTGGCGATCTACTCCCTGGCGGTAGCGGCGATCGAATTCTCCCAGGCCGGCGCGGTCGTCGCAGCCCAGCGGACGCTGCGCGACCACGAGGAAGGCTCGGCCGACCGGCTGCGCAGGGTGCTGCGCCGGGCCGTCTACCTGGCGGTCGGCATGGGAGTGCTGGTGCTCGCCGGGCTGGCCGGCATCGGGGTGCTGACCAGCGGGTACGCGGCGGCGGTGCTGCTCGGCGCGCTGCTGGTGCCGCGCAGCGTCGCGGTGTCGGTCGGTAAGGTCCTCAGCGCGCGCCTGGTCAACCTCGGCGGCGAGCGCACCACCGCCGTGATCGCGCTCGGTACCGCGCTGGCCGCGGTGGTCGGCTATCCTCTCGTCGCCGCGCCGTACGGGGCGTGGGGCGTCGCCGCGCTGTCGGTGGCCCTGTTCGCCGCGCACAGCACGGTGCTGGGCCTCGCCGTCCGGTCCGGGGCCGGTCATCGGGTGGCGGGGGACAGGGTCAGTGGGCGTGGATAGCGACGGAACCCGCGTCGTCGCGGTGGTGCTCAACTGGAACTGCGCGGACGACACGATCCGCTGCGTCCGGGCGGTCGCCGCCGGCGGCGTCGTGCCGGAGGTGGTCGTCGTCGACAACGGCTCCACCGACGACTCCATCGCCAAGCTGCGCGCGCTCGGTGACGCGGTGACGCTGGTGCGGCTCGACGCCAACCTCGGCTACGCCGGCGGGATGAACGCCGGCATCAGGGTCGCGCACGACCGCGACGCGGCCTTCGTCTGGCTGCTGAACGCGGACTGCGTACCCCGGCCGGACACGTTGTCGGCGCTGTTGGCGCATGCGGACCGGTACGCGGTGTCCACATCGGCTCAGACGACGTCCGCGCGACCGGATGACCCCCGGCCGGAGCCGTACGTCGTCGCCGCGACGCTGCCGGGCGGCCGGGTACGGCCGTTGCGCTGCGCCGGGTGCGAGGTCGGTGCGCACGATGTGGACGTGGTGACCGGCGCGGCCATCCTCCTCGGCGTCGGTTGGGCCGTCCGGGTCGGCCTGTTCGACGAGCGGTTCTTCCACTACAAGGAGGAGTTCGACCTGGTACGGCGGATCGCCGCGGCGGGTGGTCGGATCGGCCTGGTATGCGCCTCGCAGGTGTGGCACCGGCGGGGCGGCAGCCTGGCCGGTTCGAGTCCTCGCGCGCAGTACTACCATCACCGCAACGAGATCCTCTATGTACGCAAGCACTACCCCCGTCCGCTGCGGCGGATCCTGATCGGGGAGCCGGTCCACTACAAGAACCTGGCCAGGTCGGTGCTCCGCCTCGTCGCCGGAGGCCGCAACGACCGGCACCGGGCGATCGCCGTCCTCGCCGGCTACTGGGACGGGCTGCGTGGAGTGCACGGCCCGACGGAGAGGTTCTAGCGTGCACGTCCTGTTCGTCAGCCACTCCGCCGATCTCATGGGCGCGGAGCGTTCGTTGCTCGCCCTGGTCGGCGAGGCGGTGCGGGCGCGCGGGCACCAGGTAACCGTCACGGTGCCCGGGGACGGGCCGCTGCGCGCGCAGCTCGCCGCGGCCGGCGCCGACGTGGTCGTGCTGCCGACCCGGCTGTGGATGGGCCGGCGGTACGGCCCTGCGGTCGGCGCGGTCCGGCTGCTCCAGGCGCTCGCCTCGGTTCCCCGATACCGGCGTCTGCTGCACCGAACGCGGCCGGACGTGGTGGTCACCAACTCGGCGGTGGTACCAGCCGGGGCGATCGCCGCGCGGATGTCCCAGGTGCCGCACGTCTGGGTGGTGCGGGAGAGCCTGCTCAGCAACCCGAGCCTGCGGTCCGTGCTGCCCCGGGCCGCGATCGCCCGGCTCATCGCGCGCCTCTCGGACGGCGTCGTGGCGGTTTCCGCGTACGTCGCCGGTCAGGTCACCAGCGCCGTGCCGACGGCGCGGACGAAGCTGCGGGTGATCCCGCCGCCGGTCGAATCCGGGCCGGACGCGGGCGGTCCGTCCGCGCCGGACGGTGTATCCGGGCCGGACGGTGTTTCCGGGCCGGGTGCGGACCGTCCGGTCGCACTGGAGCGGCTGCTGCTGCTGGGCCGGCACAGCGCCGAGAAGGGCCAGGCCGACGCGGTGGAGGCGCTGGCGATCTGCGCGCGCCAGGGCCGCGCGTTCACCCTTACGTTGGCCGGGGTCGGCGAAGGTGAAGCGCAGCGGGGCCTCGCCGACCTGGCCCGCCGGTACGGCGTCGAGACGCAGCTCGAAACCGTCGCGTGGACGGACGACCCGGCCGCGTTGTACGCGCGGGCGGACGCGACGCTGATGCTGTCCCGCAACGAGGCCTACGGCCGGGTGACGTTTGAGTCGCTCCGCTCCGGCACCCCGGTGATCGGCTACCGGGCGGGCGCCACGACAGAGATCCTCGCCGGTGGTGGCGGACTGCTGGTGGATCCCGACGCCGGTGCGCTCGCCTCGGCGTTGCTGAATCTGGCCGCCGACCAGGAAGCGTTCGGGCGGCTCGCGGCCGAGGCGTCACGGCGCGGGCGGGAGCTCGCCACCGAACCGTCCCCGGCCGCACGCTTCGTCGCGTACCTCGATGAGCTGGGCGCGGTCAGCTGATGTCGCACCTGCCCACGCTGCGCGGCGCGTCCCGGCCGGTGGACCCGGCCGTGGCGGTCGTCGCCGGGGTGGCTGCCGTCGCGGTCGGGGTGGTGGCGGCCCGGCAGCCGGTCGCGCTCGCCGCCGTGGCCGTGGTCGGCCTGCTCGCCTGGGGGCTGTGGACCCCGGATCGGCTCAACTACACGCTGTTCGCGGTCCTGCTGCTCGTCCCGGTCACCGCCGATCCGGGATACCCGGTCGATCCGGTATGGATAGTGCTGCTGGCGGCGACGGCGATCGCCGCGCTCGGCCGGATCCAGCGCTTCCAGCCGTACGCGCCGCTGCCGTCCGTCGGGATGCTGGGATTCGCGGTCCCGGCGGTCTGCGTGCTCACCGGCCTGATGTGGTGGACCGGCCCGAAGGACATTGTGATCGCCGTCGCGCCGCTGGCCTGCTACGCGCTGGTCGGCTGGCATGTCGTGGCCGAGGCGCGGGCCGGTGCGCCGGTGGTCCGCCTGGCGCGGGCGTTCGCCTGGGTCGCCGTACCCGTCACCCTGCTGGCCGTCTACCAGCGGATGTCCGGCACCTGGCCGATTCTCGACCAGTTGGCCATCAGCAACGCGTTCACGGCACAGGCGGGAGCCGGCAGGTCGGCCGGCACCATGGGACATCCGATCGTCTACGGCACGTACGGCATGCTGGCGATCTGCGTGGCCGTTGGCCTGCGCGGCCGGCTCTGGCAGGTGCCGTTCGCCGCAGGGGCGGTCGGCCTGCTGCTGTCCGGGTCGCGCAGCGCGTGGATCGGCACGGCCTGCGCGCTCGGCATCTGGTATCTGGCCCAGCCGCGCAAGTTCACCCGGCGCGGCGTCGGTTCGGTCGCGGCGTTCGCCGCCGCCGGCACCGTACTGGTGGCCGTCGGTCCCAAGCCGGTGCGGGACCTGACGGACCTCGTCCGGGCCCGCCTCACCAACGTCAGCGGGTCGAGTTCGGCGACGGCGCGCTACCGCCGTACGGAAGAGGCGTGGTCCGGCATCACGGACGGTGCCGGCAGCGCGCTGTTCGGCCTCGGCCCGGAGGCGCACGTGCGGTTCTTCCAGCAGATCGGCATCTCCGACGGGCAGGCACAGGCGTTCGACAACAGCTACCTCACCCTCTGGTACGACTTCGGCGTGCTCGCGCTGCTGGTGTTCGTGTCCATCCTGGCGGTCGTGCTGGTCAAGCTCAGGTCGCTGACGGCACGGATGCTCATCGTCGGGTTCGCCGTACAGATCTGGTTCTTCGATTTCTACCTGTGGCCGGGCGCCGCAGGGGTGCTGCTGCTCGCCGTCGGCATCGGCGCCGCCGAGTCGCTGCGACCCGTCGATTGTAGGCTCCCCGACCCGGCGCTGACGGCCTTGCGACGATGAGCGGAGCGGACCTGCTGCTAACATTGCGCCGCTATTCCGGCGGGGTGTGAGGTTCAGCGTGAAGCTTTCCGGGCGGTTCGCCCCGGCTCGGCTGCTCAGTCGGCCTGCCTCCGACGGGCCGGGCGACGGCGCGCCATCCGTACACCAGCAGTGGCACCAGCAGTGGCAGCAGCTCACGCTCGAGCGCCATCTGCGAGCCGTGTGGTCGCAGCGGTGGCTGGTGCTGGCGCTGGTGCTGCTCGGCGGCGCGGGCGCGGGTCTCGCGTCCGCCCAGCAGGAACCCATGTACCGGGCGGACGCCCAACTGTTCTTCGCGCCGAACTTCACCACCCGCGACATCGGCCAACTCAACGAGGGCGGCAACTACATCCTGCAGCGGGTGCGCTCGTATGCCGAGGTGGGCAACAGCCCCGAGGTGGCCGAAGCCGTCGTACGGCGACTCGGACTGCCGTACCAGCCTTCGGAGTTGACGCAGCGGGTCACGGTGACCGGCGCGGCCGGCACGGCGGTGCTCACCGTCGAGGTCCGTGACCCGGATCCGGTACGCGCCCGCGACATCGCCAACGCGATCGCGGCGGAGTTTCCCGCATACGTCGCGCGCCTGGAGAAGCCGACCGGCATCGACGAGTCACCGGTCAAGGTCTCGGTGACCCGGCCGGCGACGACGCCCTCGGCCCCGGCCACGCCGCAGGTCGCGGCCGACACCGGGCTCGGCGCGGCCGGGGGCCTGGCGATCGGAGTCCTCGTCGCAGTGGTCCGCTACGCGCGTGACCGCACCGTACGCGACGAGAGCCACGCGGCCGAGGTCGCCGGCACCGTCCTGCTCGGTGCCGTCGCGGCCGGCGGGGGGAGACCGCCGCTGGCGACCGGCGACGACACGGAGCCGCGCGTCGAGGTGTTCCGGCAGATCCGGGCCAACCTGCGGCTGCGCGCGGCCGGGCGCCGGTTCGCCAGCCTCACGGTCACCGGCTCGGTGTCGGGGGAAGAAAGAACGGCTACTGCGGCGAACATCGCCATCGCGTTCGCCCGGGCCGGCGAGCCGGTCGTGCTGATCGACGCGGACGTACGGAACCCCGGCGTACACCGGCTCTTCGACGTGCCGAACACGGTCGGCCTGACCAGCGTGCTGCGCGGCGAGGTCGCGGCCGAACAGGCCACGCACCGGCACCCGGACCTGCCGCTGTACGTCCTGCCGGCCGGCCCGGCCGGGCCGGGGCCGAGCGAGCAACTGCTGGCCTCGGACGCGCTGGCCCCGGCGCTGGAGTCGATGCGGCTCAGCGGCCGGTTCGTTGTGGTCGACGCGCCGTCGCTACTGTCCGATGCGGAGACGCTGCTGCTGGCGGGCGCGACCGACGCGACGCTGCTGGTGGCCCGGGTCGGCTCCACCCGCGCTGATCAGCTGGCCGCCGCCGCCGACGTGCTGCGTGCCCTACCTGTCAACCTGGTGGGCCTGGTGGCGACGCGGCGCGGGGTGGCGATGCGGCGCGGGCGCTAGGCGGTACCCGGTCGCCGGCACAGTCGCGTACGTTAATCCACATGAGCGATAGCGTCGCACTGCTCCTGCGACGTGTGGGGTTCGGTCCGACCTCGTCCGAGTTGGCCGCCGCGTCGAAGGCCGGGTACGCGGCCACCGTGGCGCGTCTGATGGATCCCGGAGAGCAGGACCGGGGTGCTGCGGCGGCGCCGATGCCGGAGCTTGGCCCCGACGCGTTCGACGATCTGCCCGACCCGGGCGCCGAGCGGCGCGCCGCCGCGGAGGCGCTCCGCCGCCAGCAGACCGACACGATCATCCGGTGGTGGCTCGACCGGCTGACCGTCGCCGACCACCAGGCCACTGAGAAGCTGCTGTTCTTCTGGCACGGGCACTGGGCGACTTCGATACGGAAGGTCGGAAGTCCGCAGTTCATGCTGGCGCAACACCAGAAGATGCGGAGCTCGCCGGCGTTCACCACAATGGCCCGCAAACTGGTCACCGACCCGGCGCTGGTCTACTGGCTCGACGGGCACACGAACACCAGACGGGCGCCGAACGAGAATCTTGCCCGAGAGCTGATGGAACTGTTCATGCTCGGCATCGGGCAGTACAGCGAACGTGACGTCAAGGCGGCCGGCCGGGCACTGACCGGCTGGAAGACCGACCTGAGCGTGCCTGCGACGGCGATCTTCGTGCCCAAGGACCACGATGCCGGGCCCAAGACCATCCTCGGCGCCACCGCGAAGTTCGACGCGCTTTCGCTGGTGGACCACCTCGCCGCCCGGCCGGCCTGCCCCCGGTTCATCGCGGACCGGCTGTGGTTCCGGTACGCGTCCGCCACCGAACCGATCCCGGAGTCCACCCGGGGGGAGATGGTCGCGGCGTTCCCGGTGGGCATCTCGATGCTGCGCGCCCTGGTCGAAGACGACCAGTTCCGCTCGGGGCGCTACCGGATGGTGAAACAGCCGATGGAGTGGCTGATCGGGGCAATGCGGCAGCTCGGCATCCGCCCGGCGCGACTCTCCGGCGAGGCCTTCCACACTGTCGTCAGCGGGCTCAAAGGTCTTGGACAGGTGCCGTTCGCGCCGCCGAGTGTAGCCGGCTGGCCGAGCGGGACCGCCTGGCTGACCTCCTCGGCAGCCCAGGTAAGGCTGGGCCTCGCCGGCGTACTCGCCGAGTTGGCCGGTGGTGCCTGGATCACGGTGGAGCGGTTGGCCGACGTACTCGTGGTTCCGACCTGGACCAACCGCACGTACGCGGCGTTGAAACAGGCGACGACACCGCAAGAGCTGATCACGCTTGGCCTGGCCAGCCCGGAGTACCTGGTGAACTAGCATGGATCCGCTGACCCGACGCACGTTCCTGCTGGCCTCCGGCGCGGTCGGCGGCGGTGCGCTCGCCGCAGCCGGCCTGGGCATCGCCGAGCTGCTCGCCAAAGGCGACAAGGGCGCTGAGCCCGGACCGGCCGACACGCTGGTGATCGTGACGCTGTACGGAGGCAACGACGGGCTGAACACCGTCATCCCGTACGCCGACCCGGCCTACCACTCCGCCCGGCCGGAGCTTGCCTACGCCCCCGAGGAGGTGCTGCACCTCGACGGCGTGCTCGGCCTCAACCCCGCGCTGGGCGGACTGAAGCGGCTCTGGGACGACAAGCGGTTGGCAGTCGTCCTCGGCGTCGGATACCCCCGGCCGGACCGCAGCCACTTCCGGTCGATGGACATCTGGCAGACGGCGTCGCCCGACGCACCGGTCCGATCCGGCTGGGTGGGGCGCTGGCTCGACGGGATCCAGGCATCGCCGGAAGCGGCTGTCAGCTTCGAGCCGGTGCTTCCGCCACTGCTGGCGGGCGAGACGCGGGCGGGAGCGAGTGTCACGCTCGGCGCACCCCAACTGCCCGCCGGGATCAGCGCGGAGATGGTCCGCGCGCTCGGGCGCGAACAGCGGGGCGAGGACGTCCTGCAGGCGCGGGCGGCGACCGCGCTGCACGATTTCCTGCGGGTGGACGGCCTGATCCGACGGGTACGGGAGTCCGATCAGCCGTTCGGGGCCGGCGAGCCTGGTCACCTGCCGGCCACCGGCACGGGCGGTGAGACGTCACTGGCCACCCAACTCGCGCTCGTGCACCGGTGCATCGAGGCAGGCGTACCCACCCGGGTCTACTCGGTCAGCCTGGGCGGCTTCGACACGCACGCCGACGAACGGCCCGCGCAGGAGCGGCTGCTCAAGGAGGTCGACGGGGCGCTGACACTGTTCATGGACCGGTTGGCGACGAGCCCGGCCGGGCGCAACGTCACAATCGTTGTCTACAGTGAGTTCGGCCGCCGGGTGCGCGCCAATGCCTCCGACGGCACCGACCACGGGACCGCCGGACCGGTCTTCGTACTCGGTCCCCGAGTCGTCGGGGGCTTTCACGGCGAACAGCCCAGCCTCACCAACCTCGACGACGGCGACCTGAAGGCGACGACCGACTTCCGGGACGTCTTCGGCACACTGCTCGCCTCCGTACTGCACGCCGATCCGGCCCGCTACCTGGAGGGGTACCAGCCGAAGCCGCTGTCCCTGCTCGCGCTGTAACTAGTGGTGGCGGTTGGGGCCGTGTGGGTCGGGCCCGACTTCGTTGGGCAGCGCCTCGTCGTCGGGCCACGTCTGGTCGTCGGGCGCTGTCCCCTGTCGCGCGGCGGGCGGCGCCTGGTAGGTGGGTGCAGGCGGCTGGTAGATAGGTGCGGACGCCTGGTAGATGGGTGCTGGCGGGTATTCCTGCGCCGGCTGTTGGGCCGGATCGGCGGGTGCCGAGGGGTACCCGGGCGTGGGCTGGTCCGGGTATCCGGGCACCGGCGAGAACGGGTATGTTGCGGCCGGGGACACCAGCTCGACCGACGCGGCCCGGCGGCGGGCACGGCGCCGCAGAAGCAGCACCACGAGCACGATCAGCCCGGTCACCAGCGCGCCGCCGGCCGCGCCGCTGGCCCAGATCAGCCAGCCGGCTCCGTCGGCAAATTTGTCTTCGATCTTCTGCAGTTCGGTGGCGTTCTGCCGGTACGTCTGCGCGACCGAGTTCACCGGCGCGTTCTCTACGACGGTGCCGAGCTGGCTGATGGCGGTCTCGTAGTCACCGGCGAAGTAGGCGTCGAGCCCGCTGCGGAACAGTTTGTCGGTCTCGCCCAACGCGTTGTCGACGCCCGCCTCGGTGAGCAGCGCGGTGATGGTTTGCATCGGCACTAGCGCACGGTTCGCCCGGTCGGGCAGTTCCAGGTCGTTGTCGAGCACCCCGACGACGTGGCCGTTCGTGTCGATCGCCATCCCGCCGAGCGAGTGGATGCCGACGTCCTCGTTGACCCGGTACAGCGACGCGGAGCCGCGGGTGCCGGTACCGATGACCTTCACCGGCTTGGAGCGCAGCGAGTACGTCGCCGTGCGGGGATCGACCTCGTCGGTGGCGTAGCCGACCACGACCAGCGAAGCCCCCGGGCCGAGGGTGCCCGACGACGCCAGTTCGACCGCGGGCAGGTTCTGCTGTTCCAGCTTGACCAGGGCGATGTTGCCGGCGTCGGCGTCCAGCACCTCGACCACCTCACCGGGGATCGCCGGGCTCTCCGTCAGACCGCCCGTGGGTGCCACGCCGAGCTGCCCGTACACCTGATGGTCCGGCTCGTCCGCGGCCTCGATGCCGGTGAAGATGCTCTGGCGGAGGTTGTCGGCGACGTAGCGGTCGAGTGCGTCGGCCTCGAGGGTTTTCTCCGCGATCAGGATGCGTCCGAGCGAGTAGAGGGCGTTTTGCGCCGCGGTGTCCTTCGCCGGCCGAACGCAGAGCCCGTTGGTGATCACCTCGCCGCCGGTGCCGACGACGAAGCCGCTGCACCGCCGGGTGAACGTGATCGGCGACGCGCGCAGCGGTGCGCCGGACTGCTTGTCCCGCAGGTATCCGGTGTAGACCAGTTCGACGTAGACCAGTGACGGCGAGGCGATCGCTAGGGCACGCTCATCCAGCGTGTACGGCGGAGCTGCGGCCGCCGGGGTCGGCGCCACAAGGGCCGCCAGCGCCACGGCGACCGCTGCCGCGTACGCGACGACGCCGGTCAGCCACGACGCGCCCGCGCCGACCGTACGGGATAAATCTCGCCTAACAGTCATTTTTGGACTCACAGGTTGGGCTGGTGCTGGTAGCCTCTTCCACCCTACGCACCAGTCGCGACCGCGACCGCCGAGGCCGAAGAGAAGCTGAACGCCGGCCGGGAGGCCGGGTCACCACGGTTTACGGTGCCGTTATGAAATTCGAGCGGATCACCGTCGACCCTGGAGGGCTTCCCAAAACTATTTCCAGGTCGGTTTAACGTAATCCGTAAACGCGAAAGATCTCCAACT